>CALLKE010000046.1 GCA_938008555.1 uncultured Pedobacter sp.
ATCTTTTCTTCCGTTATTTGAATCAAAAAGTTGCATTGGCGAGTTGAATCTGCGGTTGGTAGATTTTTTTTAAAAAATTTTGTTCAACCTTAAATTTTTGTAGATTTGCAATCCGATTTGAGAAGGATAGTCGTCAGATTATTTATTTTTTTCTTCGGTGTTCTTTACTAATCAGAAAAGATAAGCCTCCTTAGCTCAGCTGGTAGAGCAACTGACTTGTAATCAGTAGGTCATTGGTTCGATCCCGATAGGAGGCTCTTTATTTGTTTGGGGGGATTCCAGAGCGGTCAAATGGGACGGACTGTAAATCCGTTACTTCGGTTTCGAAGGTTCGAATCCTTCTCCCCCCACTTTGATTATCGATCTGCTAATTATTCTATTCAAAAAAGCAAACTCTTGGTCTATAGTCAATAAATTTTAAAAAGCGGAAGTAGCTCAGTTGGTAGAGCGATAGCCTTCCAAGCTATAGGTCGCGAGTTCGAACCTCGTCTTCCGCTCTTTTATGTTGGGCTAATTCATTGACTGTTAAAGTTAAATGTGATTTTGCCCAATTTTTAAATATTTGATTGGTGATGAAAGCCGATGTAGCTCAGTGGTAGAGCACTTCCTTGGTAAGGAAGAGGTCATGGGTTCAAGTCCCATCATTGGCTCAGAAGTCGATATCTTCGAAAGATAATTATAGTGTAAAAATTAACCTAATAACTAGTATAAAAACATGGCAAAAGAAAAATTTGACCGCAGTAAGCCGCATTTAAATATCGGTACTATTGGTCACGTTGACCACGGTAAAACAACTTTAACTGCGGCTATAACTAAAGTATTAGCAGATAAAGGTTTCTCAGAAGCTCGTTCATTCGATTCGATCGATTCAGCTCCTGAAGAAAAAGAAAGAGGTATAACAATCAATACAGCTCACGTTGAGTATTCAACCGCTACTCGTCATTATGCTCATGTTGACTGTCCAGGTCACGCGGATTATGTAAAAAACATGGTAACAGGTGCTGCTCAAATGGATGGTGCTATTTTGGTGGTTGCTGCCACGGATGGTCCAATGCCTCAAACTCGTGAGCACATTCTTTTAGCTCGTCAGGTAGGTGTTCCTTCTCTTGTTGTGTTTATGAATAAAGTGGATATGGTGGATGATCCTGAACTACTAGAACTAGTAGAAATGGAAATTCGTGAACTATTATCATTCTACGAATACCCAGGAAATGATATTCCTGTGATTCAAGGTTCAGCTCTTGGGGGATTAAATGGAGATCCAAAATGGGTTGAAAAAATCATGGAATTGATGAACGCTGTGGATACGTATATTCCAATTCCTCCTCGTTTGACTGAACTTCCCTTCTTGATGCCTGTTGAGGATGTTTTTTCAATTACTGGTCGCGGTACCGTTGCTACTGGACGTATCGAGCGCGGTGTTATCAATTCTGGTGAACCTGTAGAGATATTAGGTATGGGAGCTGAGAACTTGAAGTCTACAGTTACCGGTGTTGAGATGTTCCGCAAAATTCTTGATCGAGGTGAAGCTGGAGATAACGTAGGTTTATTATTGCGCGGTATCGAAAAAACAGATATTCGTCGTGGTATGGTTATTTGTAAGCCAGGTTCTGTAACTCCTCATACAGATTTTAAAGCTGAAATTTATGTGCTGTCAAAGACTGAAGGAGGTCGTCATACACCATTCTTTAACAAATATCGTCCGCAATTTTATTTCCGTACAACAGATGTAACGGGAGAAATTACTTTAGCAGAGGGTGTAGAAATGGTTATGCCGGGGGATAATGTTACTATTACAGTGAAATTGATTAATGCAATCGCGATGGAAAAAGGTCTACGTTTTGCTATTCGTGAGGGTGGTAGAACAGTAGGTGCTGGCCAGGTAACTGAAATTCTAAAGTAGAATTCTAAGTAAAAAATAGGTTAATGGAATAACATAAGCTCAGTTTTTAGGGCTTATGTTTTCTTATAAATAAGAATGATGTTGATTAAACCAATCTAATAACAAAAAATATAGATCAAATACACGGGAATAGTTCAATGGTAGAATAGAGGTCTCCAAAACCTTTGATCAGGGTTCGAATCCTTGTTCCCGTGCTTATGCTAAACATATGGCCAAAGTAATTGAGTTTTTAAAAGAATCGTATGTCGAAATGACAGAGAAGGTCACATGGCCTACTTGGTTGGAACTGCAAAATTCAGCCGTCATTGTATTGGTAGCATCCATCATTATTGCTTTGTTGATTTTGGCTATGGACCAATCTGCAGGTGAATCATTGAAATTGTTTTATAAATCTTTTGCATAACTGAAGGATACAAATGGCTGAGCAACAATTAAAGTGGTATGTAGTAAGGGCTGTTAGCGGAAAAGAAAAAAAAGTTAAACAGTATTTAGAAGCAGAAATAAATCGCTTAGGGATTTCTCATTTGGTACCTCAAGTATTGATTCCAATGGAGAAATACTATCAAATGCGTGATGGCAGGAAAATTGCAAAAGAGCGTAATTTTTATCCTGGATATGTACTTGTGGAAGCTGCTTTAGATGGAGAGCTAGAACATATTATTAAAAATATCAATAGTGTTATTGGATTTCTTGGTGATAAGGCAGGTAATGCTGTCCCAATGCGTCCAGCTGAGGTAAATCGAATTCTGGGAAAAGTGGATGAAATGACGGTGAAGGCAGAAGCAATGAGTACCTCTTATTATGTTGGAGAAAATATAAAAGTCGTGGACGGACCGTTCGATACTTTTACTGGTGTTATTGAAGAAATCAATGAGGAGAAGAAAAAATTGAAGGTTATGGTGAAAATCTTTGGTAGAAAAACACCTCTTGAATTAAACTACATGCAAGTCGAAAAAGAATAATTCGATCAAAAAAGATAAAAATCTTAAATGTTACTTAGCTTCCACTACTAACATTGATTAATAAATAAAAAGCAAGATGGCAAAAGAAGTCGGTGCGTTAGTAAAATTACAGATTAAGGGTGGCGCTGCCAATCCTTCGCCCCCAGTTGGACCTGCACTGGGTGCAAAAGGGGTGAATATCATGGAATTTTGCAAACAATTCAATGCGCGTACCCAGGATAAGCCAGGTAAAGTATTACCTGTTGTAATCACGGTATATGTAGATAAGTCATTTGATTTTATCATTAAAACCCCTCCCGTAGCCGTGCAACTATTGGAAACTACTAAGTTAAAAAGTGGCTCAGCGGAGCCTAATCGGAAAAAAGTAGCCAATGTAAGTTGGGATCAGGTTGAGGTTATTGCAAAAGATAAAATGACTGATTTGAATGCATTTACTGTAGAGTCTGCTATGAAAATGGTGGCTGGTACCGCACGCAGTATGGGGATTACCGTTAGTGGTAATGCACCTTGGAACAATTAATTAACACAAATCAGTTTAAGAAGTGGCTAGATTAACAAAAAATCAAAAAAAGGCACATTCCAAACTTGAAGTAGGAAAATCGTATTCTTTAGAGCAAGCTTCGGCTTTAGTTAAAGATGTCACTACGACTAAATTTGATGCTTCGGTTGACTTGGACGTACGTTTAGGTGTAGATCCTCGTAAAGCCAATCAAATGGTTCGTGGTATTGTGACCCTACCTCATGGTACTGGTAAAACTGTACGTGTTTTAGTTTTGTGTACTCCTGATAAGGAAGAAGAGGCTAAAGCAGCGGGTGCAGATTACGTAGGTTTGGATGAATATATTGCCAAAATAGAAGGTGGATGGACTGACGTTGATATCATTATCACTATGCCTAGTGTAATGGCAAAAGTAGGTAAACTGGGTCGTGTTTTAGGCCCGCGTAACTTAATGCCAAATCCTAAGTCTGGAACCGTAACTACTGAAGTAGGAAAAGCAGTAACAGATGTTAAAGGTGGTAAAATTGATTTCAAAGTAGATAAAACAGGGATTATCCACGCTTCAATCGGAAAAGCATCTTTTGATGCTGGTAAGCTTTATGAAAATGCGCTAGAATTTATTCAAGCCATTTCTAAATTAAAGCCATCAGCCGCAAAAGGAACTTATTTCAAAAGCATTCACATGTCTTCTACGATGAGTCCTGGAATTGCAATCGAAACTAAAACAGTAGCAGGGATCTAAGTTATGAGGAAAGAAGAAAAACAAGATGTTGTTCTCGCTCTAAAAGAACAGATCGAAGAGTATGGTAATTTTTATATTACTGATACTGCAGAGCTTGATGTAGCAAAAATAAACGGTATTCGTCGCCAATGTTTTGATAGTGATATCAAAATGAAAGTCGCAAAAAATACCCTTATTCAGAAAGCCCTAGAAGCCGCTACTGGTGATTATTCAGAATTGTACGGTGTTCTAAAAGGTTCTTCATCTATCATGTTCTCTAAGTCGGGTAGCGCTCCTGCAAAGCTGATCAAAGAATTGAGAAAAGAGGGGGAAAAACCAATATTAAAAGCAGCATATATTGATGCAGCTGTATTTATTGGCGATAATCAATTAGATACATTAGCTAGCCTGAAATCAAAAGAACAATTGGTGGGTGATATCATTGCATTGCTACAATCTCCAGCTAAGAATGTTATTTCAGGCTTACAGTCTGGTGGCAATAAGCTTGCAGGAATTGTGAAAACTTTACAAGAAAGAGGTTAACGAACACCTGAAGTTCGAATGGATTATTACAACAAAGTATTGAATTTTAAAATTAAAATAAAATGGCAGATTTAAAAATGTTTGCTGAGCAATTAGTAAGCTTGACAGTAAAAGAAGTAAACGAACTAGCTCAAATATTGAAAGATGAATATGGTATTGAGCCAGCAGCAGCAGCTGTTGCAATTGCTGCAGGGCCTGTTGGTGATGCCCCAGCAGCAGCAGCTGAGCAAACTGCATTTGATGTAATCTTGAAAGAAGCAGGTGGTCAGAAATTAGCAGTTGTTAAATTGGTAAAAGATCTAACAGGTTTAGGTTTGAAAGAAGCGAAAGATCTAGTGGATGGAGCACCAAAAGAAATCAAAACAGGCGTTGCTAAAGACGAAGCAAATGCACTTAAAAAACAATTAGAAGAAGCTGGAGCTGTAGTTGAAATTAAGTAAGCTCCTCTCCTAACTTTGTGACATTAGACTCCGATTTTCATTGGGGTCTATTGTCATTTGTATATTTTCCATCTCTGTTTGACTTACAGTACCAGGCTAGACGGTAAAACAAGTTGAAGTTTATTTTTTTAAACTATAAATCGTAATCCCTTGGCAAACAAAAATAAGCACAGCGAAAGAGTAAACTTTGCTACCAGTAAGCATGTGTTAGATTATCCAGATTTTCTGGATGTGCAATTGCAATCTTTCAAGGAATTTTTCCAACTAGAAACAACTTCAGACAATCGTTATCAAGAAGGTTTGTTCAAAGTGTTCTCTGAAAATTTCCCGATCTCTGACTCAAGAAATATTTTCGTTTTAGAGTTTCTTGACTATTTCATTGATCCGCCGCGTTATGATATACAAGAATGTATTGAACGTGGCTTGACGTACAGTGTCCCATTAAAAGCTAAATTAAGGCTGTCATGTAATGATGCTGAACATGAAGAGTTTGAAACAATCGTTCAGGATGTGTATCTAGGGACTATTCCCTATATGACCCCCAAGGGTACTTTCGTGATTAATGGTGCAGAGCGTGTAATCGTTTCTCAATTGCATCGTTCTCCCGGTGTGTTTTTTGGTCAAAGTAGACACACAAATGGGACTAAATTATACTCCGCAAGAGTTATTCCTTTTAAGGGATCCTGGATTGAGTTTGCTACTGACGTGAACAACGTGATGTATGCTTACATTGATCGTAAGAAAAAATTTCCTGTAACAACATTGCTACGAGCTATTGGGTATGATTCAGATAAAGAAATTCTGGAGCTATTTGAACTAGCTGATGAAGTTAAGGTAAGTAAATCTGGTCTTAAGAAATGTGTGGGACGAAAGCTTGCTGCAAGAGTGCTCAAGAAGTGGGTTGAAGACTTTGTGGATGAGGATACAGGTGAAGTGGTTTCAATTGATCGTAATGAGATCATTATGGAGCGAGAAACCGTTTTAGAAGATGAACATATCGATATGATCATTGATGCTGGAGTAAAATCTGTGATCTTAACGAAAGAAGATGCAGTCAACAGCGGTGATTATACCATTATATATAATACATTACAGAAAGATACGTCAAACTCTGAGAAAGAAGCGGTGGAGCATATTTATCGCCAACTGCGTAATGCTGAACCACCTGATGAGGAGACAGCACGCGGTATTATTGATCGCTTGTTCTTCTCTGATAAGCGATATGACCTCGGAGATGTTGGAAGATATCGAATCAATCGTAAGTTGAAGATGGATACATCAGATACGACGAAAGTTTTAACAAAACAAGATATCATTGCCATTGTTAAGTACTTGATCAAGCTTATTAATTCAAAAGCAGAGGTAGATGATATTGATCACTTATCAAATCGACGTGTACGTACAGTAGGTGAGCAGTTATATGCTCAGTTTGGAGTTGGTTTGGCACGTATGTCACGAACTATCCGTGAGCGAATGAACGTTCGTGACAATGAAGTGTTCACGCCAACAGATCTCATCAATGCGCGTACATTATCCTCGGTTATTAATTCGTTCTTTGGAACAAACCAGCTGTCACAATTTATGGATCAGACTAATCCTCTGGCTGAGATCACGCACAAGCGTCGTCTTTCAGCTTTAGGCCCAGGTGGTCTTTCTCGTGAGCGTGCAGGTTTTGAAGTTCGTGACGTACATTATACACATTATGGTCGTTTGTGTACGATTGAAACACCAGAGGGACCAAATATTGGTTTGATTTCCTCTCTTTGCATACATGCGAAGATTAATAATTTAGGTTTTATTGAAACACCTTATCGAAAAGTAGATAAAGGTCGTGTAGTTGTAGAAGAGCCTGTGATTTACTTGTCGGCAGAAGATGAGGATGGTAAAACGATCGCTCAAGCTAATGCCTTGTATGATGACAAAGGCAATTTTACTACAGCTAGAGTAAAAGCACGATTTGAAGGTGATTTTCCTGTAATCGAGCCTGAAAAATTAGATCTGATGGACATTGCTCCAAATCAAATTACTTCGATTGCTGCTTCGCTAATTCCATTTTTAGAGCATGACGATGCGAATCGTGCCCTAATGGGATCGAATATGCAGCGTCAAGCAGTACCCTTGTTGCGCCCAGAATCACCCATTGTGGGAACAGGTTTAGAAGGCCGTGTGGCAAGTGACTCTCGTACTTTGATTAATGCAGAAGGTACTGGTGTAGTTGAATATGTAGATGCAAACGAAATTCGTATTCGCTACGAAAGAAATGAGAATGATGTTTTGGTTTCTTTTGAAGGAGAGGTTAAATCATACAAACTGATCAAGTTTAAGAAAACGAATCAAAGCACTTGTATCAACCTGAAACCAATTGTTAAAAAAGGTGAGCGGGTAGAAAGAGGCCAAGTATTATGCGAAGGATATGCAACTCAAAATGGTGAGTTAGCTTTGGGAAGAAATCTGAAAGTAGCATTCATGCCTTGGCAAGGTTTCAATTTTGAAGATGCGATTGTGATTTCGGAGCGTGTTGTTTCCCAGGATATCTTTACGTCTCTACACATCGAAGAGTTTGAATTAGAGGTTCGTGATACAAAGCGTGGAGAAGAAGAGTTAACTTCTGATATTCCAAATGTTTCTGAGGAAGCAACGAAAGATCTGGATGAAAATGGTATTATTCGGGTTGGAGCAGAGATCAAAGAAGGAGATATTCTAATTGGTAAAATCACTCCAAAAGGAGAATCTGATCCATCTCCAGAAGAAAAATTACTACGTGCCATCTTTGGAGATAAAGCAGGAGATGTGAAAGATGCGTCGTTGAAGACCCCTCCTTCTATAGCAGGTGTGGTTATTGACACAAAACTTTTCTCCCGAGCAAAGAAAACATCTAGAAGCGAAGAAAAAGCGCTAATTGAAAAATTGGATGCGAAATACAACAAAGCAATTAAAGAATTAAAAGAGGCTTTAATTGATAAGTTGTTCTTTATTGTAAATGGTAAAACTTCACAGGGCATTTATAATGTGTACAAAGAGCTTCTGGTTCCCAAAGGGGTAAAGTTTACGCACAAGGTGCTAGTAGAGTTAGAATATGCAAATGTGAATCCTACCAAATGGACAACTGATGAGGATAAAAATGAGTTGATCAAACAAACATTGCATAACTATAACATCAAACTTAACGAAGAGTTAGGAGCGTATAAACGTGATAAGTTTGCGATCAGTGTTGGTGATGAGCTTCCATCAGGGATTGTACAAATGGCTAAAGTATATATTGCCAAAAAACGTAAACTGAAGGTGGGAGATAAAATGGCAGGACGTCACGGTAATAAAGGTATTGTTGCTCGTATTGTTCGTGATGAAGATATGCCATTCCTCGAAGATGGAACGCCAGTTGATATTGTGCTGAATCCACTTGGGGTACCATCTCGTATGAACTTAGGCCAAATTTATGAAACAGTTTTAGGCTGGGCAGGTAAAGAATTAGGTGTCAAATTTGCTACGCCAATTTTTGATGGTGCAACGCATGAAGAAGTGGAAGAATGGGTGTCAAAGGCGGGAGTACCAACATCTGGTAGAACTTATTTGTACAACGGTTTAACTGGTGATCGATTTGATCAACCAACAACAGTTGGTATTATTTATATGTTGAAGCTAGGGCACATGGTTGATGATAAAATGCATGCGCGTTCAATAGGGCCATACTCATTAATTACACAACAACCATTGGGTGGTAAAGCACAGTTTGGTGGCCAACGTTTTGGTGAGATGGAGGTTTGGGCACTAGAAGCATTCGGTGCATCCAATATTCTTCAGGAGATATTGACCGTAAAATCGGATGATGTTATTGGTCGTGCTAAAACGTATGAAGCAATTGTTAAAGGTGAAAACCTGCCTACACCTTCGGTTCCTGAATCATTTAATGTATTGATTCACGAACTAAGAGGATTAGGTTTAGATATTACATTGGATTAGTTAAAGGTTGAAAAATAAGGAGGGCAAGCGCCCTCCCTCTTATTCAGCTTTCAACTTTTTAATCAAAAAAACTATGTCTTACAAAAAGGATAATAAAATCAAAAGTAATTTCACCTCGATAACCATTAGCTTGTCGTCTCCTGGTGCTGTTTTGGAGCGTTCAAGCGGAGAGGTGTTAAAGCCAGAAACAATTAACTACCGAACTTATAAGCCCGAGCGTGATGGCTTATTTTGTGAACGTATTTTTGGGCCTGTTAAAGATTTTGAATGTCACTGCGGTAAATATAAGCGTATTCGCTACAAAGGAATTGTATGTGACCGCTGTGGTGTAGAGGTAACGGAAAAGAAAGTACGTCGTGATCGTATGGGACATATTAGTTTGGTGGTCCCCGTTGCTCATATTTGGTACTTTCGTTCATTGCCGAATAAAATAGGCTACTTGCTAGGTTTGCCAACAAAAAGGTTAGACCTCATTATCTATTATGAGCGTTATGTAGTTATTCAGGCAGGTATCAAAGAATCCGATGGAATTCAGAAAATGGATTTCTTGACGGAAGAAGAGTACTTGGATATTCTGGACACACTTCCTAAGGAGAATCAATACTTAGATGATAAAGATCCACAGAAATTTATCGCTAAAATGGGCGCCGAAGCACTGGAAGAATTACTTAAACGTTTAGATCTAGATCAACAGTCTTATGATCTTCGTCATCAGGCAGCTAATGAAACCTCTCAGCAACGTAAAACAGAAGCTTTAAAAAGACTTCAGATCGTGGAGGCTTTTCGTGGTGCCAATACACGTATCGAAAATCGGCCAGAGTGGATGATTGTTAAAATTGTTCCCGTTATTCCGCCTGAACTACGTCCATTAGTTCCTTTAGAGGGGGGACGTTTTGCAACATCTGATTTGAACGATTTATACCGTCGTGTTATAATTCGCAATAATCGCTTAAAGCGATTGATTGAAATCAAAGCACCTGAAGTAATTCTTCGTAATGAAAAACGGATGTTACAAGAAGCTGTCGATTCATTATTTGACAACTCTCGTAAAGTAAATGCTGTTAAGACGGAAGGTAACCGGGCCTTGAAATCATTATCGGATATCTTAAAAGGTAAACAAGGTCGTTTCCGTCAGAATTTATTAGGTAAACGTGTTGATTATTCAGCTCGTTCAGTTATTGTTGTTGGTCCTAATTTGAAGCTTCATGAGTGTGGCTTACCAAAGGATATGGCTGCAGAATTGTTTAAACCATTCATTATTCGCAAGATGATTGAAAGAGGAGTGGTTAAAACAGTAAAATCTGCTAAAAAAATTGTCGATCGTAAAGATCCTTTGGTATGGGATATCTTAGAAAATGTACTAAAAGGACATCCTGTATTATTGAATCGTGCACCAACTCTACATCGTTTAGGTATACAAGCCTTCCAACCTAAATTGGTTGAAGGAAAAGCAATTCAATTACATCCATTGGTGTGTACAGCCTTCAACGCGGATTTTGACGGTGACCAGATGGCCGTGCACTTGCCTTTAGGCAATGCTGCAATCTTGGAAGCTCAGCTATTGATGTTGGCATCTCACAATATCTTGAATCCTGCCAATGGTACGCCTATTACGGTTCCTTCTCAAGACATGGTTTTGGGCTTGTACTATATTACTAAAGGACGGAAAACAGATGATGCTCGTGTTGTAAAAGGACAAGATCAAGTTTTTTATTCTCCAGAGGAGGTAATCATTGCCTACAATGAGAAAAAAATAGATTTGCATGCCTTCATCCGAGTGAAAACGAATGTGAAAGAAGCTGATGGACGAATTGTAAATAAATTGATTGATACCACAGTTGGCCGTGTTTTGTTTAACCAAAGAGTGCCAGAAGAAGTAGGTTATATCAACGAGCTACTGACTAAAAAATCGCTTCGTGATATTATTGGAGAGGTAGTGAAAACGACGGGTATGGCTCGTGCAGCACAATTCTTGGATGATATCAAGGAATTAGGTTTCCAGATGGCATTTCAAGGAGGACTTTCGTTCAATCTTCAGGACGTAAATATCCCTGCCGAAAAATCTAAATTGATTGATCAAGCAACGAAAGAGGTTGAAGAGGTAATGAATAACTATAATATGGGATTCATTACAAACAATGAGCGTTACAACCAAATTATTGATATTTGGACACGTATTAACAATCGTCTAACAGCGAATGTAATGGCGCAGTTGTCATCTGATAACCAAGGTTTCAATTCTGTTTACATGATGCTCGACTCAGGAGCCCGTGGTTCTAAAGAGCAGATTCGTCAGCTTTGTGGAATGCGTGGTTTGATGGCTAAGCCTCAAAAATCAGGTTCTGGTGGTGAGATTATTGAAAACCCGATTTTATCAAACTTTAAAGAAGGACTTTCAGTGTTGGAATATTTTATCTCAACTCACGGTGCTCGTAAAGGTTTGGCGGATACGGCTCTTAAAACGGCAGATGCTGGTTATTTAACTCGTCGTTTACATGATGTGGCCCAAGATATGATTGTTGGCGAAACAGATTGTGGCACTTTGAGAGGAATTTATACAACGGCCTTGAAAGATAATGAGGATGTTGTAGAGCCATTATATGACCGTATTTTGGGTAGAACAGCCTTGCACGATGTGTATGATCCTTTAACGAATGATTTACTGGTTTCTGCTGGTGAGGATATTGAAGAAGATGTTGCACATAAAATTGAAAACTCAGCACTAGAGGGAATTGAGATTCGTTCGGTATTAACATGCGAGAGCAAGCGTGGCGTGTGTGCGCTATGTTATGGACGTAACCTGGCGACTGGTAAGCGTGTACAAATGGGTGAAGCAGTTGGTGTAATTGCAGCTCAATCGATCGGTGAGCCAGGAACTCAGTTGACACTTCGTACATTCCACGTGGGTGGTACTGCATCGAATATTGCTGCAGAATCTCAAATCAATGCGAAGTTTGATGGTGTTATCGAATTTGAAAATGTTCGTACAGTGAGCCATCAAACAGAAGATGGTCCTATCGAGGTGGTATTAGGTCGTTCAGGAGAATTCCGGATTGTAGAGTCTAGTTCCAATAAGATGATCATGTCTAATAACATCCCTTACGGAGCCTATCTATATGTGAAGGATGGTGCCAAGGTATTTAAGGGTGATCGAATCTGTAGTTGGGACCCATACAACGCTGTTATTATTTCAGAGTTTGAGGGTAAGGCTGAGTTCGAATCGATCATTGAAGGTGTTACATTCCGTGAAGAGTCAGACGAACAGACTGGTCACCGTGAAAAAGTGATCATTGATAGTCGTGATAAAACAAAGAACCCAGTAATCCGTGTAGCTGATAAAAAAGGCAATGGACTAAAAGGATATAACATCCCCGTAGGTGCACATATTGCAGTTGAGGAAGGTGAAGATGTGAAAATGGGTCGTGTAATTGCAAAAATACCTCGTTCTACAGGTAAGACGCGAGATATTACGGGAGGTCTGCCTCGTGTAACCGAATTATTTGAGGCTCGTAATCCATCGAATCCTGCAGTTGTTACTGAGATTGATGGAGTAGTGACGCTAGGTGGAGTGAAACGTGGCAATCGTGAAATCTCGATTGAGTCGAAAGATGGCCAAACCAAGAGATATCTTGTTCCATTATCTAAACACATCCTAGTACAGGATAATGACTTTGTGAAAGCAGGTATGCCATTGTCAGATGGCTCTATTTCACCTGCTGATATTTTGGCAATCAAAGGCCCAGCAGCTGTTCAAGAATACTTGGTAAATGGAATTCAGGAAGTATATCGTTTACAAGGTGTAAAAATCAACGATAAGCATTTTGAAACGATTGTTCACCAGATGATGCAGAAGGTAATGATTGAGGATGCTGGAGATACATCTTTCTTGGAGAAAGAGTTGATTGATCGTTGGGATTTTATGCTCGAAAATGACGAAATATACGATAAGAAGGTTGTTACAGATCCAGGAGCATCTAATACTTTGAAGCCGGGTCAGATTGTTTCGGTGCGTAAGCTAAGAGAAGAAAACTCAATACTTAAACGTAGAGATTTGAAATTGGTAGAAGCTAGGGATGCTATTCCAGCAACATCAAGCCAAATGCTACAAGGGATTACACGTGCGTCATTGGGTACTAAGTCATTCATCTCTGCGGCTTCCTTCCAGGAAACAACAAAGGTGTTGAATGAAGCTGCCATCAGTGGAAAACGTGACGATTTATTAGGTCTTAAAGAAAATGTAATTGTAGGACACTTAATTCCATCAGGTACTGGGTTGCGTCAATATGACCGAATCATTGTAGGATCGCAAGATGAGTATGATAAACTGATGGCCTCAAAACAGGAAGAGATAGAGGCGTAAAATGTCTTGTTCACTTCTGTAGATTCTGTTTTCAAGCAGAGGAGGACCTTATTTTGAATTCAGATATAAAAGTCTTCTCTTTTTAGGGAAGACTTTTATTATTTTTAGCCCATGGAAGAAAAGAATATAGAGCCCCAATTAAATATTGAATTGTCCGAAGATATCGCAGAGGGGACTTTTGCAAATCTTGCAATTATTACACACTCCAATGCTGAGTTTGTGATAGATTTTATTCGCGTGATGCCTGGTTTACCCAAAGCAAAAGTAAAATCAAGAATTGTTCTCACACCAGAACATGCTAAGCAATTCTTACAAGCTTTAGGAGAGAATGTTGAAAAATTTGAATCTATTAATGGAAAGATAAAAACGCATAATGAGCCTCCAGGCTTTCCGATGAACTTTGGAGGGCCAACTGCGCAGGCTTAATTTGGGTTATTGGATTAATATAGATTATACGGCTGGATTCTATTTGAGGTAGCCAACAAAATAAGAATAAGAAATGCGTATTGAAGAGGGATTGAAGTTAGGGTTCAAAGATGTGTTGATTCGACCCAAGCGTTCAACATTGAAAAGTAGATCTGAAGTAGAGCTAGAGCGCTCGTTTACATTTAAACATTCTGGGCATCAATGGCTCGGTGTACCTATTGTTGCAGCTAATATGGATACTGTGGGGACTTTTAGGATGGCTGAAGTTTTAGCCCCTTTAGGTTTACTCACAGCAGTTCACAAACATTATACGGTTGAACAATGGGGTGATTTTGTGCATAATGTGCCAGAGTCTGTTTTGCATCATACGATGATTTCGAGTGGGACATCTGAGGAAGATTTTAACAAGATGAAGAAAATTCAATCGCTTTCTCCTGCGTTAAAATTTATATGCATTGATGTCGCCAACGGATACTCGGAGCATTTTCTTGCGTTTCTGAAAAAAACTCGAGAAGCCTTCCCAGACCAAGTGATTTGTGCAGGCAATGTTGTTACAGGTGAGATGGTAGAAGAGCTGATTCTTTCGGGTGCCGACATGGTTAAAGTAGGTATTGGACCAGGCTCTGTTTGCACTACACGTGTTAAAACGGGTGTAGGTTATCCACAGCTTTCAGCTGTTATTGAATGTGCCGATGCAGCTCATGGTCTTGGTGGGCAAATTGTGAGTGACGGTGGTTGTGTTGTAGCTGGAGATGTTGCTAAGGCATTTGGAGGAGGAGCTGATTTTGTAATGCTAGGAGGTATGTTCGCTGGTCATGATGAGTGTGAAGGCCATATTGTAGAAGAGAACGGTGAAAAATTTATGCTGTTTTATGGGATGAGTTCAGAGTCTGCCATGAAGCGTCATGCTGGTGGGGTTGCAGAATATCGGGCATCAGAAGGTAAAACAGTTAAACTACCATTGCGTGGAACTGTTGACAATACAGTTCGTGATATCCTCGGAGGATTACGTTCAGCTTGTACGTACGTTGGAGCGTCTTATCTCAAAGAACTAACTAAACGAACTACATTTATTCGTGTTGCTGAGCAAGAAAATCGTGTGTTTGGTATATAGAGCAGTCTAAGGTTTATTTCATTTTTTGGTTCCAAAATCGTTGGGTTTTTCTCAGCGATTTCACATCATTGTTTCAAAATTTGCCTCATCTTGCTCAGGAGTAGTTGGCAATTATTTTATAAGATGAACCTTAAATCGATTTATAGATTAAACTCAAAAGCTTCTTAAAGCAAGGCACTCATTTTCCTTTTCAGTCATTTGGGCTTTATCAGTTTTACTTTTGTCTTTATACCCGAGTAGATGAAGTGCTCCATGGGCTATAATGCGGTGTACTTCATCTCGCTCAGAAACTTTGAATTTTCGTGCATTTTCTAAGATTCGGTCTATGCTGATGAAGATGTCACCTAAAATCGTCTTTTCGATCTCGCTGTTATCGAAGGTGATGATGTCTGTGTAAGTATCGTGTTTTAGATAGTTCTGATTAATCTTGAGTAGGTAATCATCACTGCAAAAAATAAAATTTAGAGTATCGAGTGTATACCCTTCTGTTAAGATGATTTCATTAATCCAGTGTCGAATTTTTGTTTTTTCTTTTAGGATGTAAGCAATATCCTCAGAAAAGAAATAGATAGGTGTTTTTTTCATTAAAAATAAGTTATGCTTATCAATGTATTGCTACAATGTGACAATAAGGTTCAAAGGTAATATTTTGAATTTTTGGTTTTAAATATTGATTAGAATTTGTTTATCCAAGAGATAGCACTTGCGCGTACACTTGCTAACCGCCTATCGAGCAAAAACTGAAAAGAAAGCACTTTTCAAAAAATAAAGTCGAAATAATTAACGCGCTATATTCCCTACTAGAGCATGATGGGTTAACTCTTGAGAATCATTGTACCACAATCGTTTTACTCTGACTAGTGTGTGCACTAAAATATCCCAATGTGAGGGGTGTAATATTGTTGGGTGGATTTGATGGCGCTACTCCCCCACCTGCTCCATTGGCAGATTGTGTGGCTAATGTGTACCAGTAGGTATAGGTTAGTTGATCTATACATTGCATTTCGACTGTTACGGTGCTGCCGGGATAAATGTCAATATCATTTTCTACGATATCAACATTTACATACCTACCATCTGTAAACATGTCATTAAAAGTGAAAAAGCTATTAACCTGTACGCCGTTTACATACATGACAAAACGATATTGGTTAGCAATCTTAGGTGGATCTTGATAATGTACTGTTATTGTTCTTTTACTGCCATTTAGAAGAGATGGTTTTGATGTTATAGTGTCAAGTACCACCAGTGTAGGCATAGTTGAATGAGCTGTATAACTTTTCCCATTAGCTAAGATGTTCACAGTATATGTATTTCCAATAATGCCAGTCAATGAATTTATTGAGTATGTCCCAGGAGGGCCTTCAGTAAAAGTGTAGTTATTCCCGACTTGATCATGAACGGCAATGGTGGCTCCCGTTATTGGAGGATACGTATTCGTATTGTAAAAGGGCACATTCTGGCTAAGTCGAATATATTGGGGACCATTTACGTTGGTGATGTTGCCTTCGATAACGAGTTTACCTGTATCATTACCTAGTTTTAGATCAATCACCTTGGTACATGATGTTGTTGCCAAACTAAAGAAGATGATTAATTGATATGGTAAATGAGTTCGTTTCATCATGTTATCGCTCATCATTAAAATTTAAAATTCCAAGTAACAGATGGTATAGGGGTAGCAAATATGCTTGTTTCTACAGCTTCGGTTGTGTTAGGTATTGTTTTACTATTTCGGAAGGTAATCGTGTATGGATTCCAATGCCCATACACATTATAAATACTAAATGTCCAGCTAGACTGATATTTCTTATGTTCTTTTCCGTTGAGTGTGGCGCCTATGTCTAGCCTATTGGATGCTGGTTCGCGGTAACCATTTCGACTAGAATATGAAAAGGTAGTGAGGCCTCCAACGGTATACTTGCCAGTTGGATAGGTAACGGCATTCCCCGTACTATATATAAAAGTGCTTGAAAAAGCCCATCTTTTGCTCAGCTGATATATACCTACAACGGAGAGATCATGGGTACGATCTTGGCTAGCTGGGTAGTAATTTCCATTGTTGATGGCAGCAAACTTTAGTTCCGTTCGAGACAAGGTATATCCAATCCATCCATTTAAACGACCATATTTTTTCTTTAAGAACAGTTCGATGCCATAGGCTCTGCCGGAGCCATAGGTTAATTGTGATTCCACATTTTCATTAAGAATGAGTTGTGCTCCATCTTTGTAGTCAATTTGATTTTGGAGCCATTTGTAATAGATTTCGGCGCTACATTCATACGTGTTCTCTTTAAAATTTTTGAAGTAACCGGTTGAAATTTGATCTGCAATTTCAGGCCTAATATTGTTGCTGCTCATCACATACAGATTGTATGGATTGCCACTGGTTGAATTACTAAGCAGGTGGATATTTTGAGTGTTTCGATTATAAGAGGCCTTGATAGAATTATGATCATCAAAAGCATAGCTTGCGGAAAAACGAGGCTCTAGGTTGAAATAGTTTTGTACGCTTGATCCTGCTCCATAAGTGGTGGATGTTAAAATATTGCCTGCTGAATCATATGTACTAAATGTGCCAGGGCCTAACAGAAAGAATCCACTGAATCGTAAACCATATAGAAGTGTTAGTTTATTATTCACGCTCCATTCGTCACTTAGGTAAAAAGTATTTTCAAGTCCGTAGCGTTTATCGATACTGATGTTGTTCACGTTGGATGAGGCTGGTGAAGTAATATTCCCGGGTGAGATGCTGTGATGTAAGATGTTTAAACCAAACTTGAGGATATGTTTATTTCCCATCGAATATTGAACATCCTCTTTAAAATTGATGTCGTTGATCTGTGAGGTTATTTTAAACTCATTGTTAGTCATCAAACTTTGTACGACATAATTGTAATTGCTGAATATGAGTGAAGTATTTGAAAAGAGCTTATTGCTAAATAAATGATTGAATCTTAGGGTGCCCGTAGCATTTCCCCAATTAGTCCCGAATGTGTTTTTTAAGCCCAAAACGTCTTTACCGAAGTAGCCTGAAAGATAGAGGGCATTTTTGTCATTAAAATGATAATTGGCTTTGGTGTTAAGGTCATAAAAGTAGATTGAGCTACCTCTAATAGTAGAGTCGGGCGACGCTCTTAAAAAAAGGTCGAGATATGTGCGTCGTGCGCTTACCATGAATGAGCCTTTATTTTTAACAATGGGCCCTTCTACTTTGATTCGAGATGCAATGAGTCCCAAGCCACCTTGAACAGTAAAATTTTTATTGTTCCCTTCATTCATTTTGATGTCCAAAACAGATGATAGACGACCTCCATATTCTGCAGGTATACTCCCTTTGTATAGACTGATATTTTTGATTGCGTCGGAATTAAAGGTGGAGAAAAAACCAAAGAGGTGTGAAGCATTATAAACGTTAGCTTCATCAAGTAGGATTAAGTTTTGATCAGAGGCCCCACCTCGAACATAAAATCCCGTATTACCCTCACCAGCAGATTTAATCCCTGGTAATAGGGTGATTACTTTCAAAATGTCTTTTTCGCCGAATACGACTGGTACTTGATTTACTTGGGCCATATTCAACTTTTGTAGACCTATTTGAGGAGAGCTTATATTGTCATTATTTAGCTTGTCAGCATTGATTATGACTTCACTCAAAGCATTTTTAGGCGATAGTGAGATATTGATAATTTGATTTCTATGTAGAGATACTTCTTTAATGAATGGCGAGTAACCAATGTAGCTACACTCTAAAATAAGATCTCCTTCTTGCTCTGATAGTGAGTAGAATCCATAGCTATTGGATGTTGTACCTCCTTTTACTACCCCTTTTATTTTTACGGTTGCACCGATAAGTTGTTCCCCTGTTTGCTCGTCTTTTACAGTGCCACTAACGGTATATCTCTTTTGTGCAAAAGAGTGGAGTTCTGCGATTGCTAAAAGAGCAAAGAGTAAAAATTTAGTCATGAGTAAATCAGTGACGAAAAATAGCTAGATATTTTTTAATGTATAGCAATTTGGAGCATCATTCACATGTTATCATTTATAAATGCTTTTTATGATAGGGAATATCCAGTTTGGATGTGCACTATTGGATTAATGCACATCTGCAGCAGGCTTCATATTTTTTCGGAACGGTTGTAGGAAAATGATGGGTATTGCACACAACATAATGATTGCTACGACCCAGTATGCATCATTATAAGTAAGCAGCATACTCTGTCTATTGATAGTTGCTTCTGTTGCAGCATAAGCTATTTTACTGGCATCTGAGAATGATTTTCCTTTTGCGATAAATGCCTGTGTATATTCATTCAGTCTTTGAGTCAAGATGGGGTTGTATTCGCTGATATTGGTGAGCAGATTATTTCGGTGATCAGCCTGGCGAATGTGGATCATGGTTGTTAATCCAGCAATTCCAAACGAGCCTCCGAGTTGTCGCATCATATTATTTAACCCAGCTCCCTGACCAACTTCAAGGCCGACAAGGTCAGACATAGCTAATGTAGTTAAGGGGACAAATAACAAGGATAGCCCAACTCCTCGTATCATGAGCGGTAATAAGAAATCTTCCCTACCCATAGCTAAGGTAGAATGACTGAGTGTAAAGGAAAAAATGAAGAAAAGAACGAGACCTATTGCTGCCATGAACTGAGCTGGGATACCTTTGTTGAGCATTTTGCCGATGAAAGGCATCATCATGATCGTACAAAGGCCTCCAGGAAATAGAATTTCACCCGTTTGTTGAGCCGAAAATCCTAAAAGCGTTTGGCAGAAGGAAGGGAATACAAATTGTGATCCGTACAGGCCTAGGCCTAGTATGAAGGAAGTAAACATTCCAATGGAGAAACTTCTGTGCCGCATGATTTTGAAGTTAACGATCGGGTGGTCGGTACTGAGCTCGCGCCAGATAAAAAGTAAGGTGCCAAAGATGGCCAGTACAGTAAGTACAGTGATGTAGGGTGTTGAAAACCAATCTTCATCCTCTCCTTTCTCCAATATAGTTTGCAAGCTTCCGACCGCAACTGCAAGTAAACCAATTCCCCACCAATCGATTGGTTTCCCTTTTGCGTCTTTAGATGTTGGCCTTATATACATGTAGGTAAATAATGCTGCTAAAACACCAATGGGTAAGTTGACATAAAAAATCCAAGGCCATGAATAATTATCGGTGATCCAACCACCAATAGTTGGCCCTACTGTTGGCCCTACTACAGCACCTAGACCGAACAGCGCAGTCGCTGTTCCAATCTGTTCACGAGGCCAAGTATCTATTAATATAGCTTGTGCAGTTGAAATTAGCCCCCCACCTGCGAGTCCTTGTAGGATGCGGAAAATGATTAATTCAGTTAGCGTATGAGAGTTTCCACATAAAAAAGAAGCAATGGTGAACGCAATTATAGAGAATAGGAAGTAGTTCTTCCGGCCGAAGTAGCTTCCTAGCCAGCCTGTCATAGGGAGAATGATTACGTTGGCAACCC
The DNA here is from genome assembly GCA_938008555.1 of uncultured Pedobacter sp. GTDB lineage: Bacteria > Bacteroidota > Bacteroidia > Sphingobacteriales > Sphingobacteriaceae > Daejeonella. The sequence continues at coordinate 20,409 of CALLKE010000046.1, forward strand.
CATAGCCGGTTGCCACCCAAGCTGCATCTGTTAATGTAGCCCCCAAATTACCTTGTATTTGAGGGATGGATACGTTAACAATGGTTGTATCAATCAATTCCAGTAATGAAGCTGTAATTACCGTAATCGTAATGATCCATTTTTTAAAGCCGGTTTCTGCCATTGTATTAGTCTTTAGTAATTACTGAGGCATCTACGCTCATCCCAGGTCTGAGCTTATCCATTACTTCTTTACTAGCGTTAATTTTGATTTTGATGGGAATGCGCTGCACCACTTTCACAAAGTTTCCAGTAGCGTTGTCAGGAGGGAGTAATGAAAACTTTGCTCCGGTGGCGGGTGAGAAATTATAAACTACCCCCTCCAGTTTTAATTCTGGAAAGGCATCTACTTTGATATTAACTTTTTGACCATTTCGAATTTTCTCGAGTTGTATCTCCTTGAAGTTAGCGGTGACATACAAACTATTATCATTCACGATAGAGAATAAGGTTTGTCCGGCTTGTACTAATTGACCAAGTTGTATGCTCTTTTTAGAAGTAGTACCACTTGTAGGGGCTTTGATAATGGTGTATGATAATTGAAGCTTGGCAAAATCAATATCTGCCTGGCGCTGATCAACTCCACTGTTCGTTACTTTGAGTTGGTTTCGAGTAGTACTTACTTGTTCTTGTGCAGCTTTGTATTGCTCTTTTGCAGCTCTTAAACTTGCTTGAGCAATATCCAGGTCGGATTTAACTTGCTCAAACTGTTGTTGGGTGACCGATCCATCTTTTACTAGATTGGCATAACGTCGATAATCTTTACTAACCTTATCTAGTCGAGCTTCTGCTGATGCTACATTGGCAGAAGCAGAAGCTGCAGTTGCAGTATTTGTATAAATCTGTGATTCGCCTACACTAACACTTGCTCCTGCACCTTTTTGAGCTGCCTGTGCGAGCTCCAGTTTGACTTTATAGTCACGATCGTCAATCTTTACTAGAATTTTACCTTTGTCCACATGCTGATTGTCTTCGAAGAAGATACTGTCAACATAACCACTCACGTGGGCAACAACGGGGCTTATATCTGCATCGATTTGTGCATCATCGGTGTCCGTATGACTGCGAGAGTATATGTATTCCTTGATACCGAAAATTAAACCGCCTATTAGTAGTAAGCCTAAAATAATAGGTAATACCCGATTGGGTGTTTTTTTGACTTGATGTGTTTCCTGTGACATCTTGATTTATGTATGAGATTTTGGTTATTGCTTAATTCGTTTCCCTGTTGATTTAAACAAGCTATAATAGGTAAGCCCGACACTTGCTTTCGCTAGCTCTAGATCAGTTTGTGCTTGGTATAATAAGGTTTCAGCATCCACGCGGTCGATGGCCGAAGCAGTACCATTAGCGTATTTGGACGCTGTGATTTTGCTGTTTTCTGTAGCCTGCTCGATAGATGTTTGCAGCAATTTGACTCTTTGAATAGCCGTGACATAATTCTGATAGCTTTGATTTACTTCATTTTTTATGCGGTCAGTTGTAATGTTTTTGTTGATGACTACTTGATCAGATGCTATTTTTGCCTCAGCTATTTTGTTTTTGGTAGTCCATAAAGAGCCGAAATTCCAGGATACATTTAAACCTGCAGTGAGCGGGGCTAAATAGTCACCATTTTGAGGAATGGGATTAGCTGTTACCCCTAACAAATAACCATTCACTGCAGCAGCTAAGGTGGGTAGCTGACTAGCCCTAATGCTTTTCACGTTTAAATCACTAGCACGAGCGCGAATATCAAGTCCAAGTAACTCCTGACGATTAGCTAAAGCTGTGTCAAGGTAACTATCAAAGGGAGCGATACTTTGATCGATATCGATGATATGATTAATGATTAATTGTGTTGCTTCTGGCAGGCCTAGTAAAATATTCAAGTTGTAATTAACCACCTTTCGATTCGTTTCAAGATCAACGCCATTGAGCTCTATGTTAGATCGCTGAAGTTGAAATCGCAATACATCATTTTTGGTAACTAAACCTTGCTCGAAGAAGCGCTGTGCCTGCCGAATCTGTTCATCTATTGATTTTAAATTTTGTTGAACTACTTTCTGGCTTTGTAATACTTTATACAAATTGTAGTATTCATTTGTAATGTCAAATGCGATTTGGTCTTTATCAAGTTCTGCGTCTAAAAGGGCTACCCTTGTCAATAATTCGGTAGACTCTTTTGCATATTTTAGTTTTTTACCAGCATAAATAATTTCAGATACAGAAGCAGTTCCTATACTACTTTCAGCAGTTTTTGGCAGGGCTATTTTGATGCCTTCAAATGACAATCGATTAGCTGGAATATATGCGAAGCTGTAATTATAACTGATAGATCCAGTAGGCAAAGTTTTGTCTTTAGCCTGGTTGTATTGAGATACTGCCTGATCTATTTTTGATTGAGATAGTTTGAGTGTTTTACTGTTATTGAGTCCAAGAGTTACAGCTTCTTCTAGTGTGAGTGCCTTTTCCTGGGCATTTGCTAGAGCACTGAGAAGTAACATACTTGAAAATAAAGCAGTCACGTTTCGTTTGAAGGACTTTTTGAACTTCCATGTGTGATAATCGAGATTGATGTGTGTCGTCATTTTCATTCATTGGAATAAGAACCCTAATATGCTTTTTTTGGTTAAAATTTGGTGTTAATTTTTAACCTTTTGTCAAATTTTTATTGAGTTAATTCGGTTTAAGCTATGATTGGTGCAAGTTGAGGGTAAAATTTTTGCAGCAAAATGATGACTGTAGTCAGATTTGTTTATGAATGTAGTAGTTTAAAAGGATTTAAGTATCGCGACTTTTTTGCGTATAAAAGTGATAAAATGATCGAGAAGGATTAAAAGTCAACAACTTTCAGGTAAATAAATTGCCTGAAAGGCGAAACTATTGATGAAGATTATTGGTAAAAATGCGGTATCAAAATAGTCGGGATGGCCAGATTTGAACTGACGACCTCCAGCACCCCATGCTGGCGCGATACCGGGCTACGCTACATCCCGAGGAAATAATGCGCAATTTTAGGTATTTTTTTTGAATTGAGGTAGTACGCTAATTCTGACGAATAGGAAAGTGATAAATAAATTGTTTTTTCTCAATTTAGGTTTGGTGTAATGTTGAAAATTTAGACGGCTTCTTCGCTTCTATCCAAAAGCGATTGGCTAAATAGAATATTTTGGCTGTCCGTTAGAGTAATTTCGTTTGTAACTCCTAAAATAACTGCTAGAGCAAGGGGGGCTGTGTTACTCTGTTTTTAATCAGGAGCTTATAACAGTCATAAAAAGTAGCTTTTCTCAGGTTGATAGGAAGGTATATCTCTGGCGAGTGGTCTGGCAAGTTCAATTAGTAAATGCAACAAAAGCACCTAAAACTACAAAAGCAATTG
>CALLKE010000047.1 GCA_938008555.1 uncultured Pedobacter sp.
ACTTGTCATGCACACCAGGAATTTTAAACTATCATACATTTAAAAACACAACCTAATTCTACTTTTCGTTAGTTAATGGATGAGGTTTGGGATTAGAAGGAGTTGTTAAAGTAACGGACTAGTGCGAATTCTGGGACTTTTGAAAAGGATAATCAAGTGGTTTTAGAGTTTAGCTGAGGTATTATCCAACAATAATTTTATGGAAGATAATTCAACCATGTTTTCAGCGGAATCGGCGGTTGTTTTATAGATGTGCAGTCCTCTAGGATTATTGAACCAAGTAAAAGCTAGCTCGATAATCCATTTTTTTAATGTGCTTGAAAATACTGTTATTTTTGTCAAATCGAGCTAGTGTGCATCTTTTTAAAAGTTTAGAATCCCTCTTCAAGGATTAGCTTAATAGTCAGTCCCCTCTTTATTTACACGGACCCACTTTTAGACAGGTTCTTAAGTTTTTGTCTGATCAGAGCTGATGGCTATTCTGAATTTTATAGAAGGCTATTATTTATTCAAGGTGTATGGGAGCACAGCCCATGACGATTTTTAACTGAAAAGATTTTAAGCAGTATGTTTGCAGCATGAAACTTCGTGCGCTCATTTTTGTGAATGCTCTTGCTGTCGCAGTCTCTCTTAGTTGTGCTAATTTCTATTTTCGACACAATTGGCATGATTTGTTAATTACGTTTTTGATAGCACTGTGCGTAAGTTTCTTGATCTTTTATTACCTCGTCGAACGATATGTGTATGGGAAAATCAAGTTGATTTATAAACTGATTCATAGCTTAAAGCTAGGCAAGGATTTGAAAAATGCCTTGGGAGAATACATGAGTTCAGATCCAATCAATGATGTCGAAAATGAGGTGAAAACGTGGGCGCGAGACAAAAAAATAGAGATTGATGGTTTAAAAGAACAGGAACAATTTCGAAGAGAGTTTCTCTCCAATCTTTCACATGAGTTTAAAACCCCTCTTTTTGCTTTGCAAGGATATATTGAAGCTTTAAAAGAGGATCAAATCAACGATCCTAAAATGACTCATCGATTTTTAGACAAGGCATCTAAGAATGTGAACCGATTAAGCCTTCTGATCAAAGATCTTGATGAAATATCAAAATTAGAAAGTGGCGAAATTCCCATCAATTACGAAAAATTTGATATTTCATCCCTCATTGTTGAAGTGTTTGATTCACTCGAAATAAAAGCAAAGAAGTATAAAATTAATCTAGTTTTTAAGGAAAAGTACAATCATCCTGTGTGGGTTCTGGCTGATCGGGAAAAAATTCGACAGGTTTTGGTTAATCTAATCGATAACTCTTTTAAATATGGTAGAGAAAATGGAACCACAGCTTTGAAGTTATTTGAATTACATGACCAAATATTACTGGAGATTACAGATGATGGCTATGGTATTGAGGAAAAATATCATGCTCGTGTATTCGAACGTTTTTACCGCGTAGACAAAAGCAGATCTAGGGAAGTTGCGGGTTCTGGATTAGGTTTGGCAATTGTAAAACATATTATGGAGGCACATCAGCAAACAATTACTGTGAGAAGTACGGAAGGAATAGGGGCTACTTTTGCTATCACTTTGCAAAAAGCAAGCTAGTTACTTAGTGAAAGCTTAACATTAAATTAATATTGAAGCGCTTAACTTCGTAAAAAAATATTAAAATGTCATTAAATAGTATATTCCAGTATTTTGTGCCGAAGGACAAAAAATTTTTTCCTCTTTTTGAACAAGCAAGCTCTAATCTGATTAAACTCGGAGAATGCTTAGTTGAAGCAGTCAATACAAACGATGTTAGTAAACGCTCAGAGCTGTTTAAACAAATTGAAAAACTGGAGCATGTAGGAGATGGAATCACACACCAGATTTATCTGGAGTTGAGTAAAAACTTTATTACACCTTTTGATCGTGAAGATATTCATCATTTAGCTGGAGCACTCGATGATATTGCAGATTACATACATGGCTCTGCTAATCGTATGGATTTGTATAAAATAACAACAATTACAGACCCCATAAAAAAACTGTCAGAGCTTGTGCTACAGGCTTGCCAGGATTTAGATAAAGCCATATGTGAATTACGTAATCTTAAAAATATCCGAAATATTGCCGATTCATTAATTCGAATTAATAGCGTCGAAAACCAAGCAGATTATGTCTTTAATAGTGCTGTGGCAGATTTATTTGAGTATGAAAAAGATGCCATCAACCTAATAAAATATAAAGAAGTACTTTCTGGTCTAGAAACAGCGACCGATATGTGTGAAGATGCTGCGAATGTGCTGGAAAATATTTTGGTAAAAAATGCTTAAAAAATAGTGTTGCGTATTGATACATTATTGAAATGACTCGGTATAAATGCATCCGATGCACATATCGCATACACACTACTCAATAGTAAAAAAGAATGACCTTATTAATTATAATCATCGTTTTAGCCTTAGTTTTCGATTATATCAATGGTTTTCACGATGCAGCAAATTCAATAGCAACTGTCGTTTCGACGAAAGTGCTTAGTCCTTTTCAAGCAGTTATTTGGGCTGCTTTTTTTAATTCCCTAGCCTATTGGATATTTGATTTGAATATTGCAGACACGGTTGCCAAAACAGTCAATACACTCCGAATAGACTTATATGTAATACTAGCGGGAATTATTGCGGCTATCTGCTGGAATTTATTGACTTGGTGGTTTGGTATTCCTTCCAGCTCCTCACATACGCTGATTGGCGGATTAACAGGTGCAGCCATTGCTCATGGCGGACTAACGGTGGTTAATTTAGCTGTAGTCGGTAAAATTGTTGCCTTTATTATCCTTGCACCCATTATTGGGATGGTGATAGCTTACGCTATCACAGTCCTCATTATCAATATATGTCAGCGAGCTAATCCCAGCAGAGCAGAGTGGTGGTTTAGAAAACTTCAACTAGTGTCTTCAGCACTTTTTAGTTTAGGCCATGGTGGGAATGACGCTCAAAAAGTGATGGGATTGATTGCCGCAGCGGTAATTGTATACTTAAATAGTGCACATCAAACAATGACTGGTGTTCCTGAATGGTTACACATTGGCTATGAAGTAGTGAATGGTAAAGTGAGTATTAAACATATTCCAGAATGGATCCCTTTGGCTTGTTATAGTGCCATTGCACTCGGAACGATGAGTGGCGGCTGGAAAATTGTGAAAACAATGGGATCAAAAATCACAAAAGTAACTCCATTGGAAGGGGTAGCTGCTGAAACAGCCGGTGCAATTACCTTATTTTTTACGGATCATTTTAAAATTCCGGTTTCTACTACGCATACCATCACTGGGTCAATTATTGGTGTTGGATTGAGCAAGCGTGTGTCCGCTGTTCGTTGGGGAGTGACGATCAATCTGCTTTGGGCTTGGATATTAACCATTCCTGTTTCTGCAGGTATTGCAGCACTTATTTATGCTTTACTGCATCTTTTTTTGTAGGAAATGTATTTTAAAAAAGAGGGTCCATGAAAATTGTCAATTTTCATGGACCCTCTTTTTAATCATTTTCTTCTGCGAAAGAGAGGTTATTATCTTAATCTTTTTTGGTTGATTGACAAAAGTAGTTATTCATCACCAGGGTAGCTGTTGCCAGGTCCTGCACACCCAGTCCCACCAATTTTGCAATGGTTATTCCACTTTTGGGGAATACTTGAACTGTATCTAAATCTGAAAATAATTGACCGAACTCACATGTCTTACCAATAAGTGACGGATCGTGATCGAATGCTTCACTAAACTCACCATACTGCTTATTCAACGAAATGCTATCGAGATAAATGGCATTGGCCTTTTCAAAACATATAACATCTAATTCTTTCTTATATGCATCATCCGCCCCCAAAGCGGTCATGTGTTGCCCATCTACTAACCAGTCACCTTTAATTAATGGTAAGGTACTCGAAGTAGTCGTAATAATGATCTGAGAACTTTTAACAGCTTCTTCTATTGATTTTGCAATTTGGATGGTAATGTCAGGCAGATTATTTTTCAACTGAGCTCTTAATGCATCTGCTTTAGCGGTGTTTCGCCCATAAATAAAAAGCTGATCAAAATTCCTCAATCTTTTTAGAGCCTGTATCTGATACAATGCTTGCATCCCAGTTCCAATGATTGCGACTGTCTTAGCGGTTTTAGATGCCAGTGAATTCGTTATAATAGCACCGGCTGCTGCTGTACGCATATCTGTCAGGTATCCTTTATCATGCAATATTGCAGAGAACTCACCCGTTTTAGCATTAAATAAAAAAATAGCACCATTATTCATGGGCAAATCATGAAGTACATTTTTGGGATACATGGTCGCCACTTTAATCGAGAAATAAGGACAATCCTCCACTGCAGCTATTTTTATGTGTGCATCCGAATCATCTTTGAAGTGCAATAGATTGATAGGTGCAGCAATTAGCTTCCCCGACGAATAATCAATAAAAGATTGTCGAATAGGTTCAAATAAATCATCCAGTTGAACCAACTTCTTTATTTCTTCAAAACCAATGACAATCATTTTGCCAAATTTTCTGTCACAAATTTTTCAAAATGGGCTAAAGCTTCTGGCATATTTTTTCTTCCAAAACCTATTCTGAAATACCCCCGATAGTCAAATATGTCGCCTGGTAACAGAAGTACATTTTTTTCGTGAACGACCTTTTCGGCAAACTGTAAATCATCATATTCAAAATTCATTTTTACAAAACCAACTGGGCCTGCAATGGGTCGATACCAAGAAAATAGATGTGAATACTTCGCAAAAAATGGTTCTAATAATGCTAGATTTTTTTGCACAATATCCAGATTGCGTCCTAGGATTTGTTTTCTATTTCGAAGTGCAACGCCTGCTAAAAATTCACTTGGTGCCGAGCTGCAGATGGAGGTATACTCCTTCAATATGGACACTTTTTCTAAAATACTAGCTTGCTTTGTGGCTAACCATCCAATTCTAAGCCCAGCTAAACCATAGGCTTTCGACATCACATTCAATGAAACGCCATATTCATAGATATCTGCAAAAGCAGGTATGACAGATTCAGGCCTTTGCTCTAGCCCTACATACACCTCATCTGAGAAAATAATACAATTGTACTTTCTGGCTAATTCCACAATAGCGAATTGCTCCTCTTTTGAAAAATGATAACCCGTCGGATTATGAGGGCTGTTAAGATAGATTACTTTTGTTCGAGCACTTATCAGTTTAGCCAACTCCTCCAAATCGAAAACAAATTTATTGTCTTTGTATTGAGCTGTCCATTTTAACACCTTACATCCCATACTTTCAGGCACTGACTCTACCGATTGGTAGCACGGAAACTGAACAATAACTTCATCGCCAGCCTCTAGTATGGCTTGGGAGAACAAAAAAATAGGCTCTTGAGCACCTGCACAAACAAGTATTTCTGTTGGTGACAAGGATGTATAGGTGGTTGCAATATCTTCCCTGAGCAAAGGACTGCCTTTAGACTCCGTATAGCCCAGCCAGTGATTGTTGAAACGATCAGCAGCTCCTTCTTCCAAGGTTAATAAATCTCCAATTGTCATTGCTTCACAATCAGAGCTACACAGTAGGTATTTGGCTGTAAACTCATGGATAGTATAATATCTTTCGAGCTTGAATGGCTTAATAAGCATTTTTAAAATAGAAATTAGTATTGTGTGAGAATGTGAAATTGGTGAACAAATTTACAATTTAGGATTGCACCAACAAGTAAGGGATGCAGGAGGTTATCCTGTAAAAATTTGAGGATTCTAAAGGTGAAGTTTACGAGTTCTGAAAACAATTTGTAAGCTTTTTACTTGTGCCATCTAGTGTCATCGCATCTGGAATGTTGGGCTCTTATACTCTTCATTTCAGATTGCTGAGAAGAATAAAGAGAGCATGAGGATGCTGTTCTTATTGTTGAGTGAGTTGCATCATCGATGTCCGTAGAGCTTCTCCACGGACATCGTGATTGTTATTAACGTGTGGATGTTTTTATTTGAGGTCAACAGCTCATTTTTTCAAGTCATACATGTCAATACGAAGCTGCCCACGCATCCATTTTTTTTTCTAGAATGTTTAAGGGCATTGGGCCGTCATTCAGTAACTGATCGTGGAAATCGGCGAGATTAAATTTGCCCCTCATATTTTTCTGATACCTTTTACGTAATTCTTGAATTTTCATGGCTCCGACTTTATATCCTAATGCCTGTGCTGGCATGGCCATATAACGTTCAATTTCAGCGATTGCTCCCTGCTCGCTGATTGCCTCATGATCCATCATATATTTAATGGCTTGTTCGCGTGTCATACCCTTGGTATGAATGGCTACATCAACTACTAAGCGAACAGCTCGGTGCATTTCGTCGCCCAAAGCACCCATATATTGGTATGGATCTGTGTACAAACCCAGTTCTTTTCCTAGTGACTCGCAATACAAGGCCCATCCCTCCACATACGCATTGTAGAAACTACCAAAGCGACGGAATTTGGGTAATGAAGTGTTCTCTTGCTGTAGTGATATTTGATAATGATGGCCTGGAATTGCTTCATGTAGAAAGAGGGATTCCATTCCGGATGTGATATTGAATTTTTTTGCGTCCAAAATAGGGACATAAAAAATACCAGGTCGCTTGCCGTCAGCTGATCCTTGGTTATACTCGGCACTTGCTGTAGCTGCTCTGAAGTCTTCTGTTTGACGAATTTCAAAAGGTGTTTTGGGTGTGTTTTTAAACATTTTTTTGAGATTGGGCTCCATCGTTTTATGGATGTTCTCAAAAGCATCTAATACATCTTTCGGTGTTTTGTAGGGCATGAATTTGGGATCATCTTTCATATAATTGAAAAATGCTTTTAAACTACCTTTAAACCCAACTTGAGTTTTTACTGAATCCATCTTTGCACTAATACGAGCGACTTCCTGCAGTCCAGTTTGATAAATTTCTTCAGGACTTTTGGGTGTGGTTGTTTGCTGTTTTACAAGAAAAATATACATGTCTTTGCCTCCTGGTAGTGCTGATAGTCCAGACGTATTTCTGGATTTTGGCAGGTATTCATTTTGTAGATAATCACCCAATTTTTTATAGGTGGGGACAACTTCTGTAAGAATAACTTTACTGTAAGCCTCTGTCAACCACTTCTTCGTGGCTTCAGGAAAAGTTTTTGGCATTTTCTTGATGGGGCCATAAAATAAACTTTTAGTAGGATCCTTGACAATCATGCTTTGCATTTGTATAATCATTTTTACAACGAGTGGCCTAGGAAGTACAATGCCTTTTTGAGTACCCTTTTGAAAATTGGTAATCGCAGTGTCTGCCCAAATAGAAAATGCAGAGATTCGTTTGAGCCAATGATTATAATCTTTTACCGTCTTAAATGGCTGCATGCCTTCTCCAGACCCCAATTGTCCCATCACTAATGGTAATGAGTTAAATTGATCAAAAGGCATGTATTCGAAATGATACTTTTTGGCTTCCAAACCCATCGTTAGCTCATCTTCTAAAATATCATAGGAGAGCTTGTCGTTCTCGTCCAGAATATCACGTTCATACGTTTTGAGCTGATTTAAATATTTTTGATAAAAGGTATACTCTTGTTGGATGAATTTGGCAGAACCATTATTGGGTAAGAGGTCATTATAGCGATCATCTCCCACCGAAGTGGCTTCGAGTGGATATAATTTTAATCGGTCCTCGTAATATTGATCTGTCAATACAGATAGATCTTTGATATCCTTCGCTTCTTTTTCTTGAGGCTGACGACAGCCTATAAGGCTAAAAATAGAGAGGGTAAGAAGGGCTATTCTATTCATTGCATCCGGAATTAGGTGATTGAATGCAAGTATAAATAAAGAGTCGGTCTAAAGCTTATTTTATTTCACTCTTTTTGACTGTAATTCCATCGGATTTTTTGTCAATATTCTTCTTGGGTCGCCCCAACAAAATTTGCCTCATTGCATTCAAAAATAACGAACGACTGTTTCATAAAATAAATTTCGGACTAGGTCAATGTGCATGAGTGACTTATGGATTGATGGTATTCAAGTCCATTTTGAATTGCATGTTGAATAAGTTAGCAATATGCTGACGCAATACTTGTTTAACCTGTTCCAGGTCGAGCTCTTTACCTAATTCTTTCTGCATGGAAGTGACGGCTTTGTCATCAATCCCACAGGGAATGATGTGGCTGAAATGATTTAGGTTGGTGTTGACATTAAGCGCAAAACCATGCATCGTCACCCATCGGCTACAACGGACACCCATTGCGCAAATTTTTCGGGCTTTTTCATTATCGCCATCTAACCATACTCCAGTATATCCTGGATAGCGTCCTGCTTGTATGTTGTAATCTGCAAGCGTTAGAATAACGGCTTCTTCCAATGTGCGCAAGTATAGGTGGATATCTGTGAAAAAATTATCTAGGTCTAAAATAGGGTAGCCTACTAATTGCCCTGGCCCATGATACGTAATATCTCCACCTCGATTTATTTTGTAATAAGACGTATCCTGATCTTTTAAACCTTGCTCATCTAGTAATAGATTCTCTGCTTTCCCACTTTTGCCCAAGGTATATACGTTGGGATGCTCTACAAAAATCAGATAATTGGGAGTTTGTTTGGGAGAATCGGTATTTCTATTTTCGGCCTTTAATTGCACTGTTTGGGCAAATAATGCTTCTTGCCTGTCCCATGCTTGCTGATAGTCTACCAGTCCCCAATCTTGAAAAATTACTGTTTTATTCATCGCTCAGAATTCACATGATCCACATCGCAGAATGAGATCTGAACGCAAAAATACGGCCTTTTAGCCAATATCCTTCTAAACCCTTTTTTATACTTTAATCTGACGCGCTGCGTTGAATGTGATAAAACCAAAATCCTATGAAAACAAAAGTCAACTCGTCTTGGGTAAATGTTTTTCTCGTGTCAATTGGTACATATCTAGTTTTGTGTATCACATCGTGTACCAAGCCTCAAGTCAATAGCATCAGTCTAGATACTTTGCCCAGATGGACGTCTTCTGCATGGATGAAAGAGTTGCCATCTAGTTTGTCGCTTGCACAAATTTCCATACCTGGAACACATGAATCTAATGCGTTGCATGGATGTAATTTTGAAATTCGAGTACCAATCATCGGAGTTCAAACAAGTGACCTGTGGAGATGCCAGGATGTTCCTATACAGCAGCAGCTAGCGATGGGAGTTCGATATCTAGATATTCGTTGCCGTCGTGTTGGTGATGAATTTAAAATATATCATGGCCCAATCAATCAGCGGCTAGATTTTCAAAATGTGCTCGATATTTGCCGCTCTTTTTTGAGGATAAATCCATCCGAAACAATTATCCTAAAAGTGCAAGAGGAGCAAGTTGAGTTTATGCCGCACGAGGGGACAGACTCTTTTGTGAATATATTTATCGGCTATTGCCGTCAATACTCTAATTTGTTTTATAAACCATCTGATCCTACAGCCCGTGTTATACCTACACTTGGAGAAGCAAGAGGTAAAATTGTTTTCTTGAAACGGTTTGAAAGCTCGATTTATCAATTGCCCTATGGTATGAAAATCGCTATTGGCGAAAACACGACTTCCACTTCTAACTTGTCCTCATCAGAGCAATTGAGAGTACAGGATTTTTACAAACCCACAGATGCAATGGAGAAAGCAGGTTATTTTTTACCACTATTGGAAGAATCTTTTGGGAAATCATCGAAAGCCACCACCTTATATCTCAATCATACCAGTGCATATCAACAGTATATAATCCCACTGCTTGAGAAAAAGATCCCAGTTCCGTATTATAAAGGCATTGCGGATAGCATGGGTGAGCACTTGATAGGTGCACTCAAAAATAAAGGAAAGGGGAATACGGGTATTGTAGCCATGGATTTTGTGAAGCCCTCTTATTGTGATGCAATTATAGAGACCAATGTGGCTATCGGTAGAAAAAGATAAAGAGCCAATCTAGTGAATTCACCCCGTGGCACAGTGGCAGCATTAGCCACGGGGAGTAAGAAAGAATATCGGATATTCTGAACTAAGCATTATTAACCGCCATTAGGGCATCTGCCACTAAGAAGATGTTTTGCATAAGGGGCTTCTCCTTTTGTAATTAGATGATAGATATCCACGGGAATAAATAGAGGATATACCTCTAAGTACTGAAGCACCATTCCTATAGAATCAATGATACTTCTACTGTGACAATTACTTTCTGTATTTCAAGGATATTCATGTTTTTTAATTCTGCTGCACTCAAATACTGAGCTAAGCATTGTTCTCTTTTTTCATTCTTTTAGGAGTTATGTTCATTTGATTAGGCGAACTTAATAAATCACGATTTAAGCAATAACTGTTTAACTATTTCTCTCGTGGCACCCGCACGATTTTTTACATACTTATCTGCAACCCTTCCACACTTCAGCCAATTACTTTCATCATTTAATTTATTGAAAGCTGTTTCAAGTTCTATCAGATTGTTGATTGGAAAAGCAGCTCCTAACTCAATCATGTCTTTTGCTTCTTGAAATTTATGATGGTTCGGGCCAAACAAAACAGGTAAACCAAAAGCTGCAGCTTCTAAAATATTATGAATCCCCGAACCAAAACCACCACCGATATAAGCTATTTGCCCATATTGGTAAAGTGATGAAAGCATGCCAATGTTATCGATAATGAGTACCGAGTATTGAGTACTTAATCCTGAGACTTGATTAGTAAGAACTGAGTAGCGAATGGCATTAATTTCGCTCAATTGCTTCTCCAGGTGAACTATTTTGTTTTCACTAATTTCATGCGGAGCAATGATAAATTTCCATTCAGATTGCTCCCTTGCCAACTCTACCAACAATTTTTCATCAGCTGGCCAAGTGCTTCCGGCAATCAGTACATGCTTATTCCCACAAAATGATTTGATTAAGTCGAACGATTTTGGATGTAATGCATTTTCAACTACACGATCAAAACGAGTATCTCCAATAACCGTTACTTGATTGATCGCTAGTGATTGCAATAACATCCTGCTTTCGTTATTCTGAACAAAAAAATGGGAGACACATCCTAGCATGTTGCGATGTAGAAACCCATAAAATTTGAAAAATGGCTGATCCTTTCTGAAAATAGCCGATATCACATAGAGTGGGATCTGTTTTTTGTGTAGTTCATCAAAATAGTGATACCAATATTCGTACTTCGTGAAAATGGCCATCACAGGATTGATCAGCCGAATAAACTCACGTGCATTTGCTTCGGTATCTGTGGGTAGATAAAATACATGATCTGCCAGTGGATAGTCTTTTCTGATTTCGTATCCCGAAGGGGAAAAAAAGGTGATGAAAATATGTGTGCCCTTTTTTTGGGCCTTTAAATGTTCCATTACCGAGCGCCCCTGTTCAAATTCGCCAAGTGATGCAAAATGAAACCAGGTGTAGTGCACACGAGGATCAATGGCTTGCTCAATCCTTTTCAATAGATTTTGACGTCCCAATAGCCAAGCTTTTGCCTTTGCACTTTTTAAAGATGCAAGTCGTATCATGAAGGTGTACACCCTAATGCCCAAATCGTACAAAAAAACCATTCTAGATTTAATTCTTTATCTTCGCCGAAGGTAATAAATAGATTATTCTCACGATGAAAATTGCTGTTATTGGTACAGGCTATGTTGGTTTGGTCACAGGTACTTGTTTGGCCGAAACGGGTAATACGGTGACTTGTGTTGACATTGATGATGTAAAAATTAAACGTATGCAAAATGGGGAAATGCCCATTTATGAACCCGGCTTGGAAGCGCTATTTCACCGGAATATTGCCCAAGGAAGACTAAGATTTACAAGTAAACTCTCCGAAGCAATTGATGAAGCAAAAATCGTTTTTCTAGCCTTGCCAACTCCTCCAGATGAAAATGGGGCAGCTGATTTGAGTTATGTGCTAGGTGCCTCAAAAGAAATTGCTCAACTAGTTCAAGAATATAAAGTTATTGTCACTAAATCCACCGTTCCTGTCGGGACAGCCGATCAGGTAAGCAAGGTGTTTCAAAATCACTGTGCGGTTGAGGTGGATGTGGTTTCAAACCCTGAGTTTTTACGTGAAGGTGTTGCCGTAGATGATTTTATGAAACCTGATCGTATTGTGATTGGTACACAAAGCGAGCAAGCGCAAAAATTGATGGCCGAACTTTATGCACCCTATGTTCGACAAGGAAACCCCATTATTTTCATGGATGAGCGTTCTTCAGAGCTTACTAAATATGCAGCAAATTCATTTTTAGCTACCAAAATATCTTTCATGAATGAGGTTGCTAATCTTTGTGAGTTATTGGGTACCGATGTAGATGCGGTACGTCGAGGTATCGGATCAGATGATCGTATTGGCAAACGTTTCCTTTTCCCTGGAGTTGGATATGGGGGGAGTTGTTTCCCTAAAGATGTCCAAGCTTTAGCTAAATCCTCCACGGAGTATCAGTATGATTTTAAAATACTGAATGCCGTGATGAAGGTAAACGAAATCCAAAAGAAAATACTGGTTGAGAAAATGCGAACCTATTATGATGGACATCTGAAAGGCAAAAAAATTGCTGTTTGGGGACTTGCATTCAAACCCGAAACAGATGATATCCGCGAAGCACCGGCACTATATATTATTGAGGAGCTAATAAAAGCTGGAGCATTAATCACTGCATTTGATCCAGAAGCGATGCCCCATGTTGAGAAACTTTTTGGAGATCAAATATCTTTTGCTACGAATCAATATGAAGCTTTACAAGATGCTGAAGCGCTAGTTATTGTTACAGAATGGTCGGCTTTTAGAAACCCAGATTTTGAACAAATTGGCCAACTAATGAAACAAAAAGTCATTTTTGATGGGCGTAATTTATATGATCTGCAAAAGATGATTGACCTTGGGTATTATTATAATAGTATCGGTAGAAAGGTAATTGAGCAAGTACAAGCAGCTAATTAGATAATAAAAATGTCAGTATAAGGTTTTGTTTGAATAGTTATGAAATTTACTGATTTGGATAAGCTAAAACAATGCGGCACCCACGATTTGCCAATTGACGAAGCTAGAAACTGCGTCGGAGGTCTCGCGGGAGTAGAAGTAGTAGCGCTTGGTATTATAATGACAGTTGGCTCTTCAGTAGGAGCTGGCTTGGCTTTTTTAGTTGCGAAAATCCCTGAAAGGAAAAAATCTAGTGGTGCTTTTTGGGGGACTAGGGCAGGTTAGAGACTTGAGTTTTGCCCTGAATCATTTAAGCTGTTCCAGCAAAAACTTGACAAATGAAACATAGAAAACGGATTTTAATAACAGGTGCCGCTGGATTTTTAGGCTCACATTTGTGCGACCGATTTATCAAAGAAGATTTTTACGTGATTGCGATGGATAACCTGATTACAGGTGATCTGCGCAATATTGAACATTTGTTTAAGCTGGAGAATTTTGAATTTTACAATCATGATGTTTCCAAATTCGTGCATGTGCCGGGCGATTTGCCCTATATCTTACACTTCGCATCTCCCGCAAGCCCCATCGATTATCTAAAAATCCCGATCCAAACATTAAAAGTGGGTTCACTTGGGATTCACAATTTGCTGGGTTTGGCTCGTGCTAAAAATTCCAGAATACTGATCGCTTCTACCTCTGAGGTATATGGTGATCCTACTGTAAATCCACAGCCCGAAGAATATTTTGGTAACGTGAATCCTGTTGGTCCGCGTGGCGTGTACGATGAAGCAAAACGTTTTCAAGAAGCAATCACCATGGCCTATCATACCTTTCATGGCTTAGAAACACGCATTGTACGCATCTTCAATACATATGGCCCACGCATGCGCTTGAACGACGGACGTGTTTTACCTGCATTTATTGGCCAAGCATTGCGTGGTGAAGATCTAACAGTATTTGGTGATGGTTCGCAAACACGCTCTTTTTGTTATGTGGATGATCTGGTGGAAGGAATTTATCGTTTGCTGTTTTCCGATTATACTCAGCCGATGAATATTGGAAACCCTGATGAAATCACGATCAAACAGTTTGGTGACGAGATCATCAAGCTAGCAGGTACAAATCAAAAAATGATTTTTAAGGAATTGCCACAGGATGATCCGAAGCAACGCCAGCCTGATATTACCAAAGCAAGAGCCATCTTAGATTGGGAACCAAAAGTAGGACGAGCTGAAGGCCTGAAAATCACGTACGATTATTTTAAATCGCTGCCGGAGCATGAGATCCAGCACAAAGACTTCGCATACTATAATAAAAAGTAATGTCTACTAAAACAATATTAGTTACGGGTGGTACTGGATTTATTGGTTCTCATACCGTTGTCGAGTTAATGAGCGCAGGTTATGAAGTGATTATTGTGGATAATCTATCGAACTCGAACATCAAAGTCCTGGATCAAATTGAACAAATAACAGGTAAGCGTCCTCCTTTTTACAATTTTGATTTTTGTGATGAAAAAGCCACGCTTCGTTTTGTAGAAGAGCATTCAAATATTTCAGGAGTCATCCACTTTGCTGCATTCAAAGCTGTGGGTGAATCTGTCGATAATCCATTGCGCTATTATCGGAACAATTTGTACTCACTTATCAATGTATTAGAAGCCTTCACTTCACGACCAGTCAATTTTGTTTTTTCATCTAGCTGTACCGTGTATGGCCAGCCCGATCAATTACCTGTAACAGAAGCAGAATCTGTTAAAGAAGCAGAATCACCCTACGGAAATACCAAACAGATTGCGGAGGAAATACTGAGCGAAACAGCCAAAGCCAATTCCAACTTAAATTGTATCGCATTACGCTATTTCAACCCTGTTGGAGCTCATTCATCTGCTTTGATTGGAGAGTTACCACTCGGAGTGCCACAGAACTTAGTGCCTTTCATTACTCAAACAGCTATTGGCAAACGAAAAGAAATTGTTGTCCATGGGAATGATTACAATACTCCGGACGGAACCTGCATTCGCGATTATATTCATGTGGTTGATTTGGCAAAAGCACATGTTTCAGCTTTAAATTTGTTGGAAAATCATCCATCAAGCGAGCGATATCGTGTGTATAATATTGGTACAGGTCAAGGGAATTCGGTTTTGGAGGTGATTCATGCTTTCGAATCAGCAACGGGCATCAAATTAAATTATCGAATTGGCCCTAGACGAAGCGGTGATATCGAACAAATTTATGGAGAGGTGTCAAAAGCTGAAAAGGAGCTAAACTGGAAAACAAAATTAGACTTAACCGAAATGATGCGTTCTGCTTGGGAGTGGGAAAAATACGTTAACCAAAATCCATTTTAATTTTTCAAATGTTAATCGATCAAGATAAAGAACTGAAGCAGGCTATTTTGAACTTGCCAGATCAAGAAAAAACCAAGCTTTTGTTCAAGCTCATCAATAAGGACACTGTTTTGATGGAACAATTACGCCACAAATTGGTTGATGGTGTTGATAGCTTGAATGAAAAACGTGATGAGGTGATTAAAAAGATTGATAAAAATTTCGATCATCTGAAAAGGGTGATCGATAGATATCCAAACTATTTAACTCCGGGTGAGCTACTGATGCGTCTACGTGACATTAGTGGGTTGGTAAATGATCATGTGTTAATTACCAAAGACAAAATAGCAGATGTCGAACTCAGATTATACATATTGAACATCGGCTGTAATTTTGGCTGTGATTTTTTGTATGAGCCCACCAAGCGAAATCGAACGCTGGTAGATTATATCGTAGGGCGAATGAAGTATATCTTGCCCAAGTACAACAGGCTCCACGAAGATTATCAATACGATTTAAAAGAAGGGATGAACAAAATGTTGACTTTGGTGCATAGCTCTGCTGTATCAAAGCTTGCTAATGAATTGGGTTTCCCCAAACAGGTTTAACGATGAAGAATAAAAAAATATTAATTACGGGTGGTGCAGGATTTATTGGCTCGCATGTGGTTAGACGATTTGTGAACACCTATCCTAACTACCAGCTTATTAATCTGGATAAACTCACCTATGCCGGGAATCTTTTAAATCTGAAAGATGTGGAAGATAAACCCAATTACAGGTTTATAAAAGGAGATATTGTAGATGCTTCATTCATCGATCAATTATTTGCGGATGAAAAGCCAGATGCGATCATTCATCTCGCTGCTGAATCACATGTCGATCGCTCTATTAGCAATCCACTGGATTTTGTGATGACCAATGTGATAGGTACAGTAAACCTACTTAACGTTGCATGTAAATATTGGAAAGATGATTTTATTAATACTCGCTTTTATCATGTTTCCACAGATGAAGTTTATGGCACTTTAGAAGAGGATGGATTATTCACCGAGAAAACAGCATATGATCCACATAGTCCTTATTCCGCATCAAAAGCAAGTTCTGATCACTTTGTTCGGGCTTATCAGGATACATATGGTTTAAATACCGTCATCTCAAATTGTTCAAACAACTATGGTTCGTGCCATTTTCCTGAAAAATTGATTCCATTAGCAATCAATAATATCAAAAACAATAAACCTATACCGGTGTATGGGAAAGGGGAAAATATTCGCGATTGGTTATGGGTGGAGGATCATGCAAGGGCAATTGATCTGATTTTTCACCAAGCAAAATCAGGCACTACCTACAATATCGGCGGGCACAATGAATGGAAGAATATTGATTTGATTCGTTTATTATGCAAAATCATGGATCATAAACTAAATCGTAAAGCCGGTACTTCAGAAAAACTAATCACCTTTGTCACAGATCGTGCGGGGCATGACTTGCGTTATGCTATTGACTCTTCAAAGCTTCAAAAAGAATTAGGATGG
The DNA here is from genome assembly GCA_938008555.1 of uncultured Pedobacter sp. Classification (GTDB taxonomy): domain Bacteria; phylum Bacteroidota; class Bacteroidia; order Sphingobacteriales; family Sphingobacteriaceae; genus Daejeonella. The sequence continues at coordinate 16,802 of CALLKE010000047.1, forward strand.
AGCCCCAGCCTACAATTTGAAGAAGGTATTGAAAAAACAGTCGATTGGTACCTCGCTAATGAAGCATGGTTATCCAACGTTACATCGGGTAATTATCAATCATATTATCAAGAGCAGTATGCAGATCGATAATAGAAGTCAAAATGCTTTTTCGCTACTTATGGTATAAGCACTGTTGAAGTTATTGAATTGGCACTAATAGCAGTATATATTGCTCTGTTAGTAGTAAGATCAGCATAAGTCGATGCCATTAAGTTTTTGCCAATCAAATAAGCTGCAAAATAGGCATTAGCAACACCGCCGCTTGGATAACCTAAATTGTAAAAATCCGATACAGGAATAGAGATGGAATATGAGCTTGTATTAGCAGCCACACTTGTTGTGTAATAGCTGATAAAATCAGTTGTTGATGAATCTACGGTAGTACTGCTGGGTGCACCTACATAAATAATCACTTCTTGATTATATGATGTAACAGGAGAGACGACTCCCGAAATTTGTATAGAACTTGCATTTGCATTCGTTACCATGCTTGAAACACTACCCGTTGGGGCTAATGAGATGCTCGTATTTCGGTACGTGTTCCCGCCCCCAGTAAATGCAATACTCTGAATCTTAGTCGGGCAATAAGTTGCAGATACACTATTAAAAGTTGTTGTGATAGGCTTTATAGATAAATTATAAACCCCAGTGGTTAGACCGGTGAAACTGTAAAACCCATTTACATCGGTTGTGGCAGTTTGAGCAGTTTCATCAATAGATACGACAACACCTGCTAGATCAGTCGTTATCATTGCACCAGATGGATCATAGTGACTTATAAAGCCTTGCAGAACACCCGTCAATGCTGGACCTGTAGCTCCTTGAGGACCAGCTGGACCTGCGGGTGCAACTTTAGTGCATGATACAGAACTAGCCATTGCTAGGATCAGTAAAAGATGAAATGATTTTATTTTCATAGGAGTGTATTTTGTCGAAAATATTAAATTTTACAGATGCAGGTAGAATAAAAATAAATCAGTTGAAAAAATCCTAGTTTTTTATAAATCCGAAAGAACCTATTTTTATAAATTCCGTGGCGGTTAGGGAGATATTATAGGGGACTACACAAACAATAAAGAGCTTTTGCAATTTGCAAAAGCTCTTTATTGTTTGTGTAAATATTTATCTAATTGGCAGTTACTTATTGGCTTCTTTAAGATATTGTTCTATAGCCATGATCATACTTGGAATGTTCTCCTGAGGTGCAGCAATATCCAATATGAGGCCATGTTCAGCTACAGCTTTGTGTGTGTTCGCTCCAAAAGCAGCTATACGAGTTGTATTTTGCTGAAAGTCAGGAAAATTATTGTACATGGAGTGAATACTTGAAGGACTAAAGAACACAATAATGTCATAAAAGACATCTGCAAGATCTGAAAGATCACTGAAAACAGTGCGAAATAGTACTGCAGGTTTAAAATTATAGCCATTATCTTGAAGAAATCTCTGAGTTTCTTCCGCAGCTACATCAGAGCATGGGTAAAGAAATTTCTCTTTATTGTGCTTTCTTAATATTTCGATCAAGTCAGCAGCTGTTTGCTTTCCGTGAAATATTTTTCTCTTACGGTATTGAATGTACTTGTGGAGATAATCAGCTACTACTTTAGATATGCAGAAATACTTCATATCGGCAGGGATCTCTTTACGTTGCTGCCCCTTCATTTCTTCCCAAATCCGAAAAAAATGATCAACAGCATTTTTACTGGTGAATATTACTGCAGTAAAATCCTCTAGGTCTATCTTAGATTTCCGAAATTCCTTTGCAGGAACACCCTCCACATGAATAAATGATCTGTAATCTACTTTTAAGGCATATTTCTTTGCTAGATCATAGTATGGCGATTCCCCATTTTCTGGCTCGGGAAGTGTCACCAAAATGCTTTTCACCTTTTTTTTTCGCTCTTTCAATTTGCTTCTATAATTGCACCAAATCAAAATCTGAAAACCTTAATGAAAATTATTAAAGGGCAGATTTCAAGGACGCAAATGTATATAAATAAATATATTATTGAAAATTGGTACCCAAATAAAATCCGGAAGAATGCCCTGAAAAGTTGAAATCCAAAAATCAATCCGAATAATATGATCGTCGTGTAGTTATATACTTTTATCAGAGAATGAGGTAGTAAACTAAGTGAAACAATGATTGGTAAAAGGATTAATGCGGTATTCGAGAAAAAAAGATAGAGGGTTGCAATGTGCTCTTTCACAGCTTTTTGCATATCAAATAAAAAACCAACTATTCTTAGAATCAGTACTTTTGCAGTAAATATCCCCGTAACGAGTAATGATAAAAGTAAAAACCATTGAAAGCCTCTATTTGCGTACTGAATACTAATGTGTTTTTCGGATAGGTATAGGTACATTCCTGTTGTTAATCCAAACAATATGTATAAGAATAAGAATACCCATGAGTTAAATAAATTATCCTCTCTGTTTTTCTTTAATAAAGACTTATTGCTATAGAATAAAGTGACAACTTCATAGATATGTTTTGAAAAAACTGCATTTATCAATGTAAAAAAGATGGTCAAAACAAAAATAACGCCAATGACCCACAACTCTCTTTGGGGGCGTATCCGGCCCTCTATAGACTGTCCCTGCTTTTTTTTAAATCTTTTACTCCATGTGTTAAAATCGAAGTTTTCAATTTTATAAATGTTGACTAAGCTATCTAAAAAAGGATTAGGCCTATTGGGATCTGGTCTTTTAACCCAGGCTAAAGAGAGTGAGTCCCCTATCATGCTTAGCGAGTCTTTGATGTGTTTTTGCCGGGCTAAAGCAATAGAGTCGAGTTGGTAGGGGTATGACCTATGATGAACAGTTATAGCTGGCGGCGTCTCATGTTGCAGTGGATCTTCTTCTGTTATTATTGGCTCCTTTGCCCAAACTGTTGTGTGGAGATTCAGTAGGATAACGAAAAAGAGACACCACTTTTTTGCCATAATTTGGAGAGAAGCAACAATATTGCAGTCCTAGACTGCAAATTTAGTAGAATATTTTGAGTGTTTTGGCACGCTCTTTTGGTTTGTCTTTTTCTAGGAAAGAAGGCAAATGGCTGAATATATGAAGGGTTTTCGCACAAAAGCAGGAAAGAGATATGAGCTTTTATCTCTTTCCTCTACAGCTAATCTTATTGTACTTGATTCATACGAATAATATTTAATGCACCTCCTGCTTTAAACCATTCAATCTGTTGTTCGTTATAAGTGTGATTTACCTTAAATGAATCTGTACTACCGTCGGTATGATGAAGAACAATCGTGAGTAGTTTACCCGGAGCAAAAGAAGTTAAGCCTGTTATATCGATCATATCATCTTCTAGGATTCGATCGTAATCGGCAGGATTGGCAAATGTTAGGCCTAGCATTCCTTGTTTTTTTAGATTAGTCTCGTGAATGCGAGCGAACGATTTAACAAGAATAGCTCGAACTCCCAAATGACGAGGTTCCATCGCAGCATGTTCACGTGATGAGCCTTCCCCATAGTTTTCATCTCCTACAACAACAGACCCGATTCCTGCGGCTTTATAAGCTCGTGCTGTTGCAGGTACTGCGCCATATTGGCCATTTAATTGATTTTTGACAGAGTCGGGTTTGTCATTGAAATAATTAATAGCACCAATTAGCATATTGTTTGAAATATTGTCCAAATGACCACGAAATTTTAACCAGGGACCAGCCATAGAAATATGGTCGGTGGTGCATTTCCCTTTTGCTTTGATTAATAGTTTCAGACCAGTTAAATCAGTTTTTTCCCAAGGTTTGAAGGGATCAAGCAATTGTAAACGATCTGATTTGGGATCAACTACTACGGTTACTTTACTGCCGTCTGTAGCCGGAGCTTGATAACCGGCATCTTCAACAGCGTAGCCTTTGGGGGGCATTTGCAAGCCCTGAGGCTCTTCTAATTTGACTACTTCTCCTTTTTCATTGGTTAAGCTATCTGTCAAAGGATTAAAGGTTAAATCTCCAGCAATGGTCATTGCCGTAACAATTTCAGGAGAAGCAACAAAAGCATGGGTGTTGGGGTTTCCATCGTTACGTGATTTGAAATTGCGGTTGAAAGAAGTGATAATTGAATTTTTGCGTGTAGGATCATCACTATGGCGAGCCCATTGGCCAATACAAGGCCCGCACGCATTTGCTAATACTACACCATCCATTTTTTCAAAAGTATCCAAGTAACCATCGCGGGCTACAGTATAGCGAACCGTTTCGGAACCAGGTGTAATAGTAAATTCAGATTTTGCTTTTAGATGCTTATCTACCGCTTGTTTAGCTATTGAAGCAGCTCGTGTGATGTCTTCATAAGATGAGTTTGTACATGACCCAATGAGTCCTACTTCTAATTTTTGTGGCCATCCATTTTCTCGAACGGCATTTGCAAATTTTGAAATAGGCCACGCCATATCAGGAGTAAATGGTCCATTGATATGTGGTTCAAGAGTAGAAAGATCAATTTCAATTACTTGATCAAAATGATTTTGTGGATTTGCGTATACCTCGTCATCGCCAGTGAGGTGATTCTTAACTTGATCGGCTAAGTTGGCGATCTCTGTGCGGCCAGTACTTCTCAGGTAGTTAGCCATTTTTTCATCATAGCCAAAAATAGATGTTGTGGCTCCAATTTCAGCACCCATGTTACAAATGGTTCCTTTGCCAGTTGCAGAAAGTGAGCGAGCTCCTTCACCAAAGTACTCAACAATACAGCCTGTACCACCTTTTACAGTTAAAATACCTGCTACTTTTAAGATGACATCCTTAGCTGAAGTCCAGCCAGATAGTTTTCCAGTTAGCTTAACACCGATTAATTTGGGAAACTTCAGCTCCCAAGCTAAGCCAGCCATGACATCACACGCGTCGGCGCCACCAACACCAATGGCAATCATACCTAATCCTCCTGCATTTGGTGTGTGTGAATCGGTTCCAATCATCATCCCGCCTGGGAATGCATAATTTTCTAAGACTACCTGATGAATAATGCCTGCTCCTGGTTTCCAGAATCCAATGCCATATTTGTTGGATACAGAAGCCAGAAATTCAAAAACCTCTTTGTTTTGGGTATTGGCTGTTGCTAAATCTTCTTTAGCGCCTACTTTTGCTTGAATTAAATGATCACAATGTACTGTAGAAGGTACTGCAACAGTAGCTCTTCCAGCTTGCATAAATTGCAATAGTGCCATTTGTGCTGTTGCATCTTGCATAGCGACACGATCGGGAGCGAAATCTACGTAAGTAACTCCACGAGTATGTGCCTGTGAAGCAGCTCCGTCCCATAAGTGGGCATATAGAATTTTCTCTGTCAGCGTTAATGGTTTACCAACAACTTGACGAGCGGTGGCTAAGCGACTCTCATAGTTGTCGTAAACTTTTTTTATCATATCTAAATCAAATACCATCTTTTTATCTTGATTTTAAGGTTAATCGAAAGCTGAATGTGCTCACCGCGAAGATACGAAAAAAGCGATTTTAGATTCGATCTGAATAACCTAAACAACCCAGTTCTAAGGGTTTGGATTGATGTTGTTAGAGTGTACTAAATGTATAGCCTTCAGCAGTTAGATGCTCCAATGCTTTTGGTAATGTATATGCTAGTCGATCGAATGCTTTTATGCTATCGTGAAATAAAATAATAGAACCGTTTTCAGTGTTTTTGATCACATGATCCAGGCATTTCTGGGGGCTTATTTTTAAATCAAAGTCTCCACTGAGTACATCCCACATAATGATTTGTAGTTTCGGATTTACTGTTTTTAACTCTTTCAATTGTGATCTTTTTATTTTTCCATACGGTGGCCGAAACAAATGATTTGATGTCAGCTGGGCGCTTTTTTGGACATTTTCTAAATAAGTTTTGTTGTCTGTCTTCCAACCGTTGAGATGATTGTGGGTATGATTGCCAATGGTATGCCCGCTATTTTTTATTTGATCATAGATATCAGGGTATTTAGAAACATTATCTCCTACACAAAAGAAGGTTGCTTTGGTATTGAACTTCTCCAATGTATTTAATACAAAGGGTGTAATGATGGGGATAGGGCCATCGTCAAATGTGAGATAGATGGATTTTTCTCTTCGGGTTTTATGCCAAATAAGTGATGGGTATAACCATTGTAGCCAAGAAGGAGATTTTATGGGATACATCTTATTACAATTTTATGGAGAAAATGGTCCACGAAATTATACAAACAAAAGTTGAAATGGCCTTTTGTTGTATTTGATTTAATTTTAAATAAATATTAAATTAGATAATTATAATGTTTGATTGTGAAAAAACATCTTAGATCATTTTTTAATAAAGGGTTATATCTAATGCCGGCTCCAATTGCGCTAGGCTCTTCGACTATAGAAGCAATGGGGGTACCCAATATACATGACACCACTGAATCTTATATTCATCTTCCAGTTGAGATTGATCTGAAGTCTTTGCAGAATAAATTAAACAAGGAGATTCAGAATGGGGTTAAAGTAATTGATATGCCTGATTTTTTTAGTTTTAACTCGAGTATTGGTGTTTCTCGCGTTCGAGTGTACAAAATATCAGATTTAGCAATTGCAGCGATTGAGGGAATGCTGCATGTAACTATTCATGTCAAATTGGAGGCAAGGGTTCATTATGCAAGTTCGGCTTTGGGAAAAGGTGATTATGATGTATCGAGCAGCGCAATTATAAAAATGACTAGCTCTTTAGTTTTATCGGACAATTTGGAGTTAAATCCTTCTTCAACAAAATTTGAAATTGAGAGAATTACTGATTGGGGGGCACAGTCAGTTGCTACTGAAGCTCCCTCTGTTGCTCAACCAACTAACGATTGGTGGTCATACTTAATGGGAGGGGCTACAAGTATCCTAAATTATACAAAGGATAGTGTTGGAAGTGTTTTTTCGCATGTTGGCAAAATCGTTTCAGCTCCTATCTTTAATAATTTGATAATACCTAATTATTTAAACGGCAAGTTCAATTAGTAAATGCAACAAAAGCACCTAAAACTACAAAAGCAATTG
>CALLKE010000048.1 GCA_938008555.1 uncultured Pedobacter sp.
CAAGTACAAAAGAGGGGGGCTCATTTATAAATGAGCCCCCCTCTTTTGTACTTGCTAAATATTCGAATCTCTATTTAGCCTTGTTCTCTTTGTGTTTATTTGAAGCTTCTTTTTTATTTGCTTCAGCTGAAGTTACTGTTTTGGCCTCACCTTGTTTTTCTGGAGTAGTTTCTTTCTTTGCTACTTCGGTAGTCTTTTTTGACTTAGAGTGAGGTTTTTTTGTTGGAGCTACTTCTTGAGCTTGTACTGTGCTAAAACTTATGGCTGCAATGGCCAATACACTAAATAATTTTCTCATAGTTTTAAATAGTTAAATTTTTATCGCGATAAATATAGATTATTTTATTGTTTAATTCATCTAAACTTATTGGTAAAATTATACTCACATAGAGAGCAATATCCAACTATCTTTTTTATTGTTTTTGCCTAGTCATTAGAATATCTCTATCAAAAAGATATAAACCACTTTTATCTTCACCGATCATTTCCAGCTTGTCATTTAGTACACGTGCATTTTTCTCTTCTTCAATTTGCTCACTTACATACCATTGTAAAAAGTTATGTGTAGCATAATCCTTTTCTCTTAGAGCTAAACTAACAAGCTCATTGATGCTATTAGATACAGTTATTTCATGTTTTAAAAATTCTTCAAACATGCTTTTTATTCCTTTAAAAGTTACAATAGGTTGTTCTAGCGTAGGAACCATGGCAAAACCACCTCGTTCATTAATAAAACGCATTAATTTTAACATATGTATTCTTTCCTCATCACTTTGCTTAAAGAAGTATTCAGAAACATTATTAAGTCCAGGTTGTATATCGCTCCAGCTTGCCATTGCTAAATAAGCATATGATGAAGCGGCTTCTAATTTTACCTGATTATTTAATGCTTCTTGCATTGGTTTTGATAACATAACTCTTGAGATCTTAATAAATTGATAAAAATAATTGAAAGTGAAATTAGATAACAACTTTAATACATTCAACTTTCATAGTTATTAAAATTAAGTCTTAATAAGAATGCTATTACTGAAACGAATGAAGAATGCTGAAGAAGAGCTGTTATAAAGCTTCAGAAACAACCTCGGTAACTTCTGGAACCATGCGTTTTAATAAGCTTTCAATACCTGACTTTAGCGTGATAGTTGAAGAAGGACAGCCACTGCATGAACCACGTAGCTCAACAGTAACAATACCACTATCAAATGATCGATAGCTAATTGCACCACCATCCTGCTCAACTGCTGGACGAACGTAATCGTGTAGTATTTGCTGGATTTTTATTTCTGTTTCAGTACCCTCAAAATTGACAATCTCTTCCTGCTTGTCTTGAATTTTTATTTCTGACTCAACGGCACCTTTAATAAATTCTTTTAGAATCGGCTCTATGTCTGCCCAGTTTGCACTTTCTATTTTTGTGATCGTGACGAAATTGCTTGCAAAAAATACTCCATTAACAAAATCAAAACGAAATAATTCACTTGCAAAGGGGGACTCTGCAGCACTCTCTTTACTTGAAAAATCGATACTTCCATTCAACAATAATTTGTTCACTAAGAATTTCATGGTTGCTGGATTCGGAGTATGTTCTGTGTATACGCTGATATTCATGGTTGCTTTCATATTAGGGGGGGGAATAATATTGTCTTAATTAGTGCACAGGTATTCTAAGGATACAGTGCATGATATTCAAATTTTTACAAGCGCTTTATGATGACTGGGCTTTGTTTGACTCCATTAGTTTATTCATCGCCATCATCTCATTCATAGTTCGTTGCATTCCCTCACTAGAGCCATCTAGAAAAATGACATTCCCTTTTCCGTACTCAGCAAAATTTTTGATTGCTTCTGTCCACATGCTGAACAAAATGACGGATGTATCCAGATTGGCTTGTTGCATTTCTTTTGCAGCGTGGCTCATCCCTTTTGCCACCTCTTCGCGGAATAGTGCAACACCTTGGCCACGTAATTGTGCTGCTAAACGTTCAGCTTCTGCAGCGATTTTGATTGCATTTCCATCTGCTTCTGCTGCTTTTGTTTTAGTAATGAGTAGTGCTTGTCCTTGATTTTCTGCTGCTGCCTTTAAATTACTGGATGCAACCACCTGTGCCATTGATTCAATAATGGTTTCGTCAAAAGTGATGTCATTCAATTGTAGATCGAGTAGGTGATAGCCCCATGTTTCCAGCGTTTGATCAATCTGTTCTTTTACATCCTCAACAATTTCTTTGCGGAGAGATAATACTTCCGATTGTCTTTTTGTGGCAACAAATCCACGAATAGATCCTTCAATGGTTCTGCTCAGAGCCTGCATTAAATTCCGGTCATCAATAAATTTAAAAGCGACATTTTTGATGCTCTCCTCATTTGTATTAACAACAGCATAAAGTAACATGGCCTTAAAATAGACGTTCGCTTGATCAATTGTAATTGCTTGAAACTCGAGTTCGATGGAGCGATTTTGAATGGATATATGTTTATAAATAGCTTCAATGAATGGGATTTTCATATTCAATCCGGGATTCATCAATCTTCGATATTTTCCAAAAATAGTTACAACAGCAATATTGCCTTGTGCAACTGTTACAAAGGATAAAAAGACTGCGATTAATATAAATCCACAAAGAACAATTGAAACTACAGACGTGATGTCCATGATATTTTTCTAAAGATTAAGTTGCAAAGGTACTTGAATTCAGTGAAGTACACAAACCAGATGGGTTTATGATCCATTTGCAGCTCATTTACATCTTCAGAAAATTTTCCCCGGATTTAATATTCCATTGGGGTCAAAAATCCGCTTTATTCCTCGCATGAGCTCAAGATGTACATGTGTGTATTTTATGGGCATATACTCTTTTTGAACGAGTCCGATGCCATGCTCACCTGATAAGGTACCACCGAGTGCAACTGTTAATTGGAATAATTCAGTAATGCCATCTTTTAATTTTGTGTTCCAATCAGCGTTACTCATTGTTCCTTTAATAATGTTGATGTGTAAGTTCCCATCACCAGCATGGCCATAGCAAATGGATTGGAAACCATATTTACTTCCAATCTGTTTTACTCCTTGTATTAATTTAGGGAGCTCCGCACGAGGTACTACTGTATCCTCTTCTTTATAAATAGAATTTGCTTTCACAGAAACGGCCATTGTACGACGCATGCGCCATAATTCTTCTTTTTGAGTAGCTGTGTCAGCAAAAAGGACATCTGTACAGCCATTTTTTTCTAAAATTTCATTAATCTTTTCACTTTCGTTAAGTAGTATATCCATATTGGTGCCATCAAGTTCGATCAAAAGAAAAGCCTCTGCTTCCGTTTTCAAATCAAATAGAATATGGTCGTGCTTAATTACCCATTCTAATCCTTTACGCTCCATAAACTCAACTGCTGAGGGTATCAACCCTGCCATAAAAATAGCAGATACTGCTTCGCAGGCTTGTTCATTATTGGGGAAGGAGGCCAACATCAAAACATTTTGTGTTGGTTTAGGAATCAATTTGACAACAATTTTAGTGATGATTCCCAACGTACCTTCTGAACCGATGAATAACTGAGTGAGATTATATCCGGATGCATACTTTAAAGTATTTGCACCCGTCCAAATGATGTCGCCACTAGGCAATACAACTTCAAAATTTAGGGCGTATTCACGGATAGTTCCATATTTCACAACTCGAGGGCCTCCACTTCCATGAGCCATATTTCCTCCCATCAAGCAGCTTCCTTTGCTTGCGGGATCGACTGGGTAAAGCAAACCTTTTTCTGCTACTACATTGATAAATACTTCTGTGATCACACCAGGCTCTACAGTAGCTTGTAGATTTCGCTCGTCAATTGCTAGAATCTTATCAAACTTTTCCATCGAAACAAGCAATCCGCCATGTACAGGTAATGCACTACCACTCAAACTAGTACCCCCACCTCGTGGTGTTACGGGTATCATGTATGCGTTACATAGCTTTAATAACTGTGAAATTTGCTGTGCACTAGTCGGTTTAACTACAAGCTCTGGAAAAAAACGAAGATCCTCTGTTTCATCATGGGTATACTTCTCGAGCTGTTCTTGTGTGGTTAGCAATTGATCAGTGCCGACGATGGCTTTTATCTTATCTAGGATATCTTTTGTAATTCGATTGTAATGCATTTTTATCGATTAAATATTAGTTCAACCAAAGAGTTTCCTACCTCACCTTTTAGTGGGGGGTGCATTTTACGAATAGCCACTCGAATCATTTTAACTGCTAAGAATTCATGACGTATTTGTGCTAAGATAGCGTGAGCAACTGCTTCGATGAGCTTACGAGTATTTTTCATTTCTACAGACGCAATCTCATACAACCGCTCGTAGTTTATTGTTTGTGTCAGATCGTCGTTGCCATTATCAAATACTTCAAATTCTGTTTCGATATCTAAAATGAATTCGCTTCCTAAAACTTGCTCAATGGGGTAAAAGCCATGATATGCAAAAAAACGAACATTTTGTAAGGCTACTTTTTGATAAATATTGCTCATGTGAGCAAAAGTAGATTTTAATTTTATCTGAATTAAGATTAACCAAGATTTTGGTAGTGCACCGCAGTATAATGAATGATGAGAGATAAAACAGCAAGGACGAATTTTGTATACATCAAGGTTCTGCTAAACAATTTCAAGATACTGATGAACAATTCGTCCTTTTTAAATACCAAGTATTACGCAATAACTTTAAGTTCTCTTAGAATTTTGAAAGCATATCTAGCCTTTGGGTAAGCAACTGAGCCTCCACTCATAACGCCAATTTTGATAGCTTCTATGATTTCTCTTTTACTCGTATCAAATTTTAAACAACATTGTATATGGTAGGCTATACATTCATCGCACCTTACTGAAATAAATATCACCAATCCTATTAGTTCTTTGTATTTTCTTGAAATACCTTTAGATGAACAACTTTGATCACTTAAGGGATCTGTAAAGAGCTTCTTGAATAATAGCTAGTCTGTCAAAGTGACGTGTATTTTATTTTTGGAACATCTCTTGATGATTTGAGTTTCTGAGATTTAATCTAAAAATTTTTACACCATGCAAGAAAAAGGAACTATTTCGATTCACACGGAAAACATCTTTCCAATCATTAAGAAGTTTTTATACTCTGACAATGAAATTTTCCTCCGGGAGTTGGTATCCAATGCAGTAGATGCCACACAAAAGATAAAGCGTTTAGCCTCTATTGGCCAGTTTAGTGGCGATTTGGGAGACGTGAGAGTGAAGGTTTCATTTGATGAAAAGAAAAAAACACTCACTATTTCGGACAATGGACTTGGCATGACTGCCGAAGAAATTAAGAAGTACATCAACCAGATTGCATTTTCAGGTGCTACCGAGTTTGTCGAAAAATTTAAAGACGCGAAGGACGCAAATGAGATTATTGGGAAATTTGGAATGGGCTTTTATTCTGCTTTTATGGTAGCTGATCAGGTAGAAATTGATACCCTATCGTATCAGGATGGAGCTGAGCCAGCGAAATGGACTTGTGATGGCAGTACCGAGTTCGAGATTAGTAAAGGTCATCGTCAAACACGCGGAACTGATATCATTTTACATATCAATAAAGATTCGGAGGAATTTTTAAATAAGGAGAAACTACAAGGAATCCTGACCAAATACTGCCAATTTTTACCTGTGCCTATTCAATTTGGGACTCGATCTAAACAAGAACCGGATGGTGAGGATAAAGATGGAAAACCCAAGTATAAAACGGTAGAGGTTGACAACATTATCAATAACACGAATCCGATTTGGACAAAGGCTCCTGCCGACTTGAAAAATGAAGATTATCTAACTTTTTATCGGGAATTATATCCTTTCTCTGAAGACCCACTTTTTTGGATACACCTCAATGTCGACTATCCATTTAACTTAACAGGCGTGTTGTATTTTCCCAAAGTAAAAAATGACTTTGAGATGCAACGAAATAAGATCAAGCTTTTTTCTCGTCAAGTATTTATTACTGATGAGGTAAAAGATGTTGTACCTGAGTTTCTGATGTTATTACATGGTGTGATTGATTCACCTGATATTCCATTGAATGTTTCTCGGAGCTTCCTACAGGCGGATAGTAATGTCAAAAAAATCAATAGCTATATCACTAAAAAGGTAGCTGACAAGCTGGCCGAACTTTATAAAAATGATCGTCAATCTTATGAAGAAAAATGGTCAGATATTGGCCTATTTGTAAAATATGGAATGATTAGCGATGAGAAATTTTATGAAAAAGCAAAAGATTTCGCATTGCTTGAAAATACCAAAAATGAATTTTACACACCTGAGGAGTATGCCGAGAAAGTAAAAATAGCTCAAACAGATAAAGATGGAACATTAGTTTATCTGTACACAACTGATGAAAGCAAACAAGACGCATTTATCCAATCGGCAAATAAAAAAGGATACGATGTATTGCGAATGAACTCACCTATCGATGGACATTTTATCAGTCATTTTGAGCATAAGCTTGATAAAACATCTATTAAACGTGTCGATTCGGATATCGTTGAAAAATTGATTACCAAAGAAGATGCCCTAAATCATATTTTGAGTGAAGAAGAAAGTTTAAAAATAAAAGCCATTTTCGAAAAAGCGATTGGTAAGGCTAACATGCATCCAGAAGTAGAAAGCTTGAGCCCAGATGAGCTTCCTGTGATTATCACGATGAATGAGTTCATGCGTAGAATGAAAGACATGGCCAAAATGGGTGGAGGAATGAATTTCTATGGTTCGATGCCTGATACTTACAAAGTAGCTATCAATGGAAATCATCAACTAATTGGACGTATTCTGCAGAGTCAAGACGAGGAAGAACAAAAACAATTAGCACGCCAGGCATTTGACCTAGGATTATTGGCTCAGGGTATGCTCAGTGGAAGTGAGCTCACGGAGTTTGTAAATCGAAGTGTAAGCTTGATTTAGAAAATCTGACCTCAAAGGAGTGAGGTGCATATTGCATCTGTATAATTAAATAGTTATGTTAATTTTAACTTATACAGATGCAATATGCCATACCAAAGCAACGAAGATTTACCCGCTAGTTTGCGTAGAAAGCTACCCAAGCATGCACAAGAGATTTTTAGAGCAGCATTTAATAATGCATATGAGGAGTACAAAGATCCTAGCAAACGACGAAATAGGCGCATACCCCGGTATGTGGTTGCCTATAAGGTCGCTTGGAATGCTGTTAAAGCAAAATATCACAAAAATGAAAAAACAGGAAAATGGGCGAGTGCCTAAGAATGTGATTGAAACGTTAGCTTAGCAAAAAAGTCCCACAAAACGATCCCAGCAGAAATTACAATATTAAATGAGTGTTTAGTGCCAAACTGTGGGATTTCAACACATGTATCAATCATTCGCATCGCCTCATTGCTAACCCCATTAACCTCATTTCCAAAGATTAAGGCATACTTTTCGTCTGATTGTGGTGCAAATTGATGAAGCATCACACTGCTCTTAGCTTGCTCAATAGCTATAATCTGGTACCCATCTAGTTTGAGTTGTTCGATTGCTGTTTCAATATGTTGAAAATAATACCAATCAATAGATTGCGTAGCGCCTAAGGCTGTTTTCTCAATTTCTCGATGCGGTGGTTGTGCTGTTATCCCACACAAATAAATACTTTGAATAGCAAATCCATCTGCCGTACGAAAAATGGATCCAATGTTATGCATACTACGTACACTATCCAACACAACGACGATGGGTAATTTCGTTTGTTGCTTAAACTCAGATACGCTAACGCGGTTTAAATCATCTAATTTTAATTTCTGCATGTGACGCAAAAATAAGTAATTTCATCGGGGGTAGATGGTACACCTAATTGAATAGAACTCAAACCTCAAGATTATACTGAATGTTCTACCTTTGAGCCAAGCGAATAATCTTCACAATCATTATTGATCCTAAGATGGCTAATGAAAACATCATACTAAAGACGACCTACTTCAGCATATTGGGAAATGTAAGCATGATCGTTGTAAAAGGACTGACTGGTTATTTAGGGAATTCACATGCTTTAATAGCTGATGCAATTGAATCTGCTACCGACGTGGTTTCTTCATCATTGGTTCTGTTTGGGATCAAGTATTCGAGTAGGCCTGCTGACAAAAACCATCCCTACGGACATGGACGAGCTGAACCTTTAATTACGTTTTTGGTTGTAGGCTTTTTAATTGCTTCCGCTATACTAATTGCATATGAAAGTGTAAAAAATATTCGCACTCAACATAATTTACCCAAACCCTACACGCTCATCGTCCTTGGAGCGATTATTGTTTGGAAAGAGATTTTGTATCATTCCGTGATTAAAAAAGCCAAACAAACGAATAGTTCGTCATTAAAAGCTGATGCCTGGCATCATCGGAGTGATGCGATCACATCCGTTGCTGCATTTATTGGTATTTCGATTGCACTCATATTAGGCAAGGGCTATGAAGCGGCAGATGACTGGGCTGCACTTTTTGCATCTGGATTTATTTTGTACAACAGTTATTTAATTTTCAGGCCAGCTCTTGGTGAAATTATGGATGAACATTTTTATGATGATCTAATAGCAGAAATTAGGCATGTGTCACATCAGGTAGATGGCATCATTGATACCGAGAAATGTTTTATAAGGAAGGTAGGCATGAAGTATCACGTTGATTTACATGCTGTGGTAGATGCACACCTCTCTGTAAAGGAAGGACACCGATTGGCACATAAATTGAAAGACACACTCAATCAGAAAATTCATCAACTAGGGCAAATTTTAATACACATTGAGCCTCATGAATAATTAACTTTGCCGCTTCAATAAATTAAAAAATCGTTGGCAAAAACTGAGAAAAAAGAGACACCACTAATGCAACAATACAACACAATTAAGGCAAAATATCCTGGCGCCTTGTTGTTGTTCCGAGTTGGTGATTTTTATGAAA
Organism: uncultured Pedobacter sp.; assembly: GCA_938008555.1. Classification (GTDB taxonomy): domain Bacteria; phylum Bacteroidota; class Bacteroidia; order Sphingobacteriales; family Sphingobacteriaceae; genus Daejeonella. Next base: position 8,955 of record CALLKE010000048.1, read on the forward strand.
CTTTTGGAGAAGATGCCATAAGAGCTTCTGGTATTCTAGGGATCACTTTAACCAAAAGAGCGAATGGATCGGCTGCTCATATTGAATTAGCTGGTTTTCCACATCATTCTTTAGAAACCTATTTACCTAGATTAGTTCGTGCTGGACAGCGTGTGGCCATCTGTGATCAACTCGAAGATCCAAAAATAACCAAGACAATAGTCAAGCGTGGAGTTACCGAGCTTGTTACACCGGGTGTATCCTATAGTGACACTATTATTCAGCAAAAAGCCAATAATTACCTCGCATCTATTTATCCCGAAAAAAACCAGATTGGCATTGCCTTTTTAGATATTTCGACAGGCGAATTTTTAGTGGCTCAGGGGAGTTGGGAATACATTGATAAACTACTCCAAAGTTTCAAGCCAAGTGAAGTTATCTTTCAAAAGAGCCGCCAAGCCTTTTTTGTAGAAACTTTTGGCGATCGTTTTTACACTTATACTTTGGATGAGTGGCCATATGAGAGCGATTATGCATCTACTTTTTTACTCAAACATTTTGATGTAAAATCATTAAAAGGCTTTGGAATCGAAAAACTAAACCTGGCAATTGTTGCAGCTGGGGTCGCTTTGCATTATTTGAACGAAACAGAACATCGGAATCTACAGCATATTTCTTCGGTCTCTAGAATAGAAGAAGATCGGTTTATGTGGCTCGACCGCTTTACTGTTCGTAATCTGGAACTGATCAATTCTGCAAATGAGAATGCATGCACCTTGGCTGATATTTTGGATCAAACTTCTTCGCCAATGGGGGCTCGACTGCTTCGTAGATGGATTATCATGCCTTTAAAGGAAAAAAAACCAATCGAAGAGCGCCTCAATGTGGTCGATTTTTTAGTACATCAAGATGATCTACGTGAAAAACTGTTACATGCCATCAAACAAATTGGAGATTTGGAACGACTCATTTCTAAAATAGGTTTACTAAAAGCCAATCCGCGTGAAGTGGTGCAGCTTAAGAGAGCACTACATTTAATTTCCAGTCTCAAAAGTTTTTGCGAGTCGACAGATAATTCAGTTTTAAAAGTGATTGCCGAACAACTTAATCCCTGTGCACTTATTCATGCTCGCATAGAAAAAGAGCTGAACCCGGATGTTCCTGTGATCCTAAGTAAAGGAAGCGTTATTGCTGATGGGGTAAATGAAGAATTAGACCGGCTTCGTAAAATAGCTTTCGGTGGTAAAGATTATTTGCTTGAAATTCAAAAACGTGAAGCTGAAAATACAAACATAGCTTCTCTAAAGGTGGCTTTTAATAATGTGTTTGGGTATTATCTAGAGGTAACACATACACATAAAGACAAAGTGCCGAGTGATTGGATTCGTAAGCAAACATTGGTGAATGCCGAACGCTACATCACTCCAGAGCTAAAAGAATATGAAGAGCAAATATTGGGAGCTGAAGAGAAGATATTTAGTCTCGAGACACAGCTTTACAATGAATTGGTATATGCTTTGGCAGAATACATCAAGCCTATCCAACTAAATGCGCAACTAGTTGCACAACTAGATGTACTGCTCAACTTTGCCACTCTTGCCATTAAGAACCATTATGTCAAACCTCAAATCAATGAAGGAGATATCATTGATATAAAAGGAGGGAGGCATCCCGTCATCGAAAAAAACTTAGCGATAGGTGAGGAGTATATCACCAATGATATTTTTCTGGATAATGAGACGCAGCAAATCATCATCATCACAGGACCTAATATGGCTGGGAAATCGGCCTTACTGCGTCAAACTGGATTGATTGTTTTGATGGCGCAAATGGGATGCTTTGTGCCAGCTAAGGAAGCAAAGATCGGCTTAGTCGATAAAATATTTACACGGGTAGGTGCTTCGGATAATTTATCTACAGGTGAGTCTACTTTTATGGTCGAGATGAGTGAAACAGCCAGCATTTTGAATAATTTATCTAACAGGAGCTTGGTCTTATTGGATGAAATTGGTCGTGGTACAAGTACTTACGATGGTATTTCGATTGCATGGGCCATTTCAGAATATCTCCACAATCATCCATCTGCAAAGGCAAAAACCTTATTCGCGACCCATTATCATGAGCTTAATGAACTCACCAATTCATTGAATCGGATTAAAAACTTCAATGTAGCAATCAAGGAGGTTAATAATAAAGTGATTTTTTTAAGAAAATTAGTGCCGGGTGGGAGTGAGCATAGCTTTGGGATACACGTCGCTAAAATGGCTGGAATGCCTTCTAAACTCGTTTCCAGAGCAAATGAAATTTTAAAACGTCTGGAGCAAGAGCGGACAGGAGGGGAGCAAATCAAAGACAGCATCAAAAAAGTTCAAAAACAAGCTTACCAGCTCCAAATGTTTACTATTGATGACCCCGTTTTAATCAAGATTCGCGATGTATTAAATCACTTGGACGTAAACACACTCACACCTGTTGAAGCGTTGATGAAATTGGATGAGATACAACGGGTGTTGAAAAATTAGAAAAATTTAAGTTATAATGCGCGCTTTTTGGGGAGTGTAAACTAAACTGTGTCAGGGTTTTATTTTTCTCATGGTTTTGTCCATTTCTCAGTTATATTTTGAACGGTAAGGTTGATAAATTTTCCCAGTTTTCATACCATGAGCGTATGGGTACTGAGTGCTTTTTACCCCATTTTTCCTCTAATCGGATCAAATTCTCATAGCCAGTTTCTTTGGTATTAGCCTAATAAACAGGCCTCAGATCCTTCATAAATGCCTTTGATAGATAAAACATAGGCTATGCTCGAGTGCCAGAACCTCGAACCAGCATTTTGCTTGCTAATTCCTTACGAAAAGTGCAAAAAAAATACCCCTGAAATCTGAAGAAAATTCTTCAAACTCAGGGGTATTTAGCCTCCCAAAACCAGTCCCTTTAAACACCGTTTAAAAGCCCATATGGAATAAGAAAGTGTGAGTTTCCCACGCTTCGCCCTTTCTTATATTCTATTTGTGAGTCGGTTTGATAAAAGAAAACCCAGTTAGAAATTGAGCTTTGTGATGTGAAGCAAAAAGGCCAACATTCGAACTGGGAAATCCTAAGCAAGGAAAAATAGGGGCCCCAAGCCACTAATTTTATGATTTCTTTTTCAGATTACTAAAGAAGAAATGATTATCAATCACATCTAATTTGATTTTACTATCCTTCTCTATTTTGTCTGAGAGAATATCTTTAGATAATTCATTCAGAATACGTTTTTGAATCACGCGCTTAAGCGGTCGTGCACCAAACTGAGGATCATAACCTAGCTGGGCCAGCCAATCGTATGCATCTTCTGTAGCTTCGAGGTGTATGCCCATGTCTTCCAATGTATCCTGTACTCCTTTAAATTGAAGTTTTACAATATCGCGCAGCTCTTTGCGATTTAGGGGAGTAAACATGATGAGTTCATCAATACGGTTTAAGAATTCAGGTCGTATCGTTTGCTTTAATAATTCAAAAAGTTCATTCTTTGTTTTAGCAACTATTCTTTCTTGATTATGCTCATCCAGATTTTTGAAATTGTCCTGTATGATATTCGAGCCAATATTAGAGGTCATGATAATGATCGTATTTTTAAAATTAACGACACGACCTTTATTATCTGTGAGACGACCGTCATCCAACACCTGCAGTAGAATATTGAATACATCTGGATGTGCTTTTTCAATTTCATCCAACAGAATAACAGAGTAGGGTTTACGTCTAACGGCTTCCGTCAGTTGGCCACCTTCTTCATATCCAACATACCCAGGAGGCGCACCAATCAAACGAGAGACAGCATGTCGTTCTTGATACTCACTCATATCAATGCGGATCATTGCATGCTCATCATTGAATAAATATTCGGCCAGTGCTTTAGCCAATTCTGTTTTACCAACACCAGTTGTTCCTAGAAAAATAAAAGAACCTATCGGCTTGTGTTTATCTTGTAAACCGGCACGAGATCGACGTATGGCATCCGAAACAGCTTCAATAGCTTCGTCTTGACCCGCTACACGTTTATGGAGCTCTTCCTCCATATGCAATAGCTTTTCCCGCTCACTCTGAATCATTTTTGTTATGGGAATACCTGTCCATCGAGAAACTACACTAGCAATATCTTCGGCTGTAACTTCTTCTTTCAGCATGCGACTATTAGCTTCTGTTTTAGCTAACTCTTTTTTCATGCGTTCCAGCTCTTTTTGAGCTTCACTGATTTTACCGTATCGTATCTCCGCTACTTTACCATAATCGCCCGCCCGCTCGGCCTGATCAGCTTCGAGTTTGAAAGCCTCAATTTGTTCAAGCTTGGAATTAATAGCTTCAACTCGATCTTTTTCAGCTTTCCATTTAGCACGCAAAGAATCTCGCTCGTTGGATAAATTGGCTATTTCACCACTTAGTTCTTTTATTTTCTTTTCGTCTTTCTCACGCTTAATAGCCTCCCGTTCAATCTCTAATTGCATAATCCGACGATCTAATTCATCCACAGCTTCGGGTACTGAATCCATTTCTAAACGAAGTTTAGAAGCTGCCTCATCCATTAAATCAATCGCTTTATCGGGTAAAAAACGATCAGAAACATAACGTTGTGAAAGCTCTACTGCAGCAATAATCGCTTCATCTTTGATTCGCACTTTATGATGTGTTTCATAACGTTCTTTTAAGCCTCTAAGAATAGAAATAGCATCTTGCGTATCGGGCTCATGAACCATCACTTGTTGGAAGCGACGTTCTAAGGCTTTATCTTTTTCTAAATATTTTTGGTATTCATTTAAGGTAGTTGCACCGATGGCACGTAGCTCCCCACGAGCAAGAGCAGGCTTCAAAATATTAGCAGCATCCATGGCACCTTCACCGCCTCCGGCACCTACAAGCGTATGTATCTCATCAATAAAAAGTATAATGCTTCCATCACTTTGTGTGACTTCTTTTACAACCGCTTTTAGTCGTTCTTCAAATTCTCCTTTATACTTTGCACCTGCAATGAGCGCACCCATATCCAACGAATAAACCGTTTTATCTTTCAATGTTTCAGGTACATCGCCTTTGATGATACGAAATGCGATACCCTCAGCAATAGCCGTTTTACCTACACCTGGCTCACCGATGAGTATCGGATTATTTTTAGTGCGGCGTGAAAGTATTTGAATGACACGCCTAATTTCCTCATCACGTCCAATTACAGGATCAAGCTTTCCAGACTCAGCATATTCATTTAGGTTTCTGGCATATTTATTTAAGGCGTTATACGTTGCTTCAGCATTTTGATCTGTTACACGACTATTGCCTCGAAGATCGATTATTGCCTTTTTAAGGTCTTTTTCATTGACCCCTGCATCTTTGAGTAGATTACTTATTTTATCGCCCACGCTTAAAAGCCCAAGTAGAATGTGCTCGACAGAAACAAATTCATCTTTAAACTCTTTGAGATAAGATTGCGCCTTTTGCAGTACACTGTTTACTCCCGATGAGAGATATACTTCACTTCCTGTGACTTTGGGGAAGCTTTTGATTTGTGCATCTAATACAGTATCTAAATGGGCGATATTTACATTCATTTTTTTTAAAAGGTAGCTAATGACATTTTCATCAACTGTTAGCAAACCCTTTAAAATATGTGCAGTCTCAATTGCTTGTTGCTGATTACCTGTTGCAATTTCTGAAGCCTTTTGTATAGCCTGCTGCGCTTTGATAGTGAAGTTATTGAGGTTCATTTGCGTTTATTTTGGAGGTGTTTTTAAATATGATGCGTTTAAGTTTTTGTGGCATACGACCAAAGTCTTCCAAGTATTGGTGTACCAGAAATTTACTTACTTATCTAAAAATGATATCATCAAAAATTTTGCCACATTTAATTAAGGTAGTGTATCTAAATGTATGATGACTCTTTTCAGGGATAAAAAAGTATGCGTTTTGATTTTTAAAAACCACCTTTAGTTGCTTGAAAAGCACAGTGTGTTTCGATATTTTCGATCATATTTTATCCAAATATTACCTATCATACATTTAGATACACTACCTTAATTTATAAGGTAATATATGTATTTCATCTGGAATCACCGAGTCTGGTGTTCATGTAAAATCATGAGTCAGATATTATGACCGATGTTTAGAGCCTGTTTAAAAAAAGGAAAATTAATTATTGAATAAAATTTAAAAAAGGCTCTAAAAAGTAAAAAACATCTTTTGTCATATAATTAATATTATGTTAAATAGTGTTTTTAAAACCCCCAAAGTTTCTGCGATTAGGCTCATCTAAATCATACCTCCCTTCAGACCTAAATTTTTAAGATACTTCTTTGGAAATGAAATTAACAGTTAGATTGCAAAAATGTAGAATAACCGCAAAGACGAATCTTTTTGAAAATAAAATGAGCAAAATATTAATCGTTTTTAGTGGCCTTCCTGGAACTGGCAAATCAACCATTTCCAAAAGGCTTATTGAAATATTTCCGGCCTGCTATTTGAGAATTGATGTTATTGAGCAAGCTCTGAAAAATGACCATAGAATAGAAAATGATATTGGCATTAATGGTTATGTTGTTGCCTATGAACTTGCTAGATCCAATTTGCAAATTGGAAACAGTGTCATATCTGATAGTGTAAATCCTCTTCTTATTACACGGAATGCTTGGAGAAATATTGCCATTGAAACGAACTCCCCACTATTGGAAATAGAGATTATTTGTACCAAAATAGTAAAGCGCATCGCAAAAGAATAGAAACTCGAGAAGCCGATATTTCAGGATTAAAGCTTCCGACCTGGGAACAAGTATTAAGCAGAGAATATGAATCTTGGGATAAAGAAATACTTACAGTTGATACAGCAACTGAAAAGATTGAAGCAATCCTGCAAAAAATACAATCAGCAATAGAAAAAATTAAAATATAATAACTCAAAGTGAGGTTAGTGTAAGCTTGTGTGGTTTACACTTAACCTCCCACTACTTCTAGTATTTTTTTGAGTGAATAATACGCTGACTAAGATTCTGGTATAATTCTAAAACTGAGGGATTATTTTTCAATAATTCTATATGCTTGTTAAGGATAGCCTGATCGCCTCGTATGGCGGGACCCGTTTGTACGTCGCTTGGGTTATATTTTTGTACTTTTTCGGCAGTTTCTGCAATTAAAGGTCGTAAGAGATCAAAGCTGAGATCTTGTTTCTGCAATATTTCATCAGCTATATGATATAAATGGTTTGTGAAATTACATGCAAAAATGGCAGCCATATGTAAAGTCGTACGCTGAATGGAATTCATTTCGATCACTTTTCCTGACAAACTCTTAGCCAGTATCATCAAAGTGTGAAGTACACCAGTAGTGTTTCCTTCGATAGCGATAGGTATTTTTTTAAAATCGATTTTTTTTGTTTTTGAAAAGGTTTGAATTGGATAAAGAACACCAATTTTTGATGATACTCCTTCTAAAATGGCTAAATCTGTCGAACCAGATGTATGAACCAATAATTGATGATGAATCGGTAGTGATTTAGCTACTTCCTGGATAGCATCATCCGATACAGCAAGAATATATAGATCAGCAGCAAGATTGATTAGAGACAATTGTGGTGCAACTTGGGCGTCGATTTTGTTCGCTAGCTTTTTTGCATTAACGTGATTTCTACTCCAAATCTGAAGAATATGATGCCCGGCTTTTTTTAAAGCTAGTCCCAGATGTGTAGCTACATTTCCACTCCCTAGTAGAACAATATCCATTTTATGCTGTTTTTATTTCCCTATTTCTTCGAAATATCGATATTAAAAATCCAACAACCATCACGATAGCTCCAGCCCAGAAGAAATTAATGTATGGAAACTCGATGGCTTTCATTACAATCCATTTTTTTGCTGCTTTTGGTTTTTGATAAACCATCAGTTCTAGTTTATTTTTTTCCGGATGTATACCCGTGAATCGAAATTTCACCCCCACTTCTTCTATACTTTTTCCAAAGTCAAATGTTCTTCCATTTTTTAATAAATAGATAGGTTCTATTTCATAGGTTTTGCCTTTAGTATAGGTTTCGAGTTTTAAGCTAACTGCGATATCTCCTTTGGCCATCGGCATGTTCTGGATTTTTGCATTGCGATTAATTCCTTTTACAACAGTAAAACCTTCTCGAAAACGTACTGTGTCTCCAATATTGACTTGATGAGTAATTGGCTTCTCATATTGCTCATCATCCGAATGCCCTTCGTGATCTTCATGATTTATTTCATCTTTTAAGGGTACGCTACTGACATGCGTATAGATATCGTGAAACAAATAGTGGCGCGTATCGGGCGAGGCAATAATTTGCTTCATCTTAGCATTTTGTTGCGCATTGGGATACAAATCAAAGTTCTCTTTTGTCTTTCCAGTCTTTTCATCAATTACGCGATAATTTACGCGATAATATGTATTCACCCCTTCAGTCGAGTCACCCAAATAGGTAACTGTATAACGATCCATCTTGATGGTTTCATTTTCGTATAGAATAATATTTTCTCTAGGATTGCTGCTTTTTGCAAATTCATCACCAAACCCAATACCAGTATGATTAATTGAAATTACTTTGTTGGTGGATGCAGCAATTAAAGCTCCTACGAGCAGCAAAGCGAAGCCAATATGGGCAACTGATGAGCCTGCTAACTTCCATTTTCCTTTAAAAGCCTCGCCTAATATTTTTGCATTAGCAAGAATTGAAAACACAACCGAATAAGTCAATAAGATAAAAATCAAATTTGTATATGTTTTGGTTACATACACAATCAGTGCAGTTATTGGAATAGCGATGATCAGCATGATGGAAATACTGATAAAGAATTTTTTAATACCTGTTTGTTTATATTTCAAAAACTGAGAAAAAGCAGATATCAACATAATCACGATGGCAAATGGGGCTTGCCATTTATTATAGTGCTGGATTACGTTCGTTGGGGGCGCTATTTTAGTTCCAAAAATAGTATTGAATACGGGAATAGAGGTGGTCGCAATAATTTGAATGCAGGCAACAGTAAGGACTAATGCACCAATAAATAGCCATAATTCACGTGAGTAAGTCTCTTCATCCTTTTTGGTAATAGGTAGCTCTTTCCATCTTGAAACCACTAAAACAACTGAGATGCCAAGGAATATGAAAAGAAAAATTACCAAATGCCCAGACATCCCTAAACTCGTGAACGCATGTACGGAAGTATCTCCGAGAATGCCACTGCGAGTGAGAAATGAGGCATACAGCACAAGTATGAAACTGATAATGACTAAAAACGTGGCTGTAAAATAAGAATGCCCTGTATTTTTATAAGCAATGATCACGTGGGCTGCTCCAATGAGAGTTAGCCAAGGAATGATAGAGGCATTTTCGACAGGATCCCAGGCCCAAAAGCCTCCGAAATTTAAGGCTTCGTAGGCCCAAAACGAACCCATTATAATCCCTGTACCTAACACCATGACGGCAAATAGCGCCCATGGTAAAGCAGGCTTCAGCCATTCACTATAACGTTTTTGCCAAAGTCCAGCAATAGCAAAAGCAAAGGGGACAATCATAGATGCCCAGCCTAAAAATAAAACCGGCGGGTGTATGACCATCCAATAATTCTGTAATAAAGGATTCAATCCATTTCCATCCTGTATTAAGCTCAAGTAGTCTGGACGAGAAAAAACAGGTGCCTCAACAGCATTCCGAAGTAAAATAAATGGTGAGCTTCCAACTCGGGTTCCGAGTATCTCAACACCTATTAACATAGACGCCAAAAATGTTTGTGATAACATCAAAGTAGTCATTACTGGATTTTCCCAGCTTTTTGCGTAACGAAATAAAACACCTCCTAAAACACACTGCCAAAATGTCCACAACCAAAAGCTACCCTCCTGCCCTTCCCAAAAACAAGAAATAATATAGTATACAGGCAACGTTTTTGAAGAATGTGCCCAAGCGTAATGATATTCAAAAAAGTGGTTGTAAATGATATAAAACAAACAAGATCCAATACCGATAACTGACAGAACGTTTAATTTAAAAGCTGCTCGAGCAATGCACTGCCACGAATCATCTTGCTTGTCCTTAATGGTCGCGAAATAGTAACTAAATGTGGATAGTAAAGCAGTGCCGAACGATAAAATAACGAAGAACTGCCCCAACTTACCAGGAAGCAGATGTTCTCCGACGAATTGTGTACTCATGTGTGTTTTAAAATGTATAATGCCAAGTGGTATAGATATACCAGAATTAGATCGTTAGCAATCTGCTATCCACCTGTAACTTCAACTTGGTCTTTTGTGTATTTGGATGGGCATTTCATCAATATTTTAGATGCATGGAATTCATCATGCATCATTTTACCTGCCACTACAATTTGTTCTGAACGTTCAAAATCTTGTGGTTTTGCCCCGTTGAAAACAATCTTGCACTCTGAACCTTTAGCATCCTTCATGTAAAAGGAAAAATAATTTGCATCCTTTTGGGGATCATAAAAAAGGGGCTTCTCTTTATTCAGTTTTCCAACAACATGTACTTCAGACTGAGTCGACTTAGCTACGGCAAAGGATGCGTATGTGCTTGAGTCAGCATATGTGCTAATGATTATACCAATGGCAATAGCAATAATTATTACTCCGATAATAGAACTCTTTTTCATAAAAAATCCCGCAGATGCGGGCAATAATTTAGATGCAAAGATATGAAATGCAGGACCTACTGTATTAAAAACCTTCGTATTTTTTAATACAGCAGGTCTATAGATCAGGATTAACAGAAAAAGAGTGAACTCAGTATGATATGAGGGAAATCAAAAATGTTGCAAATCCTGATCTGAAGAATGGTTATTTATGGCCAAACGCCTAAGTTCATATAGGAAACAGCTATTTTATCAATTGAGCTTACAAATGCAGCAGTACGTAAACTATCAATTTTCGGATTAGATTTTTTTACAGAACGTATTTCGTGGTAAGATCGAATCATTGTGTCTTCTAAGCCAGAATTAACCAACTCGAGCTCTGATGCACCTTTAACAATAGTACTTCGTTGTATCGATGATAATTTAACGCCAGTGGAAGCCTCAACCATATTCACCAGATTAAGATTAGCTGTTTCCTCGTAGCGTTTATCCATACGACCAAATGCCACATGTGATAAGTTCTTCAACCATTCAAAATAAGATACGGTAACACCTCCTGCATTACAATACATATCAGGGATAATGATTCCTCCTTTTTCAATAAATGCAGCTGCAGCAGGCGGAGTAGTAGGCCCATTTGCTCCTTCAGCAATTATTTTGGCTTTTATTCGGCTGATATTATGTTCTGTAATTTGATTTTCTAATGCTGCTGGTACCAATATATCACACTCTTGCTCCAACCCTTCAGCAGAATTCTTAAACTCTTTTTTAGCTCCTTTAAAACCCAATATAGAGCCCGTTTCTTTACGATGTTTCATAATTTCCTCCAAATCTAAACCAGACTCATTGTAAATAGCTCCTTCATATTCGCAGATACCTACAACAATTCCACCAAACTCGGCTACATATTTTGCAGTATGATAACCCACATTCCCTAAGCCTTGTACAATAACGCGTTTGCCTGGTAAGCCTGCTTTCAAGCCAAGTGGAGTCATGTCTTCAACAACATTGACACATTCACGAATAGCAATAGCCACACCACGACCCGTAGCTTCTTTTCTACCTTTAATTCCATGCAAGGCAATCGGCTTACCAGTTACACAGCCTAATCCGTCTAATTGTCCAGGGTTTAAAGTTTGATAGGTATCGGCAATCCAACTCATCTCTCGTTCTCCTGATCCATAATCTGGTGCAGGGACATCGATGGCTGGACCTATAAAATTCTTTTTCGCTAACTCAACTGTATAGCGACGAGTTATATTTTCTAGTTCGGCTACCGTATAGTTCTTTGGATTAATTCTGATCCCTCCTTTTGCACCACCAAAAGGGACATTAACAATTGCACATTTATAAGTCATCAAGGCAGCTAAAGCCATCACTTCATCTTCGTTGACCATTTCACTATAACGAATTCCTCCTTTAGTGGGCGATTGATGATGTGAATGCTCCACGCGCCAAGCATCAATTACTTCTAAATCATTACCTCTTCGAATAGGGAACCTAAAACGATACACGCTATTACATGATCTAATTTGGTCTAACAATCCATGTGGATATTTTAAAAACTGCGCTGCGTTGTCAAAGTATTGACATACATCTTCAAAAAAAGTGGTTTCGTGCAATGTAGCTTCTTTGATCATAAAAATTATTTAGCTGTTGGGTTTTTGAATCGGGTTAAATTAGTAGAATAAATTTGAATTAAAAAAAATAATATTATGGCAAATATTTTGCCGAATAGGTTATTTAAAAATCTATATTGAACTGGTTCAGACCTTGCTTACAATTGCAATTATAAATACAGGCATTGAAGAATTCGTATTCGCCTTACAGGCTTTTATCTTTTTCTATCTTTTTTAATCTTCGATCAATGCTAAATAGATAAAAAATGATGGCTATAAAGACAATAAGCATGACAGTGACTACAACATAAATTTTTCCGGAACTACGCAATAAGTCCGCCATTTCCACCGTATCTGCTGACTGAGCCTGACCTTTAATGGTAAAAAGTAAAAATAGAAATGATAAAAAAAGTCTGGGTTTCATATAATTTATGTGTTCTTTAATGGCCATGAAAGCAGGAGTAACTATGGATAATTTAGCTGATGAGCTAATTTCTAGTTAGTGTGTGTAGTTTATTATTCTCAATTAATCGAATACGATAGCGTAATGTGGTTATCCATATACCTATTAATATCCAACCTATGCAAGCTGGATAAAATACGACGCGCATGTGACTATCTAAATCATATCCTCCAAAACCAGGATTACCGCCATTGCCAGGGTGTAAAGAGTCCGTTAGACGTGGTAAGATAAACAGCAATACAATCATCACAGGAAATGCAAATACATTATAGATAGCAGAAATTCGAGCTCTTTTTTGATCTTCGTCCAGAGAGTTCCGGAGCACGCCATATGCTAGATACATTAGGGTAGAAATGGCCGCACCATTCAGTTTGGGATCATTTGGCCATGGGTCACCCCAGGTAAAATTAGCCCAAATCATTCCCGTTAGAACACCTAGAAATCCAAATACAATACCTGTATTAATGGCTTCAACAGCCCAAAAATCATAGCTTTCATTTCCGGATCGTAAATATTTAATACTATAAATCACAGATATGAGATATAAAAAAATCATGGTAAACCACATAGGTACATGAAAATAAACGTTTCGAATACTTTCGTGCAGAATCGGTAAATGTGGAACCTCAAACAACAAGCCACCGATTATGGAGTAAATAACAAGACCGGAAGCAAGTAATTTCCACCAATTTTTAGTCATATTAATGATATATTAATCCCGCCAAAGGTAAGGAAATAACAATATAGAAATCGTAATCACTACTACATTTATAGCAATCAGAATACCTATTTCGTTGTAACTAACACTACGATCTAAACCATCCATCGCATTTTTTGAAAGCTTGATGAGAACCATCAATAATGGAATAATCACAGGAAAACTGAGTATCGACATCAAAGCCCCGCTATTATTCGCCTTTGAGGCAATACCTGATATCATGGTAAATACCGATGCAAAACTAAGGCTCCCTAAAAAAACAGACACGAAGTAAAGTAAAGGATCACCAAGTGGATTTTTAAAAACTAATACATAAAACACCAGAGCAAGCACTGTTAATACTAATAAGAGTAAGATGTTGTAAATAATCTTGGAAAGTATGACTGCTTCTGGAGTGGCAATGACATAATAATATAGCTGACGGCCACGGCTTTCTTGTACGAAGCTTTTAACAATGGCATTTATCGATGCAAAAAGCATTATAATCCAGAATAGTGTGTTCCACGTAATCGGAGAAATTTGCTTGAATGCCAAATAGCAAACAAAAATGGTAGAGACCACATATAGCAAAATACTATTGAAAGCATACTTTGATCGCCATTCTAGTATAATCTCTTTTTGTATGAGAATTTTTACTTGTTTTAAAATATTCATCTGAGACTCAATTCGTATTTAATGCGATGAGCTCTTCCGATATCTTGTCAAATAAATCTTTGCTAATATTAACTAAAGGTAATCTGAGATAATCCTCACAAATACCGAGCTGTTTTAGCGCTGCTTTAATTCCACTAGGATTACCTTCTGAAAACATCAACTTAGTGAATTGTATCATCTTATAATGTAGTGGTCTAGCTTCAGCAAAATTTTCATTTAAACAAAAACGCACCATGGTAGAAAATAATTGAGGTATTGCATTGCCTATTACAGAAATAACACCGACGGCCCCCATGGCAATTAAGGAAAGCGTTACAGGATCATCTCCAGAAATAAAGAGGAAATCTTTTGGCTTATTTCTCATAATTTCATTAAACTGATCAAAATTATTTGAAGCCTCTTTGATAGCAATAATGTTCCTAAAATCATGAGCCAATTGTACCGTGGTTTCTGCAGCTATATTGCTCCCAGTCCGGCCTGGGACATTATAAAGCATAATAGGTAAAGAGGATTCTTCTGCGATAGCTTTATAATGTTCATAAATACCACGCTGTGTGGGCCTATTGTAATACGGAGAAACAGATAGTATAGCGTCAAAACCCTGGTTTTCAATTTTTTTTAGCACACGAATCACGTCTTGTGTCGAATTACCTCCAACTCCAGCAACCACAGGCACACGACGATTGACTTTTTCTAGTGTAAATTCCCAGATAGCATTTCGTTCGTTTTCATTAAGCGTGACAGATTCGCCCGTAGTACCCAAAGACACCAGATACTCTACACCACCACCTATAATGTGGTTAATTAAATTTTCTAATCCTTGATAATCAACGGTACCATCTACATTAAAAGGGGTAACCATAGCCACTCCAGTACCTAAAAACTTGCTCATGTCAAAACAAAAATAAAATCTGCGTAAAGATATAAAAGGCAAGTTCAATTAGTAAATGCAACAAAAGCACCTAAAACTACAAAAGCAATT
>CALLKE010000049.1 GCA_938008555.1 uncultured Pedobacter sp.
AAGGTAGGTGGTAATGCTAAATTCAGTAGCGCAGACTTTACGTTTGGCGACGGCACATCTCAGAAAGCTGTTGTCCCTACCGGCATGACTGCAGTGGCCAGCCACGTGTACCCCAAAGATGGAGATTACTTGGCAACCGCAACACTGAACTTTGACGCCGGTGGCGTGGCAAAATCGATTGAATGTAAAACGCTCGTGACGCTTGCACCGCTTTGCCCATACGATGCCACCTTGCCAAAAGATTCGCCCAATTGTAAGAAGCCCGTCTGTGAATTTAACCCTCAGCTGCCAGCTGATTCCCCAGACTGTAAAAAGCCCGTCTGTCAGTACAACCCACAATTGCCTCCTGACTCTCCGGACTGTAAAGCACCGGTTGCCGGTACCCTAGTTAATACTGGCCCAGGCAGTATCGCAGCTATTGTGGCTGGTGTAGCCGCCCTTGGCGCATTCTTGTACCGCCAGTTTGTCTACAAGCGCAAGCGTACCGCTACGGCTGCTGCCATTCTTGGCCAACACAGCCTAACGGGCGTGACTGAACCATCTGGCCCAGACCACACCGATGAGATGGTAGAGAGTCTAAGTTCCAAGACAGATGTTGCTGATTCAGCTACCACAGCTCCTGAAGTCAAGCACATTACCGTGAGTGACGACAAAGAGTAGGACCTAAGTAGTCTTTAAAGACCCCGGCACCGCCTCCGGGGTCTTTTCTTTTGGCCTCTGTTGTGGTATGATTTTAGAGCTGTTTTGCGATATGCTTAACGGTAGCGATTGGCCCCACGATTGCTTCGCAATCGCTAAGCCAAATCCTCGGAAAGCAAAAATATGTAAACACATTTTGTGCTTTCCTGCGGTTTGGCCCCGTCGTCTAACGGTTAGGACACTGGGTTTTCATCCCAGCAACCGGGGTTCGATTCCCCGCGGGGTCACCATAAGAGATTTTTCAAGCGACGCAAGTCGAAAAACGGAATTCACCCCTGTAAAAAGGGGTGTTTTTTGAGTTCCAGAATCTAAATCGTCATAGGTAGGCAACTGGTTAAATAAAGCGCCAAAAAGTTGGGCTTTGCGCACCGGATTTGCTTGCTTTAACAGTAGTTCATCGATATGTTCCAGCAGGTAGCGGACCTTCTTTAAAATAACCTCAATATCCAAGGGCTTTTGCTTAGTTATTCGGCTCTTCTCTTGCTCAAGGTGCCGTATTTTCTCTTCCATGGCCTCTACGTCGCTTTCTATGTATGCGATCGCTGAGGGGCTACTTAGGAACTTGATTTTGCTGAGCGTAACACTGATTTCACCACGCAGCGCTGCAATCTGTGCATCAATCTGATCGGCGTCACCGCCCTGAGTCTTGAGTCTTCGCTCGTACTCATCGCGCACCGCCTGCATCAATGCTTCAATCTTTGCGTCCTCCATCTTTAGTTGTTTTACGAACAGCATAATCCGCTCCTCCATTTCATCTTTAGGCACACGGAAATAATGGCCGTGATTGCTGCAATGGTAGGCCGGGTAATACTTACCCGTCTTGCCACGACTGGCGCTGCCAAGGAGCGGTCTAGAGCATTCAGGGCACAGCACAAACTTACGGAAGGCAAACTTTGGGTTATGTTGAGCTTTGTTTTCCAAATGCGGCTTGGGCTTCTGTCGCAATATCTTATATTCACCGCCTTCAACTGATATATACTTTTTGCCGCGATTGGCGCGATTAAACAGATCAATAGATACTAGGCCATCAAAGGCGCACTTAACAGCTTGATAGTTCGTCCACTTCTCAACGTTAATACCGGCATAAATGGGGTTTGATACAATCTTTTGCAAATTCTTTTCGGTCAGCTTAGCATCGCCCATTTGTTTGATAACGCATGTACGGTCATTGTTATCGCGTTTGTAGCGCACCCTAGTTTTAAAACCGAGCGCATTAATCGTTTCAGTAATTTGCTTGTCTGTTAATAGTCCTTCGGCCCGCAACTCAAAGATACGCGTAATATGCTTAGCTTCGGCTGGGTGGGGTCGCAGCACACAACGCTTACCGTGTTTGGTCTCAATCTTCTCGCTAATGTACCCGATAGGGGCTTGGCGCATCCAGTATCCGTTCTGAGTATAGCGGATCTCTGCGCCAATCATACGGCTCATAATGTCGCGCAGTTCGTCTTTTGAGCGCTCGGCTTCCAGTATTTCAGATTTCTTGCTCGGACTGTAGACACTCCAGTTGTATTCAAATCCAAGGTGGTCGAGAGTATTTACCTGTTGGGAGCTGATAACGCCGTATATATCAACTAGCTGGACCTTGCTTGCTTCAAGTTGGGTTTTGAGTATGTCGTAGCTAAGCGAACCACCGCGAGTAAAGCGGTCAATCGATTTGATGATAAACAAGTCTATGCCGTTTTTAGCGTCCGTACAGTAATCGACGGCTTCTTGCATCGGCTGCTGTTCTTTGCTGGCTGATTCTAGGAAAACGAAGAATTTCTTGATGATTATGCCTCGATCAGTTGCAAACCGTTCAATCTGCTCTTTTTGGGCGTCAGGGGAGTCCCCATCGGTACCCTGTTTGGTAGTGGAGACTCGTATAGCAGCTACGGCACTTTTACTTGCTAGCGGTTGCATGCTGTGCCTCCTCCTGTGCCGCTTCATCCTCCAGCAGTTCAATGATAAGCGCGGCAATATAATCAATTCGCT
>CALLKE010000050.1 GCA_938008555.1 uncultured Pedobacter sp.
GAGACTGTACACTGAACTGTGTCAAGGTTAAAAAGCGATCAAAAAAGCTAATTAACTTTACACAGACTATATCATGACAGAAAAGACAAAATTTGATTTTGAGCAATTCAAAGCAGAAGCAATCCAAGGCTTGTATTCCGGCAAGCCCATGAATGGGGAAAAGGGAATATTTGCTCCGTTATTAAAGCATTTTTTAGAGTCGGCCTTAGATGGTGAGCTAGAAGCTCATCTTCAGGACGAGAAAGCTTCTGGCCGTTCCAATCGAAGGAATGGCAAAACCAACAAAGTGGTAAAAAGCCTATCTGGAGAATTTGAGTTAGAAAGCACTCGAGATCGCTCAGGAAGTTTTGAACCGATGATTCTACCTAAACGTCAACTAATTATAACAGATGAGTTGGAAGAGAAAGTGATTGGTTTATATGGTTTGGGAGTAAGCAATCGAGATATCGTCAAACATATCAAGGAAATGTACCAGATGGATATCTCTGCCACAGCCTTATCTACAATCACAGACAAAGTAATTCCAGCCATGAATGAATGGCGCTCCCGTCCTCTAGATGCGATTTATGCTTTTGTTTATATGGACTGTATGCACTATAAGGTCCGAGAAGGAGGAAGTGTTGTTACTCGGGCTATTTACAATATTTTGGCCGTGAATTTACAGGGCAAAAAGGATTTGATAGGGATGTATGTTTCTGAAAATGAAGGAGCAAAATTCTGGTTATCGGTTATAACAGATCTTAAAAACAGGGGAGTTGAGGATATTTTGATTACTTGCGTAGATGGGTTGAAAGGCTTTCCTGAGGCCATACATGCTGTCTTTCCTAAAACAGAAATACAAACGTGTGTGGTTCATCAAATCAGAAATAGCTTACGATATATTGTGGAGAAAGATAAAAAGGCATTCATGCTTGATTTAAAGCTTGTTTACCAAGCATCTAACATAGAATTAGCGTATGAAAATCTGATCAAATTAGATGAAAAATGGGGTAAAAAATATCCACTTCCTGTCAAGTCATGGTACACAAATTGGGATACGTTATCCACTTTTTTTAAGTATGATACACACATCAGGAAGGTAATTTATACAACCAATATTGTGGAGGGTTTCCACCGCCAAGTGCGTAAAGTGACTAAAACTAAAGGAGCATTTACGTCAGATAATGCACTGCTAAAGCTGATATATTTGGTGGTTCAAAAAATAGCTGAAAAATGGACTATGCCCGTACACAATTGGACACTAACTTTGTCGCAGCTATACATCTTGTTTGGGGATAGAATTGAGAAACATCTGCGAAACACATAGCTGTTGAAATATGGAAAACTCGAAGGGAGTTTCCCATATTTCAACAGCTTAATAACAACAACATTTTATCCTTTGACACAGTTTATTTTACACTCCC
>CALLKE010000051.1 GCA_938008555.1 uncultured Pedobacter sp.
TGTGCTCTTCCGATCTTGAAATTGTTAAGTTAACAGTCAGGTATTAACACAAGTTGAAAACTGGTTTACATAATGAAAAAACTGTCAGTTTCAGAGTTAGCTAAGCTTTATGGATATTCAAGACAAGCCATATATGCACATATAAACAAAGGAAATTTATCTAAAGGATCTGATGGATTAATTGACTTTTCAGAGGCCCTAAGAGTTTTTGGGGAACCACAAAAAAACAACTCTACTGTCAACCAAAGTCAATCAACTAACAGTCAAAACTTGACAGAAGTTGACTTACTAAAACGTCAAGTTGACATACTGGAAAAACAATTAAATCAGGCAATACAGAGAGAAAATCAATCTTTAGAACGTGAATCGTTTTATCAAGAACAGATTGAAGCTATGCAGCGCTTACTAGAAGCACCAAAAGCCAATATGACTACCTTTACCGATCAGAGCTTTAAACAGGATATAGCAACGGATCCTCGGCCAGAACCTGAGCTGAAACATGACGGATTGACTACTCCGGAGCAGACGGAAAATAAGCGGATTCCCGTGCCGGAGCATGTTGAACAGGAACCGGAGAAAAGGGGCTTTTGGAGCCGTTTTTTTAGACCCTATGATTAACCACGATTGTTTAACTAATATGAACAAAGTCGTGAAACATTGATTAAATAATAGGCGTGGAACGTGAAAAGTCATAAAAAAAGCCCAATCGGGTGTGATTGGGCTATAAACTAGAAACTACAGCATTGATTTCTAAGGAAAATTATAACACATTTCGTATAACGTGTATTATGTTAATTTTAGGAAAACTTATAATCAGAATAATTAACAGCCACTGTTTTATTGGTAGCTATTAATTATTTAAAGGATTGTAATTTTTACCTATGAGTACTTTGATCTTTTGTTTTCCAAAGAGAGTATAGAATTCCTGTAAACAAGATGATGAACGTGATCGAAAGGGAGACTGGCGGTGGAATTTTTGCTATACCTAATCCATCAGCTATAAAAATTTTTGATCCAATAAAGACTAACAATACTGCTAATGCGTACTTCAAATAATGGAAGCGGTCGACCATTGCTGATAGGGCAAAATATAAAGCACGTAATCCCAAAATTGCGAAAATATTTGAAGTATAAACAATAAATGGATCTGTCGTAATCGCAAAAATCGCAGGAACACTATCTATTGCAAAGATCAGATCTACAAATTCAATCATGATCAAGGCTAGAAAAAGTGGTGTCATAAACCAGGTTAATTGGTTAGTTTTTGGATCAATCTTTTTCACCCAGAACTTCTCTGCATGAAGCTGCTCAGTGACACGAAATCTTTTTTTAATAAAGTTCAAAATAGGAGAATTTCCGACTTCATATTCTTTATCAACACTTAGCCACATTTTTATCCCTGTAAAAATAAGAAAGGCTGCAAATATATAAAGAACCCATGAAAATTGGCTGACCAGTGTTGCGCCCACGCCAATCATGATAGCTCTTAGAAAAATTACACCTATAATTCCCCAAAATAAGACTCTATGCTGATAAATTCTTGGTATCGAGAAATATGAAAAAATCATTGCAATGACAAAGATATTATCCATCGCTAATGATTTTTCAATTACAAAACCGGTTACATAGTTAATCCCTGCCGTGGGTCCGAGATACCACCACACCCATGCGCCGAAAAGTAAACCTAATGTAATATAAAATGCTGATAGTGCTAAGCTTTCTTTAACACCAATCTCTCTTACCTTACGATGAAATACTCCAAGATCTAGAATAAGCAGGACAAGTACAATAAGGATAAAGAAAATCCACATCCAAACAGGTTTATCTAAAAAATTCGAAAATAGAACGTCCATAGTTTTCCTCTGCTTATACTTGAACCGTACCGGGTTTGTCGGAGATTTTTTGATTAAAGAAAGAGTGCAGTATTTCTATTTGAAGCTGCAATCTTTGACGCAATTTTGAGTTTAGTGAAGTTTGAATCAGACATTTTTTCTCAATACATGACGATCTCTAATCTTAACTTCAATTAAATGCTCAAATAAAAGAGTAATTATAAATGAGTCCTTGCGATTTAAGTTATTCATCGTCTTTGTGATGATCATTATCGAATAGCTTACAAGTAAAAATTATTGCTAATATGACTAGGCTAGAAGAAATACCAGCATATAAGTTGGCTAAAGTTCCACCAAAAACAACAATATCTTCTAAAAACAAGATGACTATAACTATAATAGATACATGTAATATAATAATTTTTAGATCATGAAACTTATTAATTGATAGTGTCTTAAGAAAAGAACTATTGTCAAAAATAGCTTGTTGAATAAATAATTTATAAAAACCTGCTGAAATTAAATGAAATGTAATAGCAATTAACGAGACATCGAGGATTTTTAAAAATTTAACAACAACTATTTTTACTTCAAAATTAGTTGCATATATATTTTTTATAATAAAAATTATTGCATCAATTAGAAGATATATAGTTGATAAATATAAAAAAATAGAAGATATTATGCAATTTATAATAACTATAATAACTAAAAATCTACTCTTTTCAAAAAAATTTTGTAGCACTTGATAACATCCCTTAAAATGAGGCTTTGTTGCATAAATATGTAAGCATCTGATTTAAATAAATTTAATTTTGGATCAAAAAATAATCAAAACTTTTAAAATCATATAGTTATGAAATCTTTGTGCAACAAAGCCCCTTCTATCTAATAAATATACCAATAAGTTTAATAATTAAATTATCCACCCTTTTTTCTATAAAAAACTATTTTGATCAACTGTATTTTTTCTTTAAAGGAATAACAGTGTAAATTACATTAAGAATGTGTCTCTAACTAGCCTTGGAGTCATCTAATTATTTCATTTTTATTTTTTTAAGCACATAAAATCATAACAACTTTAATAGTTTTAAAAGATTAATATTAAATAAATTTTTGTCATCTCAGCATAGACTATATATTTCGAGAAGATCTCAAAATTACATTTTTGTCATTTTTAAAAATAATTAATTAATAGTGCTAAAATTTTTAAGAGAGACAGAGAATAACCAAAAATTTCATCAGTTTAGTAGTCAAATTCCTAGACTCTGTTCAGTACTAAAACATAGCTTTTACTTCCAAATTATTTAAAGGAAAAAATTATGATGAAATTCATAACATAAAAAATACATTAATTGAGATTTTGCATGAAGCATATCTAATGAATTCTGACTTTATTACAAATTCAAAAGGTTATAAGATTACAACGGAACTTA
>CALLKE010000052.1 GCA_938008555.1 uncultured Pedobacter sp.
ATCTGGAAAGCAGTTTGCGCTATCCTTCCAACAAGAAATATGTTATGTTTACATATGTTATGCGTATCTAAATTTATTTAACAGGAACGATGACTATTATAATGAGTGACCAATAATGCTAATAAAACCTGATCTCAAAGACGAAGAAATCATTGCGTGTTTACGGAATGCCTATGGTTTGACTGTGAACAAGGTAATGTTTCTACCTCTTGGCGCTGATTTCAAAACGGCTGTTTATCGCGTTACAACAAGCAATCAAACGGATTATTTCTTAAAATTAAGAAGAGGTGAGTTTTTAGAAGCTTCGGTATCGGTGCCAAAATATTTGGCTGATCTGGGTATCAAGCAAGTGATCCCACCTCTTGCTACCAAAACAAAGCAACTTTGGACAAGCTTAGCATCGTTCAAAGCAATTCTGTACCCTTATGTCGAAGGTCGTAATGGCGTAGAAGCTAAACTATCAGAAGATCAGTGGGCTCAATTTGGTGCGGCCATTACAAAGCTTCACAGCACCGATATTCCTGCATTAATAACAAAAGATGTACCGCGAGAGACCTTCTCTTCTAAATGGCGCGAGACCGTCAAAGCATTTCTGATACGCATTGAAAATGAAGTTTTTGAAGAGCATGTCGCTGTAAAAATGGCACTGTTCCTGAAATCAAAAAGGTGCGAAATACTAAAACTGGTTGAACGCGCTGAAGAGCTTGCAATCACGATCCAAAAACAGCCCCTCAACTATGTTTTGTGCCATGCTGATATACATGGCTGGAACCTGATTGTTGATAAAGAAGCCCTTTATATCGTTGACTGGGATACCCTCATCTTTGCTCCCGTTGAGCGAGATCTGATGTTTATTGGCGCTGGTATTTGGGTGAGTTCCCTGACAGCCGCCGAAGAAGAATCACTATTTTATCAGGGCTATGACAAAATAAAGATAAATCAGGATGCGATGGCCTACTATCGTTTTGAACGTATCATCCAAGACATCAGCGACTATTGTGAATACATCTTTCTGTCTGATGAAGGTGGTGACGATCGTATGCAATGCTTTGAACACTTGCAGCCTGTTTTTCTGCCGAATGGCGCAATAGAGAGAGCGTATGACTCTTATAATATAAGGAAAATTTTATGAGATTATATTTTATAGGCGGCGCCAGTGGCAGCGGTAAAACAGCAGTCATGCCTCATTTAAAAGAGCTTTTGGTAGATGACATCGCTGTTTATGATTTTGACGATATTGGCGTACCAGAAGGTGCTGATAAAAAATGGCGCGGGGAATCTACCGAGAAGTGGTTACAGAAATTATTGAGCGAAGACAAAGATGCCTGCTTGCTTGGACAAATTGTTTTAGGCGAAATACTGAGCTGCCCTTCAGCCAAACAGATAGATAAAATCAACTTCTGTCTTTTAGATGTCAGCGATTTTGAACGTATTAGGCGCCTCAAAAAGCGGAACACCTATGGTGCTGATCAAAATATGCTGAACTGGTCGGCTTGGCTTCGCATGCACACCCAAGATCCGCAGTGGGCGCCGCACGTTATCCAAGAAGACGCTGCAAGTATCATGGACTTTGGCAGATTATCTTCCCTTAAAAGCTATGAAGAAGTTGCGAATGTAAAAATACTTGATACAACCGATCTTGCTTTGCATGAAGTCGCTCAAGAGCTGACAGATTGGATAAATTACACAGAAAATACCGACTACAATCTGCCCATACCAAACACCAGTTATAGGCTGGAATTTAATGCCCCAAATGCGTATAACACCATAGATCAAAAGTTATTTGAGTTTAACAAGTTATGCGTTCCTGCAACTCAGAAACCAGAAGTGATTAATCTAAATTTCACGATTAAGAACGACCACGAAGTGATTGCAGGCCTTTGTGCTGATGTGTACATATGGAAAATCCTCTACATCAGCGTGTTTTTTGTTGAGGAAAATTACCGTCATCAAGGCTTGGGGGCAATCTTATTGAATCAGGCCGAAGAAAAAGCAAAACAATTAGGCGCGACTTTAGCTCACCTCGATACTTTTGATTTTCAAGCTAAAGACTTTTACATCAAACATGGCTATGAGGTCTTTGGCGTTTTAGACGACTGCCCCAAAGGTCATAAACGCTATTATATGAAGAAGGTTTTATGATGATAAGGTATGCAACAATTGATGATACACCAAAACTTTTGCCTCTTTTATCAGAGCTAGGCTACCCAGCTACTTTGGAGGATTTGAATAGAAGGTTTCTAAAATTCGTAAAGAATCCTGGTTACGGTGTTGCGGTTTGTGAAATGAATGAAGAAATTACAGGCTTTATTGCTTGGACAACAACAGATCATTTGATTTCAGATGCAACACGCTTTTCTATTGTTGGGATCGTTGTATCAACAAATCACAGAAACATGGGCATAGGAAAAAAAATCATGAAATTTGTTGAGGATATTGCAAAACAGCACTCGCCGGCCATTATTGATTTAACCTCTGGTCTGAGACGCGCACATGACGGAACACATGAATTTTATAAACGCATCGGATATAAAAATGAAGGTCCTATGGCGAAACTTTATTTGCGGAAAGAATTATGATTGCAGATTACAAATTATCTCCTGCTACAAACGAAGAAGCAGAAACGCTCAATGATAAAATCAATGCTTTTGTTGCTAGCCAAGTTTCATTTCATGGTGATACTGAAGTTTTGAAAGATTATGTTATCAAAGAAGGCGGCTTAATCATTGCAGGCATTAGAACTTGCTTTTATTTAGGGGAATGCTTTGCTATTAATAGACCTGCTGCGAAAGTAGAAAATTTAGAGGGAATTATGTAAAAGTATGGAGACTTACCGATGAAAGAGAGTCTCCATGAGCCTAAGACACATCAAAATTCGCAAGAATCCCAAGACATTTCAGCGTCTTTTTGGAATAAATGTCACTCAATTTGATGAAATTCTTGAAAAAGTGGAACCAAAGTGGCAAAAACGGGTGATTTTGCGCTATAAACGGCCCGGTCGTGCGTATAAAATGCACATTTCGGACATGATTTTGATGCTTTTGCTGTATTATCGCAGCTATATCACACAGATGTTTGTGGGTCATCTGTTTGGGGTCGATGATTCCCGGGTGTGCCGCATTATACAACGGCTTGAGCCGATTTTAGCAAGCGTTATGGCCATCCAAAAGTGTCAAAAACTCTCCAAAGAAGAGATGGAAAGTCTCATCATTGACGCCACCGAACAACCGATCGATTGCCCGCAAAGACGCCAAAAACCTTACTATTCAGGTAAGAAAAAGCGCCACACCCTCAAAACAGAAATCCGCACAACGCTCAAAGGTCGCATCGTCCACGTCTCAAAAACGCAGCCGGGCTCAGCCCATGATTTCAAGGTATTTAAGCTTGAAAGGCCCCCTCCCGTTGAGACTCGCGTTTATGTGGATGCGGGCTACCAAGGCATCGCGGACATCCATCACAATGCGGAGTTTCCTTATAAAACATCGAAAAACACGCCACTGGACCCCGAGGAAAAAGCCTACAACGCAGCCCTTTCAAGGTTGCGCGTCAAGGTCGAGCACGTCTTTGCACAACTCAAAACCTTCAAAATTCTGTCAGACCGCTATCGCAATAAACGCAAGCGTTACGGCGTGAAGTTCAATATTATCGCGGGGTTGGTGAACCTTAAAAATGGATTCTCCCCAGCCTAGTCCGACGGAGTCGAAAAGGAAATTGCATCAGAAAAAACCGGCGCTACTTACGCAGCAGGTCTAATGTACTCTTTGTGGAAGAAAATTATCGAAATAAAGGATTAGGCGCTTTATTACTTAATCAAGTTGAAGCCGATGCTAGGGCTATGGGCGCCAAATTGAGCCATTTGGATACATTTAATAACCAAGCAAAAGATTTCTATCTAAAGCATGGTTATGAGATTTTTGGCGTTCTTGAGAATTGCCCTGCTGGACAAAAACGTTACTTCATGAAGAAGGTTTTGGGATGATAAATTTTAGAAAGCCAAACATAGAAGATATTGACGCTCTAGAGGAGCTTTTCCAGATCACTCGCCAGCATACTTTTATATTAAGGCCAGCTGAGGAATTTAAAATTGGCGACTATGTAAAATCTACACAGGAAGATGAGGTATGGGTTGCTGAAGAAACTGGAGTCATTGTTGGCTTTGTTTCAATTTACACATCCGATAACTTTATACATAATTTATTTGTGCACCCAAAATCTCAAGGCAAAGGCATTGGAAAGCAATTGTTACAAGTTGCAGAAGAAAATCTGGCCAGACCCATGACATTAAAAGCTGCAATGGATAACCCCAAATCTTTTTCTTTTTATGAAAAATATGGCTGGCATCAAGTATCTATTCATGAAGACGTAGATGAGCCGTATATATTATATGGAAAAAGTTAATAATTTATGGTATAATGCAAAATGCTTAAATTTTTATCATTAATAACTATTTTCATTACGCTTTTTGGCAATAGCGCATATGCATCAGAGTCTATGAAACAATTCCAAGATAATTTAGAAAAAATCACCCATGAGTCAACAGCGAGCTCGACTGTGGCAATTGTTCGTGGTGGTAAGGTTTTTAAAACTTCATCTAAACAAGCGAACGATGATACGCAATTTTACATAGGTTCAGCCTCTAAACATATGACAGCGTATATGATGCTTGTAACCTTGCATGAGAAATATCCAGGAACACCACTTCAGGAATTCCTAACCAAAAAATTAAATGTGTTATTTCCGGGCTCAGCTTTGCTCAAAGCTATCGGTAAAGATTGGACATCTGAGGTCAGTTTACTTGATTTATTAACTCATAGATCTGGGCTTAGCGATTATTTGGATAGTTACGGTGATGGACTGACTGTGCCAGAAGCCCTCAACAAACCAATCAGTGCAGTGGAATTACTCAGGTCTATTTCGTTTGATGCGAGCAAAAAGCATCTCTATTCAAACTCAAATTATTTGCTCGTTGGGAAACTCATTGAAGAAACAAACGGAGATACTTTGGACCATGTATTTGATCACTTCATAAAATTGCCTGCAGGCATGACATCATCATTTTGTCCGGTTGCTAAAAACTATTTTGCACTTAAATCATCCACTTGCTGCGAGAATCTTGCACCAAATCTTAATGAAAAAGTTTTTCTTGATATGTCAAATGCTGTAGGAGCCGGCAGCGTCATTTCTACAAGAGATGACTTAATCAAATGGGGTAATTACTTATTCAAGTTATCACCGAAAGTCATCAGAGATGCTATGCTTGAAAATTACGGCACAGATTCAGATGGTGACATCATTAACCTTGGGCTTAATACTCAAAGCTCAACACATTTAGGTGATTTTATAGGACATCAAGGTGATCTTGATAGCTTTAGTAGTTTCTTTGGATACGCACCTAAAAGCGATACTCTTGTGATCGTTTTGAGCAACAATAAGGCAGATAGCAACAGTCTGATGGAAAGCTTGATTTCCTGGATATCTGAACCTGAAGAAGTAACGTTGCTCAATATGCACCAAGAAAAGCTAACTTGGTCTTGGACTAAAAAACTTATAGAAGAAAATGAATCTTTAAAATTCGCAGCAAGCTATAAGGAGGCTCACCCTGAGGCAGAAGCAGCAGGCTATAGTCCTTTCGCGCTGACGCTTTACGATCCAGATCATCAAGGCTTAGTTGGACATAACACATCCAGCTTAGACTTCTAGTTTTGAAACGCAGGATATAAATCAAGCGGTCTGGCGTCGTCCCATTTGTCATAAACTTTCGCGAGGATTTCTTCTGCAGCCAAACGCAAATACGGCAAGTAATCATAAGCCGTTGATACCTGGATAAATGCTTCTAACCTTGAGATAAAGCGCGGTCTAGCCAAGTTTGCTTCTGGATTCCATAATGAATCAGCAGGTACCGGACCGGATGACCAGCACTCATCTTTATCCATGATGCGCAAGGCAAATTGCATAGAACCAATTAGCCAAAAACCACAAGCTGAGACATAGCTTTCATTGTATTTTCTGTCATCAAGGCTTGCCTCAATTTTGCTTGCAATGGTCTTTCTATACAATGATTCAAGCTCTAATATCACATCTTCAGGCAAAGCTTTGGCGCACCAACAGGTAGGAAAATTCATCCTAAAATAAGTCGCATCCAGCAAGCTACTGCCAGGTCTGACCCATTCAAAATCAATAAGCTGTAGCTCGTCTTTATCTTCATGATCAAATACGTTATCAGGGCAAATATCGCCATGGGTTAGCACATAAAAATCCCCAGGGCTTAAGGTTTTTTCGATCACGTCAGATGCTTCTTGTTTCAAATCGTTTGTACAAGAAATACCAAGGAGTTCACAAACAGATTCTAATTTAGGCAGCAGGTCCTCTTGATTCCATTTTATGCGGTCTTTTAGCGTTTCTCTCTTCGGATAGGCGGACACCAATAGTTCATCATATTCCCCTAGACGCTCGTAACTTGCCATATGAAAATGCGCAAGAGATTTGGTAAAGCGCCTGAGCGCGGCTATTGCTTTATCAGGATCAGATTTAGTCAAGCTATCGACCAGACTGATATGCGTATCACCTAAATCTTCAAGGAGGATGAATCTAAAATCCTGATTGGCGCCTAAAAATTTCGGAATAGAGTGATTAATGTCAGACCCGTTTAAGAATTTGAGCCCGGCAAAATCTCTAGAAAATCTCGCTAGAATATCATCATCCGTGGTTTCTTGGCCCTTATCAGAGAGTGATTGTTTGAAGATGACAGATTGGGTATCACGGGCATCTATAGATAAAAACAAACGTGCAATCCTATTTCTTCGATCAGACTCACTTAACAATTTGACATCTTGAATTGTAACTTCGCCACCAAAGTAATCTTCCAAAGATTGAGTGACGGCTTTTAGTAACTCCGGTTCCATGATCATATCTTGCTTCCCAAAAACCAATCTAGCGCGGCATAAATTTTCTTCTTCAGTGGTTCAGTTATTTCACAATCGATATAACTTGCGTGAAGAGCGCCACTTGGCTTGATAACCTTTAAATCAAGATTCGCACGCATGGAATTATTTTCTTGGACCGGCTCAGCGATAACGCCGACATCTGTTGTGGTGTCATCT
The DNA here is from genome assembly GCA_938008555.1 of uncultured Pedobacter sp. Lineage (GTDB taxonomy): Bacteria > Bacteroidota > Bacteroidia > Sphingobacteriales > Sphingobacteriaceae > Daejeonella. The sequence goes on from CALLKE010000052.1 coordinate 7,101, forward strand.
GCTTCAAACATGAGTACTGACAGAGGCGATACAGGCCTTAATCTTGCCCTTCTTGCATCAAATAAAATCACACAGTTGACTAAATCTGGATGTTGATTCGCAAAATATTTCGCAATATCGCCTCCATTGGAATGGCCGCTAAGTATTAAACTATCTAGGCTAAAAGGTAAATTTTGCTTTTTCAATTGCGCTAAAGCAAATAGAATATTGGCTTCCCCGCGGATGTATAAATGCCGCCTAGCTTCATCTTGAATCGCATTTGGATCAACCTTCTCAAGACCATCAACATCACCGAAAACATCGTGCTGTATGCTTACAAATGCATAGCCTTTTTCGGTAAAATATTCTGCTAGATAGGTGTATTGCTTGCATTTATAGCTCTTGAGCAATTCTTCTTCCGTGAGACCTTCTAGCCCTTGATATCCTGGTCCAAACACTATTGTTGGCAGCAGGCCGTCTGCTTTTTCTGGGAGGTAAACACTGACCGGGACCAGCCTTTTGCGTGATTCGTCATAAAAATCAAAATGAAGTGTTTTCATAAATTACCATTAATTTTATTATCTAGCCACCTCATCAACTCTTCGTCAAAGTTATGAGCCTCTTCGAGTTGCGGTGTATGGCTGCTTTCTTCAAAAATACGGATTGTTAGATCTGATGCATGCTCACGATATTTTTCCCATAAATGCGGAGGATTAAAGTAATCATACCTTCCAAGCGCAAGAAAAATTGGACACTTAATCGCTTTTAGCGCTGAAGATAGGTCATAATCTGCAAACATAGAACCCCATATGATTCCAGCTCCGACGGAATTAATTTCTACGCCTTCCCAAAGTTTGGATGCATCGAAATTTGCGTCATACCAAATTCTTGGGCCAAATGATAGCAGACGCGCTACAAAAGATTGGTCACCACTTTCAATAAATTTTTGCATACTTGCTGCAAATGCAGCTTTCCTCTCTGGGCAAACTGATTCCTCAAAATATCGATCTGCTTCTTTGTAAATCTCTGACCCTGCTGTAGGACTTGAGGCGATTAATACGAGATGGCTTACCTTATCTGGAAACTGGCGCGCATATTCAAGTGCCATAAAAGCATGGATTGAGTGTCCGATAAGGATAATTTTATCAGCACCCAAAGATAGACGTAGAGCTTCAATATCCTGAAGGATTTTGGCAATGGTGAAATCACTTTCGCTATGATCTGATAATGCAGGGACAAAGCCACGTGTATCCGCGCAAATAAGTTGTAACTTTGATTTTAGGTTTTCAGAAAAGGTGCTCGGATAATATTTATGGCTACCAATAACAATAGCAACTGGTCCACTTCCATCAATAGAAGCTTTTAAGCAAAAACTATCCCTATTTAATTCAATTATTTTCTGAGGCGACACTTTCATTACCTATATTTTAATCCCAGCTTTAGTTACAAAGCACATCTAGCTACTATATTATACGCACAAAGTGTTTTGGAGTCAAAACAAATCATACCACCTCACAGCCAAATAATTCGCCCTGTTCATGCCAGAGGCTTGGGATATTTTGCATAAGATCAGCGAGTTTCATATGGCGAGGTTGATTGCCTAAAAGGATAGCTTCTTTGAGTTTGGGGGCAAGAAAATTGAGTCTCAGGATCAGCTGCACATATTTGGCTGTGACTTTATTGGCGTCGCATAGGTCCTGCATGGTTTGGTATTTGCCGGATTTAAGCTGGCGTTGCCATAGGTGGGCACGAACTAAGGCTTTGACCAATGTGGTGTCAATAGCTGCATTTTGAACGGCTAATTGAGCTTTGCCTTCCGGAACCAGCACCATCTTTCTACCGCCTCGTTTTTTAAGGCGCATGGGCATGAATACCGATAATTCACCTTTGCTCATAGGCGTGCCTCCATGCCGGCATGAAGCAGTAAACTCTGCAGTCCATCTGTATGGATGCGCACATCAATGCCGTCTTCTCGTACCAATACTGCTTTGATCAGCAAACAGATGATTCGGTATTGCTCAACCGGAAAAAGCGAATCCCAAATCACATCGATTTGCTGTAGCATTGCAAATGATTCATCGGTGGAGATTTGCCCCTCCAGAGATTTTAAGGTCTTAGCGGTAATTTCAGGGCATTTAAGAAGCTCACGCACTTGCTGTACCACGAAACGCTCAACCTCGTTGGATGCAATGGTTTTATGATGAGAGGTACAGCTTTTACCGCGCAAATGATTGCTGCAGGCATAATAGCGATAGCGCTTATCCTTCTTTTTGGTGTAGGTCGGTGTCATTGCTACATCACACACTTGGCAACGAATAAGATTTTTCAGTAGTGCCTGGTCCTTAGCCGCAGATTCTCTGCCACGAACATGCGGGCATTTTTCAAAAACGCGCTGTATTTCGTCAAATAATTCAGGCGCTAGAATACCTTCATGTTCCCCCTCATAAACAGCATCTTTATGGGAAACAAACCCCTTATAAACCGGGTTAACTAGAGTTCTGCGCAAATTGGCTTTTGTGAACAACTGGCCACCATATTCTTTACCGGTTTTGCTGGTGATACGTTTGGTGCGATGGCCTTGCTGATTAAGCTCACGGGCCAGATTGGTGGTAGAACGCAACACCAAGAACCGGCTAAAGATATGCCGAATCAGTTTTGCTTCTTCTTGGTTGATAACCAGCTTGCGGTCACAAATATCATAACCAAGTGGAGGATTACCGCCCATCCACATGCCTTTTTTCTTGGAGGCTGCAAATTTATCGCGGATACGTTCGCCTGTTAATTCTCTTTCATATTGTGCAAAAGAAAGCAGAACATTGAGCATTAACCTGCCCATAGAGCTTGAAGTGTTGAAGGATTGGGTTACAGCAACAAACGTCACTTGATGCTTATCAAACAACTCCACAATCTTGGAAAAATCAATCAGGGAGCGCGATAAACGATCAATTTTATAAACCACCACACAATCAACCAAACCATTTTCAATATCTTGAAACAAATCTTGCAAAGCCGGGCGATTTAACGTGCCACCGGAATAACCTCCATCATCATAAGATTTGCTTAAAGCGACCCATCCTTCATGTTGTTGGCTAGCAATATAACTTTCAGCGGCAAGCCTTTGTGCATCTAGGCTGTTGAAAGCCTGCTCTAATCCTTCCTCATGGGATTTACGTGTATAAATGGCGCAGCGTATCTTTTTATTCATCAGGCCTCCTTATTACTGCGCAAACCAAAAAAGGCCGGTCCGTTCCAACGAGTGCCGGTGATTTTGCGGGCAATGGCAGACAAGGATTTATAGCTTTGCCCTTGGTAAATGAAGCCGTTTTCTGATACCAGCACCTCATGCAATTCACCTTGGAATTCGCGAATGAGCTTGGTGCCGGCTAAGGGCTTAGAAGCCATATAGTGATTGGTGAACTTTTTACCTTTCTCCATTTGATCAGCTAAATTATCGAGCTGCTTTGCTGACTTTTCAGCCATAGGGCCATAAGCAAGCTCTTGCAGACGATAAGCCAGCCTTGGGATGAGATAGGTTTTGGAATGGGGCGGCGCATCGGTATCAAAAATACTTCGCCACAGTTCTTTAAGTTCTGCAGTGCTTTTACTTTGTAAAGCTAAAACTTGCTTAATAACAGATTCTTTCATGATCTTGACCATAATTAGTTTTCTCTAACAAACCTGCTCTAGAAGCGCTTCCTTTTGAAGAGAAGTCAAGAGAAAGTTTCTCTGAAAGCCTTGATTTGCCTAGGTTTTGACTATATTGCACACGCATAATTGCTGTAGCAATAATATGTGCAACTTCTTTTAGGCGATCATAGTTTTGTGCTGTTGCGACTGGCATAAGGGACCTCATCTGATTAGCATGTGGTTTATGTACAGCTTCCAGAGAGATTTTGTTCACAAGAACTTCATATGTTACAAATAGCTCTTGACTAACCTAACGCCTGTTAGGTATGATAAATTTAAGTTAAATTTTAGGATATGAGGTTCAATCAAAAAGCGATGGATACGCCCAAGAAAACTAAACCTGGCCCTAGGAAGTCCATAGGACTGACCAAGGCTCAAGAGGACACGTTTGCTGTCATCTGCCGTCTTAAAGAGCAATATGGCGTTGCTCCTTCGTTGCGGGAAATTGCAGCTGAGCGTGGTGTTTCTGCCGTATCAGCGCTAGAGATTATTCAACAGCTCGAGAGCAAGGGCTATTTGCGTCGGGGACATGGAAAAGCTCGGGCCATTGAGATCTTGGATCAACCCCTAAAGTCAGATCAAATTCCCCATATTATGCCTATTCAAGTGATAGGACGTGTGGCGGCAGGACATCCGATTTTAGCGATTCAGGATGATTTGGGTGAGTTTTGTGTGGATGCAAGCCTTGCACGCGGGGAGTGCTTTGCCCTTCAAATTTGCGGGGATAGCATGATTGGTATCGGTATTCATAACAAAGATTATGTCGTGGTTAGGTCTCAGCCAAGTGCGCTGAATGGTGAGGTTGTGGTGGCTCTGATTGATGATGAAGCGACCTGCAAAACCTTTTATCAAACTTTAACCGGCGTGGAACTTCGGCCTGAAAACCCTGAGCATGATGTCATCCATGTCAAAAAGGGCCAAGATTTAAGGATTCTTGGGAAAGTAATTGCAATTAGAAAAACAGTGGAGGTTAAAACGAATGCTGCAAATGGTGTTAAACAATGAAGTGTTGATGGAAAGAATCCATCCGAATCGTGAATTTTGGGAGAGTCATCTGGAAATGCCCCTTGATAGGCTGATCCACGATTACCAAGATGCCAAGATTCGTAAAGATTGGCTTGATTCCTTATCAGGACGCCAGCTTGGCCTGTTGTTTGACCTATCCATGCAAAAACCTCCCCATGAATTTTCTGTGCAGCAAATGCGCAAGACTTTAACTGACTTTCCTGAAGAATTGCTCAATTATTTCCTGGTTCACCATTTTAACCACGCCAAACTTGAAGCTGCTATCACTGAAATTGCAAAACCCGTCCTTTCCGCTGAAACCATGGCCAAGCTATTGGTTAAAGACGATAAATATGACAAGAAAGGCATGCTGTTTGCCCTCTTTAAGGCTGACCCTGAGTTACTCAAGCATGTCTATCATTTCGATAATGTGCAAAAGAAAGGTTTTGGCTCCTTTGCCCTGAAAAGCCCGCCACGCCAGCCCGCTGCGTCTTTCAAAGAATTTGTGACTGAAGATGTGGTGCGAGCTACTCTCAAATCTCATGATGAAGAGCAAAATGACAGCTTTGAGACTCATCTTCAGGGTTTGTTTTATCATGAAGATCGGCTGTATCTCTTTATCCGCAGAGCCAGTGATGCAGATTTGCTGTTAAGCTCTAATCGCATTGTTCATGGCCATAAGCCGGATTGGATTATCCTGGATTTTGCTTCCAATGCTAATCAAGTAAACCTTTGTGCCAAATGTTCCAACCAAGGATTGAAAATAGCCGATCGTTTGGTAAGTTCTTACTTCGATAAGGATTGCTCCTTCATCAACATGCAGGATTACAACTTTGCTGCTCAAGTGAAGACTTTCCTTCGGTCGTGCGCAAGTGAAATCGATAAGGAACTCAAGCTATTTGAGCTTAAATTCAGATCGCCCCACCTTAAAAACAACACTCATTTAATTTTAACAACTCATCCGACTGATCCGATTGCAGAAGAGCTCGAAGCGCTGCATCAGGCAGTTGGTGATATTTTAGATGATATTGCCATGATCGATTCAGTAAGAGTGGTGTTTCAAGGAAAAAAGGTCACCCTATTTTTCAGAGTCGATGCAGCTGATCCAGGTCATATTATGATTTGCTATTCAGAATATGTTTTGGATAAAAAAGGACGCTCAGCTTTTAAAACATGGATGAAGGATTGCTATGGCCTTACGATCTTGCCTAAAGCAAAATGCTGCGCATGAAGATGCAGTACAAGCTTTGCTTGAGTCCAGCGATTCGTGGATTAACCCGAATCAGGTTTATTTAGAGGCGTCTTATCACCTGGGAGAGCTTGGCTTTATCCAGCTTAAAGAGCATTATTTTATCAAATGCGCCAATCCCTCAGATGCGTTGGATTTTGACGGTCTGATCAACCCGGATTGCGAGAACAAAATCCCAATCCCCGATGATTTTGATGAATCCTGCGATGATCTGATCTGCGAAGAATGCGGTCGTTACATCTTGCCGATTACTCAGAAAAAACAACGTTTTCATGTTGTGTCTTTATCCTTGCAAAAACAAGCTATAGTGAAGTGGTTTGAGGCAGAACTGAGAGAGCTTGTATTTAAGAATCCTAGTGCC
>CALLKE010000053.1 GCA_938008555.1 uncultured Pedobacter sp.
ATCTTTTCTTCCGTTATTTGAATCAAAAAGTTGCATTGGCGAGTTGAATCTGCGTACCATTTAATTTTTAACTTTCATATTGGCTGGTATTTTCATAACTTTGTAGTTGAATACTATTCGTATTTTTTTCCTAAATGAGACAACTCAAAATCACACAATCCATTACCAATCGCGAATCACAGTCACTCGACAAATATTTGCATGAAATTGGTAAAGTAGATTTAATTACAGCCGAAGAAGAAGTAATTCTTGCTCAAAAAATCCGGGAAGGTGACCAAGTCGCTTTAGAAAGATTAACCAAAACCAATTTGCGTTTTGTGGTTTCGGTAGCCAAGCAGTATCAAAATCAAGGACTAACACTAGGGGACTTAATTAATGAAGGAAATTTAGGCCTTATCAAAGCGGCAAAGCGTTTTGATGAAACCAAAGGATTCAAATTTATTTCCTATGCAGTTTGGTGGATTCGTCAATCAATTCTGCAGGCAATTGCAGAGCAGTCTCGTATTGTACGTTTACCTTTAAACCAAGTCGGTTCCTTAAGTAAGATCAGCAAAGCCTTCTCTAAGTTAGAGCAAGAATATGAACGCGAACCATCTCCTGAAGAGCTAGCAGATACCTTAGAAACCACAGTTGATAAAATATCTGATACATTAAGCAATTCAGGTCGCCATGTTTCAATGGATGCACCATTTGTTCAGGGTGAAGAGAATACGTTATTAGATGTTCTGGAAAATAAAGATCCAAATACAGACAGCAATTTGATTAATGAGTCTCTTTCAGAAGAGATTAAACGATCACTATCTACGTTAACAGAACGTGAACGTGAAATCGTTGTTCTATTTTTTGGATTAAGCACCAATCACCCTCTGTCATTGGAAGAAATTGGTGAGACTTTCAGCTTAACCCGTGAGCGTGTTCGGCAAATAAAGGATAAAGCTCTTCAGCGTTTACGCCATACATCAAGAAGTAGAATCTTAAAATCGTATCTGGGTTAATATTTCATGAATTCATAAGTTTAAAATAGAAAAGATTGGGTCATCACCCAATCTTTTCTATTTTTGAGCTGTTCTGAAATCATCCGAACCCTACCTATGTTAGATAAATACGAGAATGAGCTCAACTCTTGGATCGAGAAAGAAAAAAAAGCAATTGAACTAAACCACGTTGTGGGCAAGCTCTGGTTTGATCGATCGATCGAACTAGTATTTTTTCGTAAATCTTTATTTGATATTGGAAGTAGCAAAATTTTAGCGCATCACCAACATGCTAAACAAATTACAAACAAGGATATTTCTGTTTCCGAAACACTCAACTTAGCCCATGCCATTACAAAATCTAATCTTGCTCCTTCTCGCATCGATATTGGCAAGCTTGCATTAGAATGGATAGACTCTAGCGCCGATACTTCTTCAATTGGCGACTTTGTTACTCAAAGACTCCATCATCATATAGATAAAGAAACCACCAATTCATCTCCAAAAGATGTGGTATTATATGGCTTTGGACGAATTGGTCGAATTGCAGCTCGAGAGCTCATCGCTCAAGCCGGCAAAGGAGCGCATTTACGATTACGTGCCATTGTAACTCGCAACTATAGCAACGAAGAGCTCATTAAACGAGCAGAGCTACTTCGTAACGACTCTGTTCATGGAGGATTTAAGGGAATAATTACTGAAGATTTCGATAATAAAGCATTGATTGTCAATGGACAGATGATTTTTATGATCGCTGCGAAAAACCCTCAAGAAATTGACTATAAAATGTATGGTATTTCCAACGCAATTTTGATAGATAATACAGGGATAGTAAGGGACCGCGAAGGACTTAAACAACATCTGGAATCGAAAGGCATTGAGAAAGTATTGTTAACAGCCCCTGGTAAAGGGGATGTGCCTAATATTGTCTTTGGAATTAATCACATAGGCTTTGATCAAAAAGAAACTATTTTTTCAGCAGCTTCATGCACAACAAACGCCATTGTACCTGTATTAAGAATAATCGAAGATACGTTCGGGATAGAAAAAGGACATATCGAGACTGTACACTCTTATACCAATGACCAAAATTTACTAGACAATTACCATAAGAAATATCGTCGTGGACGGTCTGCAGCTCTCAATATGGTGATTACAGAAACAGGGTCTAGCAAAGCTGTTGCCAAAGTGATTCCTCAACTGGAAGGAAAACTTACCGGGAATGCGGTGCGTGTCCCTACTCCAAATGTTTCTTTAGGGATATTAAATTTAACCCTCAACAAGAAAACCACCTCAAAGGAACTTGAGAAAATTTTTAAAAATGTTTCCCTCTCCGGAGATCTAATGGAGCAAATAGAATATTCAGCATCAAATGAACTCGTATCAAGTGATATGATTGGGAATAGCCATGCTGGCATTGTAGACGGGCCAGCCACCATCGTATCCAATGACGGAAAATCAATCGTGCTCTATATTTGGTACGACAACGAATATGGATATACCCGCCAGGTTATCCGACTGGCAAGATCTATTGCTCAAACAAATTAGCCTTACTTATTGTTAGCACACTATTGATTCAGCCAAATAATGCTTCGTTATTTCAAAACAACAAACATTATGGGTTAAATTTAAATACGGCATATGCTAGTATGCCAACAGCTTTTTTATACTTTCATCTAGCCGTGATTTAGCTAGAAAATTATCTTCGAGAGCCTTGTTTGCAGGAATTGCCGTATCTATGCTAGCGCAACGAACAATAGGGGCATCTAAATACTCAAAATAGTATTCCGCAATATGAGCACTGATCTCTCCCCCAAAGCCGCTAGTCATCGTATCCTCATGTAAGATTAATACCCGACCTGTATTTCTCACACTTCTTTCAACGGCTTCTTTATCCCAGGGCTGTAAACTACGTAGATCAAGGAGGTCAGCAGAAATACCAGGATTTTTATCTAGATATTCCATTGCCCAGTGTACTCCCAAACCATATGTAATAATACTACATTGATTTCCTGTTCGTATTAAGTTTGCTTTACCAATTTCGATCGTGTAATCATCATCTGGAATTGACTCCGAAATATTCCTGTATAGGTATTTATGTTCAAAATAAATAACAGGATTGGGATCCTCAATAGATGCCAATAGCAAGCCTTTGGCATCTAAAGGAAACGCTGGGTAAACGATCTTCAGCCCTGGTGTTTTGGTAAACCATGCCTCATTGCTTTGTGAGTGAAATGGGCCAGCTGCAGTACCAGCCCCAGTAGGCATACGTATAACGACATCTGCCTTCTCCCCCCATCGATAGTGTGTCTTGGCTAAATTATTGACAATTTGGTTCAGTCCACACGTTACAAAGTCGGCAAATTGCATTTCTACAATAGCCTTATAACCATTGATAGAAAGGCCAAGAGCTGCACCAACAACAGCTGATTCACAAATGGGGGTATTACGAATACGATCTTTGCCAAATTCCTCCACAAAGCCTTGTGTAATTTTAAACGCACCACCATACTCAGCAATATCTTGACCCATGATAACTAAGTTGGGGTATGTACGCATACCTTGCCGGAGTCCATCACTGATTGCATCCAAATACCTCTTGTCTGACCTTTTGCCTTCTTGTAAATGGGTAATATTCTGAAAATATCCAATATTCAATGTTCTTGAATACATGTCAGCCAGCTCTGTTTGGGTATTGGCGCTACTAGTCTCTTCTTCAAAAGCATGTTCTACTGCCTGATCTATTTCATTTTTGATTTCCGACTTAATGTTGTTAACCTCCGTTTGATTTAAGATGCTTCTTTCGAGGATATATTTCTCGAAGGAGAGTAGCGGATCTTTTTTTGCCCACTCCTCCAATAATGCTGGAGGAACATATTTAACACCTGATGCCTCTTCGTGCCCACGCATTCTAAAGGTCATACACTCGATTAAAACAGGTCGTGGTTTCTGGCGAATATCTTCTGCAACTTCATGTAACGTATGATAAACCTCAAGTATATTATTTCCATCAATTTGCCGGCCCTCCATTCCATACCCTATTGCTCGATCAACTAAGTTCTTGCATCGATATTGCTCATTGGTGGGTGTAGACAATCCATAGCCATTATTTTCTATAACGAAAATGACAGGAAGATCCCAGACTGATGCTAAGTTCAATGCTTCATGAAAATCACCTTCACTTGTTGCTCCTTCACCAGTAAATACGAGCGTTGCTTGTTGATTACCTTTCAAGACATTGGCAAGTCCAATTCCATCAGCTAAAGCCAATTGTGGTCCAAGATGGGATATCATCCCTATAATTTTATACTCCTGAGTCCCAAAATGAAATGAACGATCCCTCCCTTTTGTAAACCCCACTTTTTTGCCTTGCCACTGGGCCATTAATTTGACTAATGGAATATTCCGAGTTGTAAAAACGCCCAAATTTCGATGCATAGGCAATATATATTCTCCTGGTTCCATTGCTAATGCGGCTCCAACAGCAATCGCCTCCTGGCCAATACCCGAAAACCATTTACCAATACGACCTTGCCTTAGTAGAATAAGCATTTTTTCTTCAATCATTCTAGGCCTAAGGAGGTGTCTATAGAACACTGCAAGTGTATCGTTACTTAATTTTTGAGGATCAAAATTCATCTGACTCGCAAGATTTGTACACGTTCAATATGTGAAAAAGAGCTGACAAACCAATTAAATATTATTACTTAAAATAAAAACAGCAGGTTTTTTATGTAAATCAGGAATGAGTGCTTTCCATTCGCTAATGCTTTTGGTCTGAATAAATTCATCTATTGCTGTTAGATTAGCAGCGATACAGAGCTGTGTTTTTGGATTACAGCTTTTTAAAATATCTTCAAGGATAGCTTGATTTCGAAAAGGGGTTTCAATAAATAATTGTGTTTGATGATATTTAGCAGCTAATACCTCCAGGTCTTTTAATTTTTTGACACGTTGGTTTTTGTCGATAGGTAGATAGCCTTGAAATGCAAAACTTTGCCCATTGAATCCCGAAGCCATTAATGCCAGCAAGATCGAACTTGGCCCAACTAAGGGTACAATCTTGATACCTTTTTGATGTGCTATACGGATTAAATTAGCCCCAGGATCAGCAATACCTGGACAGCCAGCCTCACTCATCAAACCGACATCATTCCCCTTTAGCAAGCCTTTGAGAAAATCTTGGTTATTTTTATCACGATTGTGTTTCCCATAATCATGAATAATCAACTCATTTTGATGAATCTTTAGCCCAGCCTCTTTCAAAAAGTGGCGTGCACTTTTTTCATTTTCAACAATATATTCGTTAATCTGATTAATGGTATTTATCAGATAAGGGGTAAGCGATTTTACTGAAGCATTTTTCGCTAATGGCACAGGTATAAGGTATAGTGTTCCGCAACTCATTATTGCAAAAGTGTTATTTTTTAAGTAATTTAAGGTATAACTAACACATCATTATGAAATCATTAAGCACTAATTGGTTTATCGAGGGATCTATAGATTTCGAACACAAGGAGTACATTCTTCTATCTTATTTGCAAAAAATAAATAGACATTTTCATGCAAATAAACTTTATCCAGATTTAAATGATTTAATTTTTCATTACAACAATTTAAAGCAGTTTAAAGAAAACAAGTTGACGCTTCAGCAGGCCTTCCCACAACGGCTGACACAAGCAGATATTGAGGCCGTAAAGATCACCTACGAAAAAATGATTAAAGATGACTCTTTGATGTTAGAGATCGAACAAATTATCAACTATGCTTTGAATAAAATGGATCCTGCTTTACGAGAGGGCAAGGAGATTTATGAATTTGTTGAAAGTCATTTAAATATCGAAGTAATTGGTGTGATGCCTCTGTATACATACCAAGGCTACATGCTTTTACGTAATGGTGATGAACAAGGTACTCGAGTATATGAATACCAAGTAACTATTTTTGAAGGTAAAGATGAAAAGTATCGAGGAGTAAATACCTCTTTTCTGAAGAACTATACCAAACGTTTTATTCATACACCAGAAGCAATACGTACAGAATTGATTTGCACAAGAAGAAATCTGCCTAATCCGGCTGTTTATCATATCGAGAGCGACATTTCCTTTCCTTTGGAACAAACCCTACTTCCTTTGGCCAAACAGTATTTAATAAAATCTATTTCTAGAGCTGAATAGAAAAAATTATGTACTGCACCATATATTTCAATAACTGATTGTAGCTCATTTAGCTATAATAGAATTTGCTTCTATGAAATAGCGCTACACAAACTCACGATAGTTAAATGCTCGCCCAGAAATAAATGATAAAATGGCAGAGATAATTAATTGTTTACTCAATGGGTCGCTATTAAAATCTGCAAAGAAGTGTAAATCGTTCAGCTTTCTCATATAAACCCGAAAATCTATATTTGTGGGGGTTCGTTTTTCAAAAGAGAGTTGAAACTCTGTGCAAACAGGGGTGTATCCAAAAAAACTAAGACCTAAAAGTTCTCGAGCTAGAACTCGAGGGCCAGACCTTCTCCCTGATGTATAAATCATATCGATATTTTTTTGAAAGAAAGACACCCATTGAGCCCTCCATTTCTCTTCATATGACCTCGTATCTCGTTGAAAATACTTCCTAGTATCAGCAACCATCTTACTCCACATTTGTTGTTCACTTAAAAGATTACTGCTACCTTTTGTTGGCTTATCCGATAAAGCTAAAACACAAGTAATACCGCTATGAATAGCTCCTCCTATAAGAGAATCATTTAGGAGAGTAGTCCAAGTTTGATCACTTAGAATGTGGCCTTCTTTACCAAGAAGATCAGGAATCTTAAGATCTGGTCGAGGTGGCTCAAGCCACCCTTTTCTTTTTTTAAGCTCATCACGTTTTTTTTGCAACTGGTCAGCTAGGGCTTCAAGTTCTTTATCTTGAATGCCCGTAGCAGAAGCTAAGCCAAAATTAAACAAGAGCTCTTTCATCTTCCTTATCCCCTCATCCCCAAGTAGTAACACTGGAAAATTTGCTTTTGTGATCTGTTTATACATTTTATAAGCAGCTAGAATACTCTTATCATACCAAGCATCATCATTCCACGGTATGAAACGTTCTACATAAGCATCATTCCGTCTATAATCCTCTTTGAGGCCTTTCATCTGGGATACAAATTCACTTGCTGTCATTTCAACAGAATATTTATTTACTTAAAGTTAAGCAAATAAAGCCAACAAGACAATGTCACCCATCTGCATAATCAAATGGGTGAACGCAGCTTAACCTAGTTTCTGCAAAGCATTTTTCAGTCTCGGGAGCATGGTTATAATGTCTTCCAAAGAGCAAGCCCCTACCGAAGCTCTAAACCAATTGACATTCTCATTCGTGCCAAAGGCAGAGAATGGAACCAAAGCAGCTTTCGCTTCTTTAATCAAGTAAAAATTAATGTCAGAGCTTGTTTTTAAGAGATCTCCATCAGGAGTAGTTTTACCAACATAGTCTACTTTTACAGTGAGATAAATTGCTCCCATCGGGCTGACAGCATCTACTTTAAAACCTTCTGATTTTAACTGTTGTATCCCTTTATACAAAGCATCTAAGCTCGTTTGGATTTTACTTTTAAATGAACTGAGATAAGCATTTAAATCATCTTTCTGAGTCAAAAACTTGGCTGTTGCTATTTGCTCCGCTTTTGGCGCCCACGCTCCAATGTGAGATACGATGGCGCGCATTTTAGAAATAATATTGTCTGGGCCAAATCCCCAACCCACACGTACACCCGTCGCTGCAAAACACTTTGAAGCACCATCAATATAAACTGTGTATTGCTCAATTTCTGGACGAAGTGTTACAGGGCTATGATGTTTATTAGTTCCAAAAGTTAACAACGCATATATTTGGTCGTAAAGTAAATAAAGGGGTTTCTCATGTGCTCCACGACTTTTATTTTCTTCTAAAATTAAATCACAAATATCTTCTAAATCCTTTTTTGCAAACATCGTCCCCGTCGGGTTTAGAGGAGAGCATAAAGCAAGCATGGTAGCTCCTTTTAAATGGGGTTTGATATCTACCGCTGTAGGCATGAAATTATTTTCAGCAAACGTTTCAACTGGGATCCCATGTGCGCCTGAAAGATGGCAATAATGATTATTATTCCAAGATGGGGTTGTGTAAACCACTTTATCACCAGGATCTACTAAAGCTAAATAAGCTGAATAAATGAGTGGACGGGAACCACCAGAAACTAAGATTTGGCTGGGAGCATAGTTTAATTGGTACCGTTCACGAAGTAGTTCACTTACACTCTCACGTAAAACAGCTACGCCATCTGCAGGTGGATAATTGGTTTGATTCGCACCATATTGTTCAATAATTCCATCTCTTAATTGAGTTGGAATAGGATAGATAGAAGGATCAAAATCACCGATAGTGAGATTCGCGATTTTTTCTCCACGTCTTTTCAACTCATTAACTTCATTTCCAATTTTGATTATTTCAGAACCTCTTAAGTTTTTTGCTAATTGGGATACCATATGTTGTTATAATTTTTGCGATCAGTTTATTTCTTGACAATGATTTTATTTTCATACAGATCCAATCCACCTAAGCTCTTTTTCATGTATCTCGTTCTATTCATTTGTTTGCCCAACCTCTTTAAAGGCCCGACATTTATAGTCTTAGGCCTGTTTAATTTAAGATACATTTAAATAAATACTTAGCTTACTTCCATGCCATAGCGACTTAGACCAACAACCAAAACCAAGTTTAAAGTGAAAAAGGCTTAGATGAAGTGCCCTAGTCTTCAATAATCTCACTATTTAGATGAATTAAATCTCCTTCTTCTTCTCGATAGTATTTTCTTTGAAAAATTAAGACAAGTACTACCCCTACTGATATGGAGGCATCAGCTACATTAAAAATAGGTCGAAAGAAAACAAATTCTTCTCCGCCCCAGAATGGTGTCCAAGAAGGTAAAACACCGTGCAAGATGGGGAAGTAAAACATGTCAACTACTTTTCCATGAAATAGGCTTGCATACCCATGAGCAATAGGAACTAGTGTTGCTGGATTTGCATAATCACTCTCACTAAATAATAGTCCATAGAAAGAGGAATCTACAATATTTCCAAGAGCTCCTGCAAAGATCAGAGCGACACCAGTAACAAGGCCTACATGAAATTTGTGCTTCGCCAAGTAAATAAGCCCATACCCAATGCAGCAAACAGCTACAATTCGGAATAGGGTTAAAATAAGCTTTCCAATATCTCCTCCTAATTCAACTCCAAAAGCCATTCCATTATTTTCTGTAAAATGGATAATTGCCCAATTGCCTAAAAGCTTATACTCTTGCCCCAAGGCCATGTGGAGCTTAATCCAGAATTTTAAAGATTGATCAACAAGTAAAATAAGGAATACTAGTAAAAATGGTTTGGTATATTTTGTTCTCATCTAAGACTGTTTCAATTTGGCTTCCATGCTTAAAGTAGCATGTGGAACTGCACGTAAGCGCTCTTTTTGGATTAATTTTCCAGTCTCTCGACAAATTCCGTACGTTTTATTTTCGATACGAATGAGCGCTGCCTCTAAACTTTCTATAAATTTTTTCTGGCGTGCGGCTAATTGGTTAATCGATTCTTTTTCTAAAGTAGCCGAACCGTCTTCTAGTGTTTTATACGTTCCTGCAGTATCATCTGTTCCATTTGCATTTGGATTACTCAATGATGATGCTAATGAACTCAATTCTTCATGAGCCATACGCAGCTTTTCTTGAATAATTTCTTTAAACTCATGGAGTTCTGAGTCAGAGTACCTTGTTTTTTCGTGGTTTTCCATTCTAAGCTTTTTTGATAGATATGATTAATTCGTTCTCATTAATCTCCACTTTTTCGCCCTTCATTAATTTGCCACCATTACTCTCAAACTCAAATGAATCGGCCAAAACTTCTGTACAAATATATAGTAAATTATTTTTCACTGCTTTAATAATGTAGGGATGGGGTTCCGCACATACATCGATTTTGTCCGTCACTTCAAGATTCAATTCTTTCCTCAAGTTCTGAATCCTGTTGACTAACTCCCTTGCGATTCCTTCTTGCT
Source organism: uncultured Pedobacter sp. (assembly GCA_938008555.1). Classification (GTDB taxonomy): domain Bacteria; phylum Bacteroidota; class Bacteroidia; order Sphingobacteriales; family Sphingobacteriaceae; genus Daejeonella. Next base: position 10,053 of record CALLKE010000053.1, read on the forward strand.
TTAGCTCTTCTGTTAGGGTGGTATCAAGCGCTACAGTGAGCTTCCCTAAATTGGCTACTTGCCACCCTGGAACATCTTCGGCGATCAATTCCACATCTTCCATCTGAACTGAATAAGATATATCGGGTATAATAAGCTTACCCTCTTTTTCAAACTGAAGAATTTGCTCCTGACTTAGTGCAGTGATCATATCTGCTACTCGCTTCATGTCTTTACCAACTTTAGGGCCTAAGACTTTGAAATTAGGTTTGATTTTTTTACTGATAATACCCGAAGTATCATGGATGTACTCAATATTTTTGACATTCGTTTCGGAAAGAATTAAGTCTCTAACCTGATCAACTTTAATCCTAAATGAATCATTCAAAACAGGTAATAAAATCTTACTCAATGGCTGGCGGACATTGATTCCCACCTTCTTTCTTAAGGATAAAACCATCGATGAAATATCTTGAGCTAATGTCATTCGCTCTTCCAATGCCAAATCAAGGTATTCGGCTTGGCAACGTGGAAAGTCTGCTAGATGGACAGATTCAGCTATCTCCTTTCCTGTTGCGGTATTTAAGTCTAAGAACAAATGATCGCTAAAAAATGGTGCAATAGGCGACATCAATTTGGCAACCGTATTTAAACAAGTATAAAGTGTCTGATAAGCTGAAATTTTATCGGTACTATAATCGCCTTTCCAAAAACGACGACGACATAAACGGACATACCAATTACTTAAATTCTCATCCACAAAATTTTGAATAGCGCGAGCAGCTTTAGTGGGTTCAAAGTCGGCATAATGCTGGTCGACTTCTTGTATTAAGGAGTTTAGCAACGAAAGTACCCAGCGATCTATTTCTGGACGATTCTTTAAGGTAACATCCGCTTCTTGATAGTTGAACCCATCAATGTTTGCATATAACACAAAAAAAGCATACGTATTATGAAGTGTTCCAAAGAATTTGCGTCGAACCTCATCCAATCCTTCGACATTGAATTTTAAGTTATCCCAAGGAGCCGCATTACTCACCATATACCAGCGAACGGCATCTGCCCCGTATTGTTCGATGGCTGCAAACGGATCGACACCATTGCCTAAACGCTTAGACATTTTATTACCATTCTTATCTAATACCAGACCATTTGAAATGACATTTTTAAAGGCAATACTATCATTCAGCATCACCGCAATGGCATGAAGTGTAAAAAACCAGCCACGTGTTTGGTCTACACCTTCTGCAATAAAATCAGCAGGATAAGCCCCATCAAATTGGTCTTTGTTTTCAAATGGATAATGCCATTGTGCATAGGGCATCGCTCCCGAATCAAACCAGACATCAATCAAATCGGGCTCACGAAACATTTTAGTACCATTCGGTGATACCAGTATTACATCATCTACAAATGGGCGATGTAAATCAAAGTTGGATTCATTTAATGATTGAATAATCGTTTGTGTTGTTTTCTTTTCTTGGTCCGAAAGTATTGTACTTGCTAATCCTTCTGTCAGCTTTTCTTTTAACTCCTGTATTGAACCGATGCAAATCTCCTCATTGCCATCCGCTGTACGCCAAATAGGCAAAGGTGTGCCCCAATAACGAGAGCGAGACAGGTTCCAGTCAACCAAATTCTCCAGCCAGTTTCCAAAACGACCCGTTCCTGTAGATTCTGGTTTCCAATTAATGGTCTTGTTTAATTCAACCATCTTGTCTTTTACAGCAGTTGTTTTGATGAACCAACTATCAAGTGGATAGTATAAAATAGGTTTGTCGGTGCGCCAGCAGTGCGGATAGCTATGTTCGTATTTTTTGACATCGAATGCTTTGTTCTCCTCTTTCAGTTTGATCGCAATGAGTACATCCGTTGGTTTAAAATTAGGATCCTTGCGTTCTTCGTCAGTATAATATTCTTCCTTTACAAAGCGACCAGCGAAATCAATTATTTCATCTACAAATTTACCCTGTCTATTTACGATGGGATGTTCATTACCCCTCTCATCCATAATCATGACCGAAGGAACATTGTTCTCTCTACAAACACGAAAGTCATCTGTACCAAAAACAGAGGCGGTATGTACAATGCCTGTACCATCTTCAGTAGTCACGAAATCACCTGGAATAACACGAAAAGCATTCTTTTCTAAATCCTCGTTATCCACGTAAGGCATCAATTGGTGGTAACGCAGGTTCAGCATGTCTGCTCCTTTGAATTCTGCGACTACTTGCCAAGGAATTAGCTTATCCCCTTGATGATAGCTCTCAAAAGACAAATCCTTAGCCTCACTTTTAAAATGTTTAGAAACAAGCTCTTTCGCCAATACTACACTCACTGGAGCAAACGTATATTGATTAAACGTTCTAATCTTTACATACCTGATGTTTGCACCAACTGTTAGTGCACAATTGGCGGGCAAAGTCCAAGGGGTAGTTGTCCAAGCAAGTATTGTTGTATCTTCTGTTTCATATTCAAAAAGAACAGGCATCAATGGATGTATTTGGTCTTTTTTAGGACGAAACTCAGCGACGATTGAGGTGTCTTTCAACATCTTGTAGGTACCCGGTTGATTCAATTCATGCGAGCTTAAGCCTGTTCCAGCGGCGGGTGAGTATGGCTGTACGGTATACCCTTTGTATAAAAGATCTTTTTTGTAGAACTCTTTCAATATCCACCACAATGTTTCGATGTAATTGTTTTCATAGGTGATATACGGATGATTCAGATCGGTCCAATAGCCTACTTTTTCGGTCATATCGTTCCAGATATCAACATACTTCATCACCTCTTTTCGGCAGGCGGCGTTATAATCAGCAATGGTTATTTTTTTCCCGATATCATCCTTGGTAATGCCTAGCATTTTTTCGACTGCAAGTTCAATTGGCAAACCGTGCGTATCCCAACCAGCCTTACGATTTACGCGATAACCTTTCAGAGTCTTATAACGACAAAAAATATCCTTAATAGCACGAGCCATTACATGATGGATACCGGGCATTCCATTTGCGGACGGAGGTCCTTCATAAAATGTATATGGCTTCGAAGCAGGACGGGTAGAAATACTCTTTTCAAAAATTTGATTTGACTTCCAATAGTCTAAAATATTTTTCCCTACCTGTGCTAGATTAAGTTGCTTATATTCTTTGTACATCAGTGCTTTACCTCTCAAAATTAAGATAGCAAACTTAAGAAAATAGGATGAATACTAGGAATTGTGGTTTCAGGTCCAGGGTTTCCGCACGAAATTAGGCGTAATTGATAATTTTCTTTAGGAATTCTGGG
>CALLKE010000054.1 GCA_938008555.1 uncultured Pedobacter sp.
GATATAAATATTATACAAAGTCCCCAATAAAAAGGAGATTGTCTTAAAAAGACAATCTCCTTTTTATTGGGGACTTTGTGGATAGTTCCGCTAGGGCAAATTATAAACGCTGATCAAAATTGGTCTGCTTCGTTACAACAGAAATAACTTCCTTTTTCACTTCTAATTTGCCCGCAACATGCGCGTGATTTCCTGAGATATGGGGAGCTATAATAAGAGATACGATAGACATCAATTTGATCAAAATATTCATCGACGGGCCTGACGTATCTTTAAATGGATCACCTACCGTATCGCCAGTTACAGAGGCTTTATGGGGTTCCGATTTTTTGTAATACATCTCCCCATTGATTTCGACGCCTTTCTCGAATGATTTCTTGGCATTATCCCATGCTCCACCCGCATTTGACTGGAACATTCCCATCAATACTCCAGAAACAGTAACACCTGCCAATAAACCACCTAAAACTTCAGGACCAAAAGAAAAGCCAACAAACACCGGAACCAAAAGAGCAATAGCGCCCGGAGCCATCATCTCTCGAATGGAAGCCTTCGTAGAAATCGCTACACATTTTTCATATTCTGGCTTCGCTTTGTATTCCATAATTCCAGGTATCTCGCGAAATTGACGGCGAACTTCATTTACCATATCCATTGCCGCCCTACCTACCGCAGAAATACACAGTGCAGAAAAAATAAAGGGGATCATTCCTCCAACAAATAATCCCGCTAAAACATCAGCTTTATAAATATCAATGTGATCAATGCCTGCAATACCCACAAAAGCAGCAAACAATGCTAAAGAAGTTAAAGCTGCCGATGCAATTGCAAACCCTTTTCCGGTTGCCGCAGTGGTATTTCCTACAGCATCCAAATTATCAGTACGCTCACGTACTTGAGCGGGTAACCCACTCATTTCGGCAATTCCACCTGCATTGTCCGCAATTGGACCAAAAGCATCGATAGCCAATTGCATAGCTGTTGTAGCCATCATGCCCGCTGCTGCAATGGCCACTCCATACAAGCCTGCAAAGTGATATGACCCATAAATCCCCGCAGCCAGTACCAAAATGGGCAATACAGTTGATTCCATCCCAACAGCCAAACCGGCAATAATATTTGTAGCATGTCCGGTAGAAGATTGTTTGATAATAGATAACACGGGCCGCTTACCCATCGCAGTATAGTACTCCGTAATTAAACTCATCAATGCACCAACGATTAAGCCAACCATGATAGAATAAAACACATCCATTCTTGAAAACTGAAAATCGCGAATGGTCATTTCAGCTGGTAATAAACATTGTACAGCAAAAAAAGCGGTAATAGCAGTCATGATGATGGATGACCAATTACCGATGTTCAACGCTCTTTGCACACTATCCGTTTCCTTATCAATGCGAACGAATGAGGTTGCAATAATTGAAAATAACAGCCCCAAACCAGCGATCAGCATCGGTAAAAGAATAGGAGCAATACCTCCAAAATCATCTACAGAAACAATCTCACGGCCCAAAACCATCGTGGCCAAGATAGTTGCCACATACGATCCAAATAAATCAGCACCCATACCTGCTACATCACCAACATTATCCCCCACGTTATCAGCAATAGTCGCCGGATTACGCACATCATCCTCAGGAATTCCTGCCTCTACTTTTCCAACCAAATCAGCCCCCACATCAGCGGCTTTGGTATAGATACCTCCGCCAACACGTGCAAACAATGCAATTGACTCTGCACCTAATGAAAAACCAGCGAGCACATCTAGTGCTTTCTCCATTTCTTTCCCATTCACACTTCCTCCAACCTGCACAACATACACCTGATAAAATACAATAAACAAAGATCCCAGCCCTAGAACCGCCAAACCTGCCACACCAATACCCATCACACTTCCTCCAGTGAAAGAAACACATAATGCTTTTGCCAAACTTGTTCTAGCTGCTTGTGTAGTGCGAACATTGGCCTTGGTGGCAATCCGCATACCAAGATATCCAGCAAATGCCGATGTAAATGCACCAATGAGAAACGAAACAGCAATAACCCAACTTGAGGTTTCGACTAATGTTCCTGAATAAGCAAGTATAATAGCTGCAATTACGGCGAAGTAACTTAGTATCTTCCATTCTGCTCGTAAAAAGGCCATAGCTCCATCAGCAATATAACCCGCTAGCTCCTTCATATTATCGTCGCCTGCTTCTTGTTTGACTACCCAGGCCGATTTCATCAGCATGACCACGATCCCAATCAATCCGAATACCGGAATTAGATAGATTAAGTTGTTTTGTAAAAAATTCATGTACTCGATTTTAAATTTTAGTTCTCAATAAGTGTTTAATGTGACCGCCAAAAGTAAGATGGTTAATCTATTATTCAAAAAATTATTGCCTCATATTTCTTTTTAACTAAAAACTCATGAAATTCTATTTAACTAGCGATCAAATCGTAGCAAAGTCAAAATCGTTAAAAACATCATCTTTATTTCGAATAAGATTAGAAAAGTTTAAAAAAGTTATAGCAAAAAATCTCATTTTGGCATTTTTTGGATATATTGGCGATCCTAAAAAAATTTATAGAATGGATGAAATTATAGAAGAAGGTAAGATGAAACGCGAGGTAGGTCTGTTAGACGCCGTTTCATTAGTTGCAGGAACCATGATTGGTTCCGGTATTTTTATTGTGTCGGCTGATATTACACGACACGTTGGATCTGCAGGTTGGTTAATTGGTATTTGGGTAATTACAGGTATTATGACTTTAATCGCAGCCGTAAGTTACGGGGAATTAGGGGCCATGTTCCCAAAAGCAGGTGGGCAGTATCTTTTCCTAAAAGAAGCCTATAGCGATTTTGTTGGCTTTTTATACGGATGGAGCTTTTTCACAGTTATCCAAACGGGATCAATTGCCGCGGTAGGCGTTGCTTTTGCAAAATTCACATCTTATCTCATCCCTCAAATAAGTGAAGAAGTGATCTTAATGTCAGCTGGACCATTGCAAATATCTTCTGCACAGCTTCTTTCTTTATCAATTATTATTCTACTTACCTATATCAATACACGGGGAGCCAAAGATGGTAAAACGGTTCAAACCTTCCTAACTGTAATCAAAATAGCCAGCTTAATCGGGATCATCATCTTTGGTTTTTGGGCATTAAAGCCCGAAGTATGGGCCAATAACTGGCAAAATGCATGGACTATGCAAAAAATGAATGTGGATGGTTCTTTTGAATCGTATACCATCGTTGCTACACTGGGTGCGATAGCTGCCGCCATGGTAGGATCTGTTTTTAGTTCCGACTCGTGGCATTGTGCAACATCCATTGCCGGAGAAATCAAAAATCCACAACGTAATGTTGGCTTAAGCTTATTTATTGGAGCGCTAACAGTGATTACGATTTACATCATTATCAATATTGTCTATCTGGGTGTATTGCCTCTAAACGAAATTGCTTTTGCAAAAAGTGATCGAGTGGGTGTTGCCGCTGCTGATATCATATTTGGTAGTACAGGTACTATTATTATTGCGGTAATGATTATGATTTCTTGTTTTGGCTGTGTAAACGGCTTGATTCTAGCAGGCCCAAGGGTATATTACACTATGGCAAAAGACGGCCTGTTTTTTGAGAAGGTTGCTCATCTGAATAAAAATGGTGTCCCTGGATTTGGTTTATGGATACAGTGCTTGGTTGCTTGTGCACTTTGTTTAAGTGGAAAATACAGTGACCTACTTAATATGGTTTCCTTTGTCGTAGTGCTTTTCTACATCCTAAATGTAGTGGGTATTTACAGACTTCGAATCACACGCCCTGACGCCGTTAGACCTTACAAAGCTTTTGGATATCCTGTTTTACCAGCAGTATACATCTTACTAGCATCAGCATTCTGCTTACTATTGGTTTTTTACAAGCCTAATTTTACTTGGCCTGGATTGATTATTGTTTTGACAGGCGTACCTATTTACCTTCTATGGAAGCGTAAAAAATAATAGCTTATAACTAATATTGCGTACTGCAATAGAAAAGGGGTGTGTATAACGATTTGAGATCATTGCAAATTAGTTATAAACACCCCTTTTTTATTTTAAATACTTCTGCGCAATATTCAAGATGGAACTCACAAAAACAACAAAATCATTTGGCTACCTAGACTTCGTTGTTCTCATACTTTCCTTTTATGTGTTGGGGACACTATTTATTGATACAATATTTATTCTCCCAAAAGAAATTTCTCGAATACTAGATATCATAGATGATATCATTTGTCTTCTATTTCTTTTAGATTTTGGTGTACGATTGCATAAAGCAGAAAGTAAATTCATCTTTCTTAAATGGGGGTGGCTTGACTTACTTTCATGTATTCCCTTTCTTGATTTTTTTCGAGCAGGAAGAATTCTACGTTTAATTAAACTGCTCCGAATCATCCGCGCTTTTCGTTCCATGATAAACTTTACAAACCACGTTTTCGAAAACCGAATGCAAGGCACTTTTGCATCCGCCTCTGTTATTGCCGTTTTACTAATGATTTTCTCATCAATTGCCATCTTGCATGTAGAAGTCCACCCTAACAGTAATATAAAAACAGCCGAAGATGCACTATGGTGGGCCTATGTAACCATTACAACTGTGGGCTATGGCGATAAATTTCCGGTGACTATGGAAGGCAGAATCATCGCTAGTATACTGATGACTGCAGGTGTTGGCTTATTTGGAATATTTAGCGGCTTTTTGGCTTCATGGTTTGTCAAAGGAAATGAGCTCCGTTCACAAACTAAAACTAGTTCATAAAAATCCAGTATCTGATATCAAAACCACATCAATACAATGAATAGATTATTATTAACCCCCATCTTCCTCATAGCTATGATTATGGAAACAAATGCCCAAATCCAAATCACCTTCGACGTCTCTTTCACCGAACCGCAAGCCCATTACGCAGATGTAAAAATGGAAGTTTCCAATATCAACAATGATTATCTAGAAGTAAAAATGCCTGTCTGGACACCCGGTTCGTATCTAGTCCGAGAATTCGCCCGAAACGTGGAAAATTTCGCAGCATCTGATGAAAATGGGATTACGCTTTCATCTATAAAAACAAACAAAAACACCTGGAAGATTCATAGCCCAAAAAGTAAAAAAGTTAAAATCAATTATCAGGTTTATGCTTTTGAAATATCCGTACGCAGCAGTTTTGTCGATATGTCTCATGCATTTTTATCGCCCACTAGTATATTCATGTACGTTCAGGGGCAACTCAAACAACCTGCCACCATTACTGTTCATCCAATCAAAGCATGGGATAAAATTTCAACAGGTTTAGAGCCCCTTGCAGGAAAAACCAATTCTTTCTATGCTCCCAGCTTCGACATCCTTTTTGATTCACCCATGGAAATAGGCACCCAAGATATATTTGAATTTACCGCAGCTGGAGTAAAGCATGAAGTAGCTATGTATGGCGGCGGTAATTATGATAAAGAGCGCTTAAAATCTGACATGACCAAGATAGTGGAAGAAGAAACTGCTGTTTTTGGTGTCAATCCAAACAAACGCTACGTTTTTATTGTACACAATTACAATACGGCAGCTGGAGGATTAGAACATCTAAACTCTACCGTACTCGGAATGTCGAGAAATAACTATGCCGACAAAACAAATTACGCCAGATTCTTGTCCCTCGTAGCACACGAATACTTCCATCTATGGAACGTGAAACGCATGCGCCCCTTTGCATTAGGACCATTTGACTACGATAATGAAAACTACACCACAAACTTATGGATTGCAGAAGGCTTTACAGCCTATTACGATAATTGGATTATCCGTCGTGCAGGCTTATGCTCATTTGAAGAGTATTTAGAAGTCTTATCAGACAATATCAACGTAATAGAAAACCAACCTGGCAATCGTATTCAACCAGTTAGTCAGGCTAGTTTTGATGCTTGGATAAAAGCGTATCGACCCAATGAAAACTCACGCAATTCAACAATCTCGTACTACGATAAGGGATCAATGGTTGCGCTCGTACTCGATTTGGAAATCTTGAATGCCACACAGGGTAAAAAAGGATTAGATGATGTCATGAAAGCCGTTTACAACGAATATTATGTTAAACAAAGTCGGGGTTATACCGATGCAGAATTCAAAACACTTGCTGAGCAAGTGGCAGGTTTTTCATTAGACACGATTTATAGCGACTTTGTAAACGACACAAAGCAAATCCATTTTTCAAAATATCTTAACTACGTTGGTCTACAACTTGTGGATGATCTCGCAGATCAAAACACTCCTTATTTAGGAGCAACAAGCGTCATCAAAGAAGGGAAGATCATAATCACCAACATTGCACGAGGAAGTGCTGCTTGGACAGATGGATTAAACGCCAATGACGAAATCATTGGAATAGATGGCGATCGCGTAAATGATTTAGATAAAATGATTGCCACAAAAAAAGTGGGACAAAAAATTACCCTCCTCATCAATCGCGATGGATTATTAAAAAACATGGATATCACACTAACCAAAAATCCAAACGTTAAACTCAGAATTATTCCTTTAGAGGCCGCAAGCGACTCTCAGCTTGCCTTACGTAAAAGGTGGTTGAAACTTTAATCCTATCAAATTTTGTACTTTTAGTACCAAATCTTTTAACCAACGACAACATCCAGTGAACAACAAACTAGAACATCTACAAACAAAGAGAGAAGAAGCTTTACTAGGTGGTGGAGATGCTCGCATTAGTAGCCAACACCAAAAAGGAAAGCTAACCGCTCGAGAACGATTACACTTTTTATTAGATGAAGGATCTTTTGAAGAAATAGGGATGTTTGTCACCCATCGTTCAACTGATTTTGGAATGGAGAATGAACGCTATCTAGGTGATGGTGTCGTCACCGGGTATGGCACTATTAATGGCCGACTAGTGTATGTTTTCTCACAAGATTTTACTGTTTTTGGCGGATCCCTATCAGAAACACACGCCGAGAAAATATGTAAAATCATGGATCTTGCACTCCAAAATGGGGCTCCCCTCGTTGGACTCAACGACTCAGGTGGTGCTCGTATCCAAGAGGGAGTTGTTTCTCTAGGTGGCTATGCCGACATATTTTACCGCAATACGATGGCATCTGGTGTCATCCCCCAACTTTCAGCTATTATGGGCCCATGTGCAGGTGGTGCAGTATACTCTCCAGCAATCACTGATTTTGTACTGATGGTCGAGCACACATCTTATATGTTTGTAACCGGACCCAATGTCGTAAAAACAGTGACACATGAGGAAATAAGCTCCGAAGAGTTGGGTGGAACAAATACACATGCTACCAAATCGGGAGTTACACATTTTGCTTGCGCGAACGAATTAGCAGCAATCAATCACATCAAGCAACTGCTCAGCTACATGCCACAAAATTGTGAGGAACTGACTCCAGCATTAGCCTATCAAGCCTCGAATGAATCACGAGCCAAACTGAATAAAATTATCCCCGACAACTCCAATCAGCCCTATGATATTCGGGAAGTCATCGATGAAGTCATCGACCATGATTCTTTCTTAGAAGTTCACAAGGATTTCGCACAAAACATGGTCGTAGGTTTCGCCCGTTTAGCAGGCCGAAGTATTGGTATTGTTGCCAATCAGCCTGCTTTTCTGGCAGGTGTATTGGATATCGATGCATCAACGAAAGGAGCTCGTTTTGTTCGTTTTTGTGATAGTTTTAATATTCCATTATTGGTTCTGGAGGATGTACCCGGATTTTTACCCGGTACCGATCAAGAGTGGAATGCCATCATCACTAATGGAGCCAAGCTTTTATATGCATTCTGTGAGGCAACTGTTCCACGCATCACGGTCATTACTCGTAAAGCTTATGGAGGTGCCTACGATGTGATGAACTCTAAGCACATTGGTGCAGATATGAATTACGCCTGGCCCAGTGCAGAAATTGCCGTCATGGGAGCAAAAGGCGCAGCGGAGATTATTTTCAAAAAAGATTTGGCTGTGGCCGAAAATTTAAATGAAAAATGGCTAGAAAAAGAGAAAGAATATTCCGAGATCTTTGCTAATCCATATCGGGCTGCAGAGCGGGGTTTTATTGACGAGGTCATCGAACCTTCCGAAACACGCACCAAGCTAATCAAGGCCTTCAAAATGTTAGAAAACAAAGTCGTTAATAATCCAAGAAAGAAACATGGGAACATTCCCCTGTAATTAGAAACACATATAGCTGTCCGTAGAATTCCTCTACAGGGCAAAAATCAAAAGGAGCCTACAAATAGCTCTCCATAAATTAAAATCTAGGCACAATAAGCTCTGATTAATAATTAAACACTCGCAACCTAAAAATTCAGTACACTGTACTAAATACAAATACATCATGGCAGAAAAAAAGAAAAACAAGCACATCCCAATAGTTACTAAAAAATCTTTAGCCTTTTTAGAACAATACATTAACAATGCATCTCCAACAGGATTTGAATGGCAGGGCCAACGTTTATGGCTCGACTACGTGAAGCCTTATGTAGACGAACACTACGTCGATAATTATGGCACTGCTGTAGCTGTTATCAATCCAAAAGCAGAATACAAAGTGGTTATAGAGGCACATGCAGATGAGATCTCTTGGTTTGTTAATTATATCACGAAAGAAGGACTAATCTATGTGATCCGAAACGGAGGCTCCGATCATCAAATAGCCCCATCTAAGCGGGTAAATATCCATACTGATAAAGGCATTGTCAAAGCAGTTTTCGGATGGCCTGCTATCCATACACGAAACGGTGAAAAAGAAGAAGCCCCTACCTTAAAAAATATTTTTCTCGACTGCGGATGCACCTCGCAAGAAGAAGTTGAAAAGCTAGGCATTCATGTCGGCTGTGTCATTACCTATGAAGATGAATTCATGGTTTTAAATGATCGCTATTACGTAGGGCGAGCATTGGACAATCGTGCCGGTGGATTTATGATTGCCGAAGTAGCTCGGTTACTCAAGGAAAACAAGAAAAAACTTTCATTTGGATTATATATCGTTAATTCAGTTCAAGAAGAAATAGGATTACGCGGCGCCGAAATGATTGCTAATCGGATCAAGCCCAACTTAGCCATCGTGACTGATGTGACACATGATACCCAAACACCAATGATTAACAAAATCACACAAGGTGATTTGGCATGTGGCAAAGGACCCGTGGTTTCTTATGCTCCTGCCGTTCAAACAAATCTCAACAAGCTATTAATCAAAACGGCAGAAGATCACGATATCCCCTTCCAACGTCAGGCTTCTTCCCGCTCAACAGGTACAGATACGGACGCTTTTGCATATTCGAATGGTGGCGTAGTTTCTGCATTAATTTCACTACCACTTCGATACATGCATACGACTGTCGAAATGGTTCACAAAGAAGATGTCGACAATGTGATCCGACTCATTTATGAATCTTTGCTCATGATCAAAGCTGGACATGATTTCAGATCAATTAAATAAAAAATCAGATAAAGGCAGAAGACTTTTCTCCCTTCACTATGCAACACAATATAGAATAACATGAAACCTACATTACTTATTCTGGCTGCAGGAATGGCCAGTCGCTATGGAAGTATGAAACAAATTGATGCTTTCGGCCCTAATGGCGAAACAATCATCGATTACTCGATCTATGATGCCATCAAAGCAGGATTCGGCAAGGTAGTATTTATCATTCGAGAAGAGTTTGCTGAGGATTTCAAAGCAATCTTTGAACCAAAGCTAAAAGGCAAAATAGAAACGGATTACGTTTTTCAGTCTTTCGATCTGAAGCCTTTTGGAATCGACCAAAGCATTGAGCGAGCCAAGCCTTGGGGTACAGCACATGCCGTATTAGCTGCCAGAGATGTGATCCAAGAGCCTTTCTGTGTAATCAATGCGGATGATTTTTATGGATTCGATTCGTACAAAAAGATGTATGATTTTCTAAGCAAAGAGGCCAACGATACACATTTCTCCATGATAGGCTATCAAATAGATAAGACATTATCAACGTATGGTGCCGTATCACGAGGCGTATGCATGGTCAATTCTCAAGGCAATCTTTCAGCAATAGATGAGCGCACTAAAGTCTATTTTAAAAACGGAGGAATCGTCTATGAAGAAAATGGACAAGAGGTATCATTAGATCCAAACACACGTGCATCTATGAATTTTTGGGGATTCACACCCAAAATATTTGATTTATCGACGACTATGTTTAAAAAGTTTGCACTAGCCAATGCCAGCAATCCCAAATCTGAATTCTTTATTACGCTAGTTTCAGATGCCCTCATCAAATCCCAACAAGCATCATTCAAGGTAATTCCAACACAAAACAAATGGTTTGGCGTTACCTATAAGGAAGACAAGCCAATTGTACAAGAGGGTATCAATCAGCTAGTAGAAGAAGGCATTTACCCCAAAAATCTATGGGAAACCAAACATTCAAACACAATCTCTTAAAACAAAAAAGACCCATTTTAAAATGGGTCTTTTTTGTTTTAAGAGATGATCCGACTTATTTATCGTCTTTCACTTCTTCAAAGTCTACATCAGTCACGGTATCACCACTCTCGTTCGTACTACCTGCATCTGTATGGTTCTCAGCGTGAGCACCACCTTGGGCAGCTCCTTCTTGAGTTGCTTTATACATCTCTTCAGATGCTGCATTCCATGCCGTTTGGAGTTCCGTTTGAGCTGTCTCGATAGCTGCAAAATCTTTAGCTGCATGAGCATCTTTTAATTTCTTCAGACTCTCCTCAATAGGTGATTTTTTATCTGCTGATATTTTATCTCCATACTCTTTTAATTGCTTCTCTGTAGAGAAAATCAACGCATCAGCAGCATTAATTTTTTCGACTTCTTCTTTCGCTTTTTTATCAGCCTCAGCATTCATAGAAGCTTCATCTTTCATACGCTTAATCTCTTCATCTGTTAAGCCAGAAGATGCTTCGATGCGGATTTTTTGCTCTTTACCAGTAGCCTTATCTTTCGCTCCAACATGTAAAATACCGTTTGCATCAATATCAAAAGTTACCTCAATTTGTGGAACACCACGTGGAGCAGGTGGAATGCCATCCAAATGGAAACGACCAATGGTACGATTCTGATTAGCCATCGGACGCTCTCCTTGTAAAATATGAATCTCTACCGATGGTTGATTATCTGACGCCGTTGAAAATACTTCCGATTTTTTACTTGGAATCGTGGTATTTGATTCGATCAATTTGGTCATCACCCCACCCATCGTTTCAATACCTAATGAAAGTGGCGTAACGTCTAACAACAATACATCTTTTACCTCTCCAGTTAATACTCCTCCTTGGATTGCGGCTCCAATAGCAACCACTTCATCCGGATTTACACCTTTAGATGGCTCTTTACCAAAAAATGCTTTTACTGCATCCTGAATAGCTGGAATACGTGTTGAGCCTCCTACCAAAATAACCTCGTCAATGTCCGATATTTTTAATCCTGCATTTTTTAAAGCAGTTTTACATGGCTCAATAGTACGTTTGATCAAACTATCAGCTAATTGCTCAAATTTTGCACGAGTTAAGGTTTTAACCAGGTGTTTAGGTACGCCATCACCTGCAGAAATATAGGGCAAGTTAATTTCTGTTTGAGCTGCACTTGATAGCTCGATCTTAGCTTTTTCTGCAGCTTCTTTCAGACGTTGCAAAGCCATTGGATCTTTAGTCAAATCAATACCTTCATCATGCTTAAACTCAGATGCCATCCAGTCAATGATCACATGATCGAAGTCATCTCCTCCTAGGTGAGTATCACCGTCAGTAGATTTCACTTCAAACACACCATCACCTAGCTCCAATACAGATACATCATGTGTACCACCACCACAGTCGAACACAATAATCTTCATGTCTTTATGGGCCTTATCTAGACCATAAGCTAGTGCTGCAGCAGTAGGCTCGTTGATGATACGGCTCACTTTCAAACCAGCAATTTCACCAGCTTCTTTAGTAGCCTGACGCTGTGCATCATTAAAATAAGCCGGTACTGTAATCACCGCTTCTGTTACTTCCTGACCCAAAAAGTCTTCTGCTGTTTTTTTCATTTTCTGCAGAATCATTGCAGAGATTTCTTGAGGTGTATATTTACGATCCTCTATTTCAATACGAGGTGTATTATTATCCCCCTTAACTACACTGTAAGGCACGCGGGCCATTTCTTTTTTTACTTCATCAAAGCTGTTACCCATGAAACGCTTAATTGAAGAGACCGTCTTACGAGGATTAGTAATCGCCTGACGCTTGGCTGGATCGCCTACCTTACGTTCTCCATTGTCAACAAAAGCAACAATGGAAGGTGTTGTACGTCTCCCTTCGCTATTTGCAATTACTACAGGTTCATTACCTTCCATAACTGCTACACACGAGTTCGTTGTTCCTAAGTCTATACCAATAATTTTTGCCATATTTTTATATTCCTTCCTATAATTTTAATATTAAAGATAATAGGGATTCAACAATGTTTATGCCAAAAATAGTTATGCAATTAATGACATGATTTAGCAAGCAAATCATCTTAATTCGTATGGCATAATGTCAACCTGTCAGAAATACAAAATAATATCTGAGGTGATTCACAGCCTCACCACTCAGATCAGCGCATTCAAATCAACACAGTTCTAAATATTTAATAACAATTTGTATTTTTAATTATTATAACTAAATTTAAACAACATTAAATTAAAAAAAATGAAAAAAATAACTAAAAAATTCACCTACCATACAATGATATTGGGAGTTGCTGGATTAATTGCAATTGCTAGTTATTCGTCGTGTGATAAAGGCAAGGATAAAGAGCATAAGCCATCTGATAATTCTGCTAACCAAACAAAGCCCCCCCCTTCTCCCAGTGTAAATGATTATGATCAAAATGATGTTAAAAAAATGAAGGATTTTTTTGGACAATTCTCGCAAACTCCTGGTAAAACCAATAGAGATATAATTGAGGGGGTAGATTTCCGTTTTGATGTTAGTAAGCCCTGGACTTGGGATGACTACTGTGTATTTGATCCTTATACTAAACGGTTAGCATCCTTCACTGCGAAATCTTCTGCTTCTTTAAGTGGAATCTTAGACCTGACTGGATGCAATGAAATAATCACTATCGATGTGAGCAACAGTAATATAACTTTAGTGAAAATACCTAAAAACTCGTTCGCTGGAAGGTTTGGCTGGTTTGTAGAAAATGCAAGCGAGCAAGAAGTACAGAAGTTGATCGACCTGAAGGAAAGTCAAATATATGATTACATAAAAGCAAAAAGTAAACCTATTCCCAATGGCCCTGTAACACTAACAAACATATATTCTAACTCATTTGACAGCTTTTTACAAGCACACCTTAAGCCGCATCCATTTAAAAATAGTTCAGGTGGCAATATCACAGTAACGCTTGTGGATTAATTTCTATTTCAATCTTTGAAATAGAAACATTCACAATCTCCCTACTTCAGGATTAGTTAGAATACATGCAGCACATTACTCATTTATTAAGCTTCTTTATAATCCAATAAAAAAGCCCTACTTGAAAAAGTAGGGCTTTTTTATTTCAAAAAAATTCAATTATTCTTTATCCTTTGATTCTGCTTCTTGAGTATCCATGGAGGCCTCATCATTATTTCCAGCTTCTAATATTTCAGCTTTTTCTTCAGCTGATATACTATCCGTCTTTTTAGATTTTGCACCACGACGACGGGTAGTCTTTTTCTCAACCGCTATTTCACCAGTTTTGTAAACTTCATTATAGTCTACTAACTCAATCAAAGCCATAGATGCATTATCACCCAGACGATTACCTAATTTCAAAATACGAGTATATCCTCCAGGACGATTAGCAACTTTCTCAGCTACTTCACGAAAAAGAGTCGTTACAACATCTTTGTCTTGAAGATAACTAAACACTGTTCTACGAGAATGTGTCGTATCATTCTTAGATTTTGTAATAATTGGCTCTACGTAAGTACGTAAAGCTTTTGCTTTTGCCAACGTAGTTTTAATACGCTTGTGCAAGATAAGCGAGGAAGCCATATTTGCTAGCATCGCTTTACGATGACTATCTGTACGACTTAGATGATTATTTTTTTTACCGTGTCTCATTTTATAATTTATTTTTTATCACGTGCATACCGTCAATCAACCTGTTGGGATCGGGAATTATGCGCTCGCTTATGTTAGTCCTCGTCTAATTTATATTTAGCAAGATTCATCCCAAAAGACAACCCTTTTGACCTCACTAAATCTTGAATTTCAGTTAATGATTTTTTACCAAAATTTCTGAATTTAAGCATGTCTGCAACATCAAAAGATACAAGATCAGCTAGTGTTCGTGTATCCGCTGCTTTCAGGCAGTTCAGAGCACGCACTGAAAGATCTAAATCTGATAGCTCTGTCTTAAGAATTTTACGCATCTGAACAAACTCTTCATCTACCTCTTTAGCTTCTTCCTTAGTTTGTGATTCTAATATCATATTCTCGTTAGAGAACAACAGAAAGTGATGTATCAGAATTTTGGCTGCTTCTTTTAATGCATCCTCTGGATGAATTGACCCATCCGTAGTAATATCTAATACTAATTTTTCGTAATCTGTTTTTTGTTCGACACGAAAATTCTCAATTACATACTTCACATTCTTGATTGGAGTATAAATGGAATCAATGGCAATAACACCTAAAGGAGAATCCGTCGTTTTATTCTCCTCAGCAGCAACATATCCCCTTCCTTTATTCACAGTTAACTCTATTTCAAGAGTAACAGAAGGTTCCATATTACAAATAACCATGTCTGAGTTTAACACGGTAAAATTACTAGAGAACTTAGATATCTCCGCTGCTTTAAACTGATTTTGGCCTGTGATAACTACAAATATTTTCTCAGAGTCGCCGGAATCGCCAGTTTTTTTGAAACGTACTTGTTTTAGATTCAAAATAATCTCAGTTAAATCCTCTACAACACCTTTTATCGTAGAAAATTCATGAGAAACCCCAGAAAAACGTACTGAAGTAATTGCGAAACCTTCTAAAGAGGATAAGAGTATTCTCCTTAAAGCGTTACCAATCGTAACACCAAACCCAGGCTCTAAAGGTCTGAATTCAAATGTTCCATCAAAATCCGTAGATTTTTGCATGATAACCTTATCAGGTTTTTGAAATGCTAAAATTGCCATTTAACTAGTATGCTTAATATAATTGATACGATTTAATTGCGGTTTATCGAAGAAAAGCTCTTATTTTAGTAAGAGCTCTTTGACTACTTAGAGTACAATTCGACAATTAGATTTTCTTTAATATTTTCAGGGATCTCATCTCGATTTGGATAGTTAAGAAACTTACCACTTAATTCACTAGGGCTCCATTCTAACCAGCTATATCGATTTAACTTTCTACCTGTAACAGATTTTGTAATTGCTTCAAGTGACTTCGAGCGTTCACGAACAGCAATAACATCACCAGGGCGTAAAGAATAAGACGCGATATTCACAACACCGCCATTCACAGTAATATGTTTGTGACCAACAAGTTGGCGTGCAGCCGAACGACTCGGAGCAATACCTAAACGATAAACAGCATTATCTAAACGAGCTTCTAAAAATTTCAATAGGTTTTCACCAGTAATTCCTTCTTTCGCAGAAGACTTATGGAACAAGTTCTCAAAATAACGCTCTAATACTCCATAAGTATATTTTACTTTTTGCTTCTCCATTAACTGAACAGCAAATTCAGATTGTTTTCCTCTTTTTCTAGAGGTTCCATGCATTCCAGGAGGGTAATTTTTTCTTTCTAATGCTTTGTCAGGACCAAAAATAGGCTCTCTGAATCTTCTTGCAATTTTAGACTTTGGTCCAATATATCTTGCCATGGTTGTTGGGTTTTAAAGTATCAAACAGTCTTTAACTGTAGAATCTTATCTTTAAAATAAATTATTAAGATTAAACTCTTCTTCTCTTTGGAGGACGACATCCATTGTGAGGAAGAGGTGTTATATCATGTATAGAGGACACCTCAATACCCGTCGTTTGTAGTGTACGAATAGCCGACTCACGACCCGCTCCCGGTCCTTTAACATACACTTGGACTTTACGTAATCCTAAATCATGTGCAACTTTAGCACAATCGCCAGCAGCTTGACCGGCAGCGTAAGGAGTATTTTTCTTTGAACCTTTAAACCCCATTTTACCCGCAGATGACCATGATATGGTCTGCCCTTGTGTATTAGTTAAAGTGACAATTATATTATTAAATGTAGCATTGATATGTGCTTCACCAATAGGTTCAACAATAACAACACGTTTTTTAGTTACTTTTTTATTTTTTGCCATTATCTATGCAGTATTACTTAGTAGCCTTCTTTTTATTAGCAACTGTCTTGCGTTTACCTTTTCTTGTACGAGTATTGTTTTTTGTGCGCTGACCACGTACAGGCAAACTTTTACGATGGCGCAGGCCACGATAACATCCAATATCCATCAAACGCTTGATATTCAATTGAACTTCTGAGCGTAAAGCACCCTCTACCTTAATCTCATCTGAGATAAGTACACGAATTGCTGTTAATTGATCATCAGTCCAATCTTGAACTTTTACATCATAGCCAATACCCACAGTATTTAGTATTCGCTGAGCTGTCGCCCTACCTATACCAAAAATGTATGTAAGTCCGATTTCACCTCTTTTATTCTTTGGTAAATCTATACCTGCTATCCTTGCCATTTATTATTTAATTGATCGTATTTTCCAGTTATTATTATCCCTGACGTTGTTTATACTTAGGATTTTTCTTGTTAATCACAAAAAGTTTCCCCTTACGACGAATAATTTTACAATCCGCGCTACGTTTTTTTATAGATGCTCTAATTTTCATCTCAATTTATTATTTATATCGATAAGTTATCCTACCCTTACTTAAATCATAGGGAGACATTTCCAATTTCACCTTATCACCAGGTAAAATTTTAATATAATGCATCCTCATTTTACCAGAAATATGGGCAATAATTTCGTGTCCATTTTCTAGCTCTACACGAAACATTGCATTGGACAATGCTTCTCTAATTACTCCATCTTGTTCAATCGAAGCCTGCTTGGCCATATATTTTTACTGATCTTTATCTAAATTTGAGATCCACCGTAATGGGGTTGCAAAACTAAACAAAAAATATCAATTTTCACTAATTTGTTTTCAAAACCTCTTCTATGTACCTAAAAGTAGAGAGAACATCTGCTTTATTTTTTCTAATAGCTACAGTATGCTCAAAATGTGCTGACGGTTTTCTATCGATTGTACTTACAGTCCACCCATCATCCCAGAATTTAACACCGGCCTTCCCAGCATTAATCATAGGCTCTATAGCTATAACCATTCCCTCCTCTAGCTTAGTTCCAGATCCTCTCTTACCATAATTTGGTATTTCCGGCTTTTCATGAAGCTCGATACCGACTCCGTGTCCAACAAGCTCTTTAACAACGCCATAGCCTGCCTTCTCAGCATGCTGTTGAATAGCATGGCCTATATCGCCAACACGCATACCAACAATTGCCTTTTGAATACCTAAATCCAAACACTCTCGAGTTACTTTTAAAAGCCTTAAAGTCTCTGGACTAACTTCACCAATTGAAAAAGTATAAGCTGAATCTCCATAGAAATTGTTCAGAATCACCCCACAATCGACAGAAACAATATCTCCATCTCTCAGCTCATAATCTCTAGGAAATCCGTGAACGACCTCATCATTCAATGAGATACAAAGAGAGCTAGGGAATAAACTTGAGGCTCCTGGATAGTTTAGAAAAGCTGGAATTCCACCATGATCACGAATAAATGTCTCAGCTAATTTGTCTAATGTTATTGTCTTAACACCCACACCAATCACTTTAGCAATCTCTGCGTGGGTTTTAGAAACTAATAAGGCACTTTCTCTAATACCCTCTATTTGTTCAGGAGATTTATAATAAAGCTTTGACATGCACCTATTCTTTTATATTACAGAATCTGCAATCACTGGTGAACGTCCTTTAATTCGTCCAGTTTTCATCAATCCATCGTAATGACGCATCAATAAATGGCTTTCAATTTGCTGCAAAGTATCTAAAACAACGCCGACTAAAATTAGCAACGAAGTTCCACCATAAAAATGTGCAAACTGACTATTAACCCCCATAATAATCGCTACTGATGGCAGTATAGCAATTATTGCTAAAAATACAGACCCAGGCAGAGTAATTTTTGATATAATTGCATCTATATACTCCCCTGTAGCCAAACCAGGTTTCACACCTGGAATAAACCCTCCATTTTTCTTCATATCATCAGCCATTTGCATTGGATTGACAGTAATAGCTGTATAAAAAAATGTAAAAAGTATAATCATCACTGCAAAAGTGATATTATAAGTAGCTGATGTATAATTGCTAAGCGAAGACAAAAATGAAGATTGTACACTTGGAAAAAATTGTCCAACTGTTGCCGGAACAAACATAATAGCTTGGGCAAATATAATCGGCATCACACCAGCAGCATTCACTTTTAAAGGAATATATTGACGAAGACCACCATATTGCTTATTGCCTACAATCTTTTTAGCATATTGTACAGGAATTTTACGTACTCCTTGAACAATCAGAATCGTAAACATCACCACTAAAAACAAAGCAACGATCTCGACAATAAAAGGAATCAAACCACCTTGCCCCCCCATTCGAGAACTAAATTCTGAAATCAAACTAAAAGGCAACTGGGCAATAATACCTACCATAATAATTAATGATATACCATTACCAATTCCTTTATCTGTTATCTTTTCACCCAGCCACATGACAAACATGGTACCTGCCGTCAGAACAAACATAGAAGAAATCGTAAATAAAGGTTCTGGCATTATCTTCGATTCAGGAGTGATTTGTGATTTCACATAGCCCACTGCCTGTAAAATGGTAATTGCTATCGTTAAATAACGAGTAGTCTGATTTAATTTCATACGACCACTCTCACCCTCTTTCTGCAGTTTTTGAAAATAAGGAACAGCAATACCCAATAGTTGTACTACAATAGAAGCAGAAATATAAGGCATAACACCTAAAGCAAATATAGACGCTCTAGAAAAAGAGCCACCTGCAAACATATTTAACAAGCCTAGCAAGCCTCCTTTATCAGCATGATTTTGCAATGTCGCATGATTTACTCCTGGTAGCACAATAAATGAGCCTACTCTATATACAAACAGACAAAAAAGCGTGAATAAAATTCGCGCTCTTAAGTCTTCTATTTTCCAAATATTAGAAAGAGTTGTAAATAGCTTTTTCATGAATTATAGCTTAACAATAGTACCACCAACTAGTTCTATTGATTTTTGAGCAGCTATTGAAAAAGCATGAGCTTTTATTTCTAGCTTAGATCTCAATTCACCTCTCCCTAAAATTTTAACTAAGTCATTTTTTGATACCAATCCATGCTCTCTAAGAGTAGCAAGTTCTATCTGGTTTAGCTGGTATTTATCAGCCAAAGCTTGCAAAGCGTCTAAGTTAACTCCTACATACTCAATTCGATTAACATTAGTAAACCCGACTTTTGGTAAGCGACGCTGCAGAGGCATTTGTCCACCTTCAAAGCCAACTTTACTTGTATAACCAGAACGAGAGCCAGCACCTTTATGGCCACGTGTTGATGTTCCACCTCGACCGGAGCCAGTACCTCGACCAATTCGTTTTTTATTTTTTGTAGAACCTTCTGCAGGTTTTAATTTACTTAAGTTCATAATCTAGATACTTTCTACTGCTACCAAATGATTTACTTTCCTTACCATTCCAATAATAGCAAGATTTGCTTCAACCTCTACAGAATGGTTTATTTTTTTTAACCCTAAAGCCTGTACAGTTCTCTTTTGGCGTCCACTTTCGTCGATAACGCTTCTAATCTGAGTGATTTTAATCTTTGCCATGGTATTTTATCCGTTAAAAACTTTTTTTAAATCTACACCACGTTGTTGAGCAACTGTATATGCATCACGCATCTGAGATAGTGCTGAAACTGTCGCTTTCACAACATTATGAGGGTTTGACGAGCCTTTTGACTTTGCCAATACATTATGAATACCCGCGCTCTCTAATACTGCTCGCATTGCCCCACCAGCAATTACGCCTGTACCATCTGCTGCCGGTTTAATAAAAACAAACCCGCCTGAAAATTTACCATATTGTTCATGAGGTACAGTTCCATTGATAATAGGAATTTTCACTAAGTTTTTCTTTGCATCATCTACTCCCTTAGCAATTGCTTCAGTCACTTCTTTAGCTTTGCCCAAACCATAGCCTACAACCCCCTTTTCATCACCTACTACAACGATAGCGGAGAAGCTAAAAGTTCGGCCACCCTTAGTAACCTTAGCAACACGCTGGATGCTAACCAAACGATCTTTCAATTCAATTTCGTTTGTTTTTACTCTTTTTATATTGATAGTTGACATTCCTAAATTTATCAGATTAAAATATTAAACCAGCTTCTCTGGCAGCTTCTGCTAGCGATTTCACACGACCATGATACAAGTATCCATTTCTATCAAAAACTACCTTACTAACACCTGCAGCTAATGCTCTTTCAGCTACTAGCTTACCAATTGCTACAGATTGATCAGATTTACTTCCATTTGCAGCAAAGTCTTTTGACAGAGATGATGCTGAAACAATCGTTTTACCATAACTATCATCGATAATCTGAGCATAAATTCCTTTATTACTTCTGTATATACACAGACGTGGGCGCTCTGAGGAGCCAGATAATTTCTTTCTAATGCCTTTTTTTATACGTTCTCTACGAGAAATTTTAATTCCTGCCATGATAATTTTATTTTTTAGCTGCTGACTTACCTGCTTTTCTTCGTAAGATCTCTCCAACAAACTTAATACCTTTACCTTTATAAGGTTCAGGTGGACGTAATGAGCGGATTTTAGCAGCTACTTGGCCTAACAATTGTTTGTCAATACTTTCGATAATAACGGTTGGATTTTTACCCTTTTCAGCTGTAGTTGTTACTTTAATTTCTTTAGGTAGTTGAAATACATAGTGATGAGAAAATCCGAGTACCATATCAAGCGTATTTCCTTGATTAGTTGCACGATACCCTACACCGACTAATTCTTGCTCTACTTTATATCCTTGAGTAACCCCAACAACCATATTATAAATTAAAGAGCGATATAAACCATGCAATGCTTTATGACGTTTCTGGGCTGTTGGGCATTTAACTATGATATCTGTTCCTTCTTGTAGTACTGTCATATCAGTATCTATTTGTTGGCTAAGTTGTCCTTTAGGGCCTTTAATAGTCACTAAATTAGTATCTGAAACTGTAAACGTAACTTCGTTTGGGATATGAATTGGGGCTTTACCTATTCTTGACATTTTTATGCTCCTCCTTTAATTAATAAACGTAACATAAAACCTCACCACCAATATTTAAGTTCTTTGCTTCTTTATCAGCCATCACACCTCTAGAGGTAGACAGAACAGCAATTCCTAATCCATTTAGTACACGTGGCATATTTTCAACACCAGCATACTTTCTCAAGCCTGGTTTACTCACACGAGAAATACTACGAATAGCCGGAATCTTAGTTATAGGATTATATTTTAGCGCTATCTTTATATTTCCTTGAAAAGTATGGTCTTCGAATTTATAATTCGCGATATAACCTTTCTCAAAAAGTACTTTTGTAATTTCCTTTTTAAGATTTGATGCAGGAATCTCCACAACTCGATGATTTGCTTTAATTGCATTTCTCACTCTCGTAAGGTAATCTGCTATTGGATCTGTATTCATTTTTATTTATTTTGATAGTGGTTTACCTAACGATGGGTACCTTCCATCTATTTACATTTATGCTTAACTAAGGTTTAGATTGCCTCTGTCTTATTTTTTGTTAAAATAACAATTACCAACTTGCTTTTTTTACTCCAGGTATTTTCCCAGCCAAGGCCATATCACGAAAAGTTACACGAGAGATTCCAAATTGGCGCATATATCCACGTGGACGACCACTTAGTTTACAACGATTGTGTAAACGAACTGGTGATGCATTTTTGGGTAATTTATCTAATCCTTGAAAATCCCCAGCTGCTTTTAGAGCTGCTCTTTTTTCAGCAAATTTGGCAACTAATTTAGCACGTTTAATTCCACGTGCTTTTACCCCTTCTTTAGCCATTGTTATTTGTATTTTGATTTTTAAATGGTAATCCAAACTGCTTAAGCAACTCTAATGCTTCTGCATCGGTATTAGCTGAGGTTACAAATGTAATATCCATACCCATAATCTTATTAATCTGATCAATATTTATTTCAGGAAAAATAATTTGCTCGGTAACCCCCAAGGTATAATTACCTCTTCCATCAAATCCTTTATCACTAATACCCTTAAAATCACGGATACGAGGAAGGGCAACAGCCATTAAACGATCTAAAAACTCATACATCTTATTTTCTCTCAAAGTAACACGAGCACCAATAGGCATTCCTTTACGCAGTTTAAAATTAGATATATCTTTTTTTGATTTAGTTGGTACTGCTTTCTGCCCAGTAATAATGGACATTTCATTAATTGCATTATCAATGATCTTTTTATCAGTCACTGCAGCTCCAACTCCCTGATTGATTGCTATTTTCTGCAACTTCGGGACTTCCATTACACTTTTGTATTGGAACTTATCTTTTAAAGTGGAAACTATTTCCTCTTTATATTTGGATTTTAATCTTGGGACGTAAGTCATTATTTAATTTCCTCTCCAGATACTTTAGCTATACGAACCGATTTACCATCAGAATTATTTTTTTTACCTATGCGAGTTATCTTGTTCGTTTTAGAATCTACTAGCATTAAATTAGAAACATGAATACTTGCTTCTTTTTTAATAATGCCACCATTAGGGTTAGCAGCATTAGGTTTAGTATGCTTAGAAATCATATTTGCACCTTCAACAATTGCTCTATTATTCTTCAATAATACTTCTAGTATATGACCTTGCTTTCCTTTAGAATCACCGGCAATCACTTGAACTAAATCGCCCTTGCGAATTTTCAATTTAGGTTGTGTTTTTGTTTTCATTTTCATTTTTACAGAACCTCCGGTGCCAATGATACAATTTTCATAAACTGTTTTTCACGTAACTCTCTAGCTACTGGGCCAAAAATACGCGTGCCACGTGGCTCGTCTTGCGCATTTAATAACACAACAGCATTATCATCAAAACGAATGTACGAACCATCTTTACGCCTAACTTCTTTTTTCGTTCTCACAACAACGGCTTTAGATACGGTTCCTTTTTTAATATTTCCTGATGAGAGTGCACTCTTAACAGTAACTACAACTTTACGGCCCAGAGTAGCAGACTTTATACCTGTACCACCTAAAACGCGAATAATTAATACTTCTTTAGCGCCACTGTTATCAGCAACATTTAACCTTGATTCCTGTTGTAACATGTTACTTAGCCCTTTCTAAAATTTCAACTAATCTCCAATTTTTGCTCTTACTCAATGGACGAGTTTCCATAATTGATACAGTATCGCCTACACCACATGTATTAGTCTCGTCATGAGCCATAAATTTGGTAGTTTTTTTCACAAACTTACCATAAATAGGATGCTTTACTTTTCGTTCTACAGCAACAACAATGGATTTATTCATTTTATTGCTTACAACCAACCCTATTCTTGTCTTTCTTAATTGTCTTTCCATCTTGGATTCTAATTTATTCAGAAGCGGACTCCGGCGTAACAGATGCTAGTTCAGCTATTACTTCAGTCATTCTTGCATTCGTCTTGCGCTTAGTCAATTCTGTGTTTAAGCGTGCAATATTCTTTCTAGTCAATGTAATCCGGATTGGATTTTCAATAGTAGAAATAGTATGTGCAAATTTTAGTTTAGTGAGATTCGTTTTCTCTTCATTAATCTTGGCAGTAACTTCTTCAGTTGTTAACTGTAAAATTTCTGAATTCTTCATGTGAGTTTATTTTTAATGGCCAACAAAAAGTCTATGCTTCTACGTAATCTCTACGTACAACAAATTTAGTTTGAACTGGGAGTTTTTGGGCAGCCAAACGTAAAGCTTCTTTAGCCACTTCTAGCGATACTCCTTCTGCCTCAAACAATAATCTACCAGGTCTTACAACAGAAACCCAATATTCTGGTGCTCCTTTACCTTTACCCATTCGCACTTCTGCTGGTTTTTTAGTAACAGGCTTATCTGGAAATATTCGAATCCATACCTGCCCCTCACGCTTCATGAAGCGAGTAACAGCAATACGAGCAGCTTCTATCTGACGACTAGTAATCCAAGCTGGTTCCAACGATTTAATTCCAAAAGATCCAAATGCAAGTTCAGCACCTCTGGTGGCTAAACCTTTCATTCTGCCCTTCTGCATCTTTCTGAACTTAGTTCTTTTTGGCTGTAACATAATATGTTTTTATCGTTTAACGATATTCTAAATCTTTACTATTTTTTTCCTTTAAAGCTATTCCTGTTACCAGGGAGAGATCCACCACTTTTATTATGAGAACCGCGATTATCATTGGACCGTTTTCCATCATTGCCATTACCTCTTCTTTCATTGCCTAATCCGGTGCGTCTGTCTGAACTACCAAAAGATGCTTGGCTGCCCTCTCCTCTGCTCTTTACACCAGCTGATTGGCCAATATTAGGAGAAAGATCACGTTTGCCATACACTTCCCCTTTGCAAATCCATACTTTGATACCAATCTTACCATAAGTAGTCAATGCTTCAGCTAATGCATAATCAATATCAGCGCGAAAAGTATGTAAAGGAATACGTCCGTCTTTATACTGTTCAGTACGTGCCATTTCAGCGCCACCTAAACGACCGGAGCACATAATCTTGATTCCTTCAGCACCCATCCGCATAGTAGATGCAATAGATGTTTTCATAGCACGACGAAATGAAATACGAGCCTCTAATTGTTTAGCAATACCTTCACCTACTAACTGTGCATCTAATTCTGGACGCTTAATTTCAAAAATATTAATTTGAACATCTTTTTTAGTTAGCTTTTTTAGTTCTTCTTTGATTTTATCAACTTCCTGTCCACCCTTACCAATCACAATTCCTGGACGAGCAGTATGAATTGTAATGATAATGCGCTTCAAAGTACGTTCGATAACAATTTTCGAAATACCGCCTTTTGTGATACGAGCAGAAATGTATTTTCTAATTTTGTGGTCCTCAACAAGTTTATCGGAATAATCATTTCCTCCAAACCAGTTGGAATCCCAACCTTTAATAATTCCTAATCTATTTCCTATTGGATGTGCTTTTTGTCCCATTTCTCCTTAGTTAGCTATATTAGGTTCAATATTTCTGCTATCAACAACTAGTATAACGTGGTTAGAACGTTTACGAATTCTATGTCCACGGCCCTGTGGTGCTGGTCTTAATCTTTTTAATTGACGCCCTCCATTAACAGCAATTGTTTTTATATACAACTTACTGTCTTCCGGGCGTAAACTTTCATTCTTAGATTCCCAATTTTTGATAGCTGACAATAAAAGTTTTTCTACTCGTATTGCGGCCTCTTTGTTCGTATATTTTAAGATATACAAAGCCTTCTCAACTTGTTCACCACGAATAAGATCAACTATTAATCTCATTTTACGAGGTGAAGTGGGGCAATTATTTAATTTTGCTACTGCTTCCATTACTTATTTCTTCTTTTCAGCGTGACCTCTAAACGTCCTCGTAGGAGCAAATTCTCCTAGTTTATGTCCAACCATATTTTCAGTTGTATAAACAGGAATAAACTTATTCCCATTATGAACTGCAAATGTATGACCGACGAAATCTGGCGATATAACTGATCGACGTGACCAAGTCTTAATTACTGTTTTTTTACCAGATTCATTCATAGCAAGAACTTTTTTTGCTACATTATGATCTATATAGGGTCCTTTTTTTATTGAACGAGCCATTATTTCTTTCTTCTCTCAATGATATAACGATCGGATGATTTCTTTTTGTCACGAGTCTTAAAGCCTTTAGCTAATAAGCCTTTTCTTGAACGAGGGTGTCCGCCAGATGATCGACCTTCACCACCACCCATTGGATGATCTACAGGATTCATTGCTACACCACGTACCCGAGGACGACGACCTAACCAACGGTTTCTACCAGCCTTACCTAGTACTTCGTTGGCTTTTTCTGAATTAGAAACAGTTCCAATTGTCGCCATACAAGAAGCTAAAATCATACGTGTCTCACCCGATGGCATTTTGATAATAGCATATTTACCATCACGTGCTGAAAGTTGTGCATAAGTTCCAGCACTTCGAGCAATACTAGCACCTTGCCCCGGATTTAATTCAATATTGTGAATAACAGATCCTAAAGGGATGTTTTTTAATGATAAAGAATTTCCAACTTCTGGAGGTACTGCGTTACCTGAAATTATTTTCATTCCAACCTTCAATCCTTCAGGGGCAATAATATAACGCTTTTCCCCATCTGCATAATGAACTAACGCAATTCGGGCGCTACGATTTGGATCGTACTCTATCGTTGCAACGGTTGCTGGAATATCATTTTTATCACGCTTAAAATCGATGATACGATATGATTTTTTATGTCCTCCACCTAGATAACGCATGGTCATCTTACCAGAGTTATTTCTACCTCCTGATTTCTTAATAGAAGTAATCAACGATTTTTCAGGAACGTTAGTTGTAACATCTGAATAATCCCCTCCTACTCTAAAACGAGTACCAGGTGTAACGGGTTTAAATCTTCTTACTGCCATGTCTTAATTAAATGTTGCTATAAAAATCGATGGTTTCACTACCCTTAAGCGTTACGATAGCTTTTTTGTATTTAGCAGCATTACCTGTTACTATGCCAGCCTTTGTATTACGTGATTTCATCTTACCAAATACAATCATCGTATTAACAGAATCGATGGACACACCGTACATTTTTTCAATAGCACTCTTTATCTCTAACTTATTAGCTCTATGATCAACTTTGAAAGCAAAACGGTTTAATTTTTCTGTTAAAGCTGATATTTTTTCTGTCAGAATAGGTTTCTTTAAAATCTCCATTTTATTTAGCAAATGCCTCCTCCAGTTTTTTAACAGTTTCTGTAGTTAGCAATAGCTTACCTGCATGTAATACGTCATATGTACTTAGCTGTGCCGCAGTAATCACTCTTGCCGATTTAATATTTCTACTTGATAAATAAATATTGTCATCTTGTTTTGGCAACACTAATAATGTTTTTTCATTACCAAGATTCAAATTTGCTACAAGTTGAATGTAATTTTTAGTTTTAATCGCATCAAAGCTAAAATCTTCTAAAACAATTACATTATTATCTTGTGCTTTATATGATAAAGCTGAACGACGAGCCAAAGATTTTAGCTTTTTATTTAGTTTAAAGCTATAATCGCGCGGTTGAGGTCCAAACACACGACCACCACCATTAAATAATGGAGATTTAATTGACCCAGCACGTGCACCACCTGTTCCTTTTTGTTTATATAGCTTACGAGTTGATCCTGCAATCTCGTTTCGTTGTTTAGACTTATGGGTTCCTTGACGTTGATTAGCTAGATATTGTTTAACATCTAAGTAGATGGCATGATCGCTTGGTTTTACTGCGAAAATTGCATCAGGAAGCTGCACCTTGGCACCTGTTTGTTTTCCTGAAATATTTACAACATTTATTTCCATCTTCCTATTTATCTACTATTACGTATGAACCTTTTGCTCCCGGAATAGATCCGCTCACTACTAATAAATTTTGTTCTGGATAAACCTTCAGAATTTCTAAATTCTGAATTTTAACACGATCACCACCCATTCGACCCGCCATACGCATTCCTTTAAATACACGCGAAGGCCAAGATGATGCTCCTAATGAACCAGGGGCCCTCAATCGATTATGCTGACCATGTGTTTGACCACCAACCCCACCAAATCCATGACGCTTTACAACACCTTGAAATCCTTTACCTTTTGATGTACCAACCACATCAACAAAATCACCTTCTGTAAAAATCTCTACAGTAACTTGATCCCCAAGTACTTTTTCATCTTCAAAGGTTTTAAACTCAACCAATTTGCGCTTTGGAGTTGTATTTGCTTTTTTAAAATGCCCTTGCAATGATTTTGTGGTATTTTTTTCTTTTTTCTCGTCGTAAGCGAGCTGAACTGCTGAGTAGCCATCCTGGGCAACGGTTCGTAGCTGTGTAACTACACAAGGACCAGCCTCTATTACTGTACAAGGAACATTTTTCCCATCGGCAGTAAACAGGCTAGTCATTCCTAGTTTTTTTCCAATAATTCCTGACATCTTTTTTATTTTGTGTACATCGAAGCCTGCAGCTTCGCTCAATACATAGTTTTAATCCCCTAGAAGGGACGGCAAAGATAGATAACAGTTATTAATTTTCAAAACACTAAACAGATATTTTTTATTAAAAGAGAATCTTTCATCAAGCTGAAGGCTCCCCCCAGCTTGATAGATCTAGCATGTATCTACTTTAACCTCTATTCTAGGAAGGAATCAATAGCGAGAGCTCAGTGATAATTAAGAGTGATTTAACTATAAAAGATTCAAATACGAAACCACTGAACATATATAAGATTAGTCATTTTACAGTTGTGTGAGCAAGAGGGAGTCTATAAAGAGACCAAAATTCAACGAGAGACATCTAATGCTAAGTTTATGCATACACGAAAATATGACCCTTTATAATTTTTGTACTTTTGCGACCATGACTAAAGAACAAATTCAGGATTTAAGGGATCGAGTAACTTCCCTGAGGAGGCATCTTTGACATCGACAAGAAACTTGAAGAACTCGAGAAAGAGCAAGAAATAATCACCGGCCCGCATTTTTGGGATCATCCTAAAGAAGCTGAAAAGGTACTCCATTCTATCAAATCAAAAAAAACTTGGACAGATGCTTTTGATGAGGTCAACTTAAGTGTTGAGGATGCAACCGTGATGTTTGATTTTTTCCAATCTGGTGATGCATCAGAGAATGAGCTAAAAGAACAATTTGAGCTTTCTCTAAAAAAAGTAGAAGAATTGGAGTTTAAAAATATGCTCAGTTCAGAGGAGGATCAATTAAATGCTGTGATGCAAATCACAGCTGGTGCTGGTGGTACCGAAAGTTGTGATTGGGCTTCTATGTTGATGCGTATGTATATTATGTGGGGCGAGAAGCACGGATATAAAGTGATCGAACAAGATTTTCAAGAGGGAGATGTAGCCGGTGTGAAATCGGTTACAATACAGTTTGATGGTCCTTTCGCTTATGGATATCTCAAAGGAGAAAATGGAGTACATCGACTAGTGCGCATTTCACCTTTTGATGCCAATGCCAAACGACATACTTCTTTTGCATCTGTGTACGTATACCCCCTGGTAGATGATACAATTGAGATTGAGGTTAAAGATGCTGATATTGAATTCGAGACATTTCGTTCGGGTGGCGCTGGTGGTCAAAATGTGAATAAAGTAGAAACAGCTGTTCGTTTATATCATAAACCGTCGGGGATTATCATCAAAAACCAAGAGTCTAGATCACAATTGCAAAACAAAGAAAATGCAATTCGACTGCTAAAATCACAGCTTTATGAGGCTGAATTACGCAAACGAATGGAAACCACAGCAGCAATTGAGGGTAATAAAAAGAAGATAGAATGGGGGTCACAGATTCGTAATTACGTACTGCATCCTTATAAATTGGTTAAAGATTTGCGAACTAATCACGAAACATCAAATGCACAAGCGGTTCTCGATGGAGATTTAGATGATTTTTTGAAAGCATATATGATGGAATTTTAGTGTAGGGGGCAAAATATTCCGCCCCCCCTATACTAGTATAATTTGCTCTTCGGGAATTAGCGGTTGGCATTTGAATCGAAGCAATAATCGGGCAGTAGTAATAACATCTTTTTGACAGTATGTCTTTATGCGCTCTAAGTTCTTTTCTTGCCAGTACACATGACCTACATCCCCACCATCAATATCATCTTTAGGCGTGGGGATATTAAATACAGCCGCAAGAAGGTTAAGAGACGTATAGTTCTTATAGTCGCCAAACTTCCAAAGCTCCATGGTATCCAAATGATTAATTTCCCAGGGCTTTTTACCACTTATTTGTAGTTGAACTGGAATTTCGAGACTATTGATTAGCATACGCCTGCACAAATAAGGAAAATCAAATTCTTTGCCATTATGTGCACATAAGATGAGGGAGGGAGACTGTTTTTTTAGAAGATTGATAAAGTCGATTAGCAGTTCTCTTTCATCATCATCTGCAAAGGATTTAATACGTAGGCCCATCTGATCCTTTATTTGGCTAAATATCCCTACCGAGATACAAACAATCTTTCCAAATTCAGCCCAGATTCCAGCTCGTGAGTAAAACGCTGCAGGCGTTTCTTCTTCTTTCCTTTGACGCTTTGTTTTATCATCCCACAATTTTGCTACCTCAATCGGTACTTCGTCAAATGAAGGATATTGGGGAACTGTTTCTATATCGAGTACTAGAATTTGTTTTAAATCAATTTGTTGGAGCATTACGTGTATTAAGATTTGAGTATTTAGAAAGTAAATGATCGCACCACATAAAGTGGTAAGTCCCCGTATTAATTACTACTTATTCATCGCCTTTTTAGGAACAATAAACTGATCATCTTTATCTGAGGGAGGATTTTTTAGCAAAATGTCTTGAGTAAGTTTGCATCTACCATTGACTAATTTAAAACCATCATAGGACATGTCTGGTCCATAAAATTCGTGTTGGTTAATCATCCGCTGGTTCATTGGAGCAAGGTGATCGAATGCGATCAGCTCTTGTTCTGGTAGATAGCTCAGTAGCATCGATGTTTTTCTTGCATACTCAAAGATGATTCGTTTCTTGTTTTTACAGCTTGAATCTCCATCGAATACAGGCATCCCGAAATAGGCTTTATTGTTTCTAAATGATAAGATATCAATTACCTTTTTTGTTGTTTTGATGGTATTTCCTTTCCATCCTAACAAGATATAATAGGGTGTTGATGTATTTGTAACAGGAATAATTTTATAATATCGTGCACCATACCAACTATCATTGGTTGTAATAGTGTCTGTAGGATTAGCCAAAGTAGAAGTATGGTCTATTAGTGGGAACAATTTTAGACTACCATCTGGCCTGTTTATTTGTATAGTTCCATAATATCGATAGCTACCATCATCATTGAGCACATGCCAGGTGAATAATTTGAAATGAGAATCACTTGAACGAATAATAGATACTGCTTTTAGTGAGTCAAAATTATGGTTAAATGATTTTGGAATTTTAAGTACACGAACCAGTGTTTTGATGAAAGCATAATTTGCATTATATCTTTCGGGCTCAACTTCATTATAATTGACTTGGTAGTTTAATTTCTTCAAACTATCCTGCCAAAATATGAATTCATTAGATGCACTTGAGGAAGCTATATCTTGTGCCGATGTAGATAATACAATAGCAAAAATGAAGAATGGTAAGGTAAATTTGAACCTATTCATGTTTAATTGTTTCAATAATTAAGGCACTCGCACCACCTCCACCATTACAAATCCCAGCAACTCCGGTTTTACCTCCATTTTGGTTTAACACATTTAATAATGTAACTATAATGCGAGCGCCGGATGCTCCCAATGGATGTCCTAAAGAAACGGCCCCCCCATTCACATTTACTTTTTTAGGATCCAGGTTTAACAGTTTATTATTTGCTACAGATACCACGGAGAATGCCTCATTGATTTCGAAATAATCTATCTGGTCTATATTTAGGTTTGCTCTTTTTAATGCAAGTGGGATAGCCTTTGCCGGGGCTGTTGTAAACCATTCTGGTGCTTGTTGAGCATCAGCATAGGAAATAATCTTTGCAATTGGTTTTAAACCAAGCTCATCTACTTTTTCTTTACTGATTAGAACAAGCACTGCGGCACCATCATTGAGTGTAGAGGCATTTGCCGCTGTCACTGTTCCATCTTTTTTGAAGACCGGTTTTAGGGATGATATTTTCTCAAAAATAACAGCATGCATCTCTTCATCTTCTGTAATTAATGTTTTCTCACCTTTTCGGTTAGTAATTTCTACTGGAGCAATTTCATTCTTGAACTTTCCAGCGACTTGTGCTGCTTGAGCACGTTTATATGATTCCGTTGCATAAGCATCTTGCTCTTCTCGACTGATATGATACTCTGCTGCACATAGCTCTGCTGCCGAACCCATGTGATAATTATTATACACATCCCATAATCCATCTTTTACTAAGCCATCTATGAGTTGTCCATCTCCTAACCGATAACCGGTACGTGCTTTATCTAGATAATATGGTACGTTACTCATGCTTTCCATTCCACCTGCAATTACAATATCATTCAAGCCCAACGCAATGCTTTGGGCGGCAAGCATTATCGCTTTTGTACCCGAAGCACATACCTTATTAATGGTAGTGGTTGGTATATCGGGCAGATTTGCATATTTAGCAGCTTGTGTTGCAGGTGCTTGTCCTAAATTGGCAGATAGTACATTCCCCATGAATATTTCTTGCACTTGGTTGGCCTGTATACCTGCTTTTTCTACAGCGGCTTTGATCGCTGTAGCACCTAGCTGAGTTGCTGAAATGGAAGATAAGGCTCCTCCAAAACTGCCAATGGGAGTACGAATGGCAGCTAATATATATACCTCTTTCATAAAACTATTAAGATGTTCAATCGATCGCAATTTAGGTATTTGGTATTTATATCCATCTGAATTTTTATGGTCTTCATTAAAATGGGTTTGATCAAAGAAACAGCTAAATAGAAATGTATAATTGGTCCTGCTTAGAGCAACTACTCTAGTTTTCAAATTTGTTTTTTCATTTTTTGAAAATGTTTTTATTTATTAGCCGCTTACCCCCAGCAAATCATCAAACTCAAAATATCCATTCAGGTTAAATGTGTTAGTTGCTGGCAATCGAGGTGAATTTTACGCTCTAAATATATTTGAATTCAGTGAAACGTTTCCCCAACCATATTTTTGGCAAAAAAAGACTCCTCCTCCTTGGGATTACATTCATTTTTGCATTCATATCTCATGGTATAGCTCAAAATATATCTAGTGAGGGCAGAGATTTCTGGGTGGTATTTCCTCGGCATGAATCTAGCAATCAGGCACTCGCCAATCTTCGGCTATTTATCACTGCAAAGAGTAACTCAAGTGGAGTAGTTCAGGTGGGTGGCATTTCTATTCCATTTACTGTCAATGCCCATATGACTACTCCGGTGGATATCCCAAGAACAGCTGCTTATTTGAATGATGCTGGCAAGTTTTCTAACCGAGGCATTCATGTATTGGTAGATGCAAATCAACCAAAAGTGATCGTGTATGCACATATTTATGCTACTGATCGCTCAGCTGCCACCTTGCTTTTGCCTACAGAGTCGCTCGGATCCGCGTATTACGTAATGGGCTATGATCAAAATGGCCCAGCAGATGGCTTTTTTTCATACAGTATTGTAGCTATCCAACCCAATACGACAGTTCTGATACATCAAAGAATTAATCAATCTATCAGTACAACGATCACCGTTAATCTTTCCAATGTAGGAGACGTCTATCAATTTCTAGGAACGGATGATTACACAGGTACGTATGTAGAAGTGGACCCAATTACTTCTGCATGTAAAACATTCGCTATGTTTTCGGGAAGTTCAGGAATCTCTATTCCTTTTTCTCCCAGTGCGTCATTGAATCCATTGTTCCAACAACTATATCCTGTCGATAACTGGGGGAAAAATTATGCTTATGTGCCTTTTAGTGGTCCTGATCAGGGGGATATTATTCGCATTATTGCACAAGAGGATAATACGATTGTCAATATTGATGGGTTTTCTACACCAATCAGTTTAAACAAAGGAGCATTTTATTCCTCTGCCCCCATTCCAACTGCACACATGATTACGGCCAATAAACCAATATCGGTCGCTCAATTTCCATTATCAGAGAGAAACGCAGATAGCAGAAATATTAGTTTAGGGCCTAACTATACTGGTCGATTTCCAGTGTATAGCGACCCCAATATGGTTATCCTTAACCCAATAGAGTTTAGGACAAGAGATGTTATCGTTTATTCTACAACACTGGCAAATGTTGTTAATCGATTTATTAATGTGGTCATTAAAACATCCGCTAGTTCCACTTTTAAAGTGAATGGAGTAACATCAACAGGAGTGACATTCATACCCATAGGCACTAGCGACTATTCTTACATATCGTTAAATGTAGGTATACCACCGTATGCAAATGGTGCACTTACAAGTCTTCGATTGACTGCAGATGAGGGTTTTAATGCCGTTGTATATGGTTTTGCAGATTTTGATTCTTATGCCTACTCTGCTGGCACTAGTCTTTCAACAGATTTATTCCTAACTACAACAGACCATGCTTCACATCAAAAGTTGTCTACAGGGTGTAAAAATCAATCATTAGATTTTAAACTAACCCTGCCTTATATCACTACAGAACTCCAATGGATATTAGGCTCAACAAGCTCAGCCATTACACAGCTAAATCCTACATATACTTCTTTTACTCATGATGGCAATATTTCTTACGAATATATTTTATCAGCCAATAGCTTTACTACTAGTGGAAATAAAGAAATAAAAATCAAGACAAAGCTCCCCACAATAACAGCTGGATGTGGTAGTATGTATAAGACCCTCTCATTTGACTTTCAGATACATAATACGCCAGAAGCCAAATTTAATGTAGTTGGTCAATCATGCATGAGCAATCCGATCACCTTTCATGATATGAGTAATAATACCGATTCAAATATTACAAAATGGGCATGGGATTTTGGAGATGGTTCTATTACTTCTACACAAAGCCCCACACATATTTATACTGCTTCAGGTACCTATACGATCACCTTACATGTAACAACAAGTTCAGGATGTACTGCTTCTGCTAGCCAAACCATTAAAATTTTAGCATTGCCAGTAGCTTCCTTTGACAGCAATGTCACCATATGCCAAAATAGTTCTATTGACTTTACTGATACTTCCACATCTTCTATAGATGGAGCAATTACACAATGGTATTGGGATTTTGGAGATGGTCAAACATCCTCGTTGCAAAATCCGATACATACTTTTTCTAAACCAGGCTCATTTGCGGTAAGCTTAACTGTTAAGAATGGATGCGCAAGTGCTGTTTTTGCTAGAAATATAGTAGTCCATCCAATACCTCAAGCCAATTTTGAATCCCCTAAAATATGCTTGTTGGACGCAATAGCATCATTCACCAACACAACGACTATTGCAGATGGCAGCAATTTAGGATTAACTTATTTGTGGGATTTTGGAGACCCAAATGCAAATGTAACAAACCCACTTACCTCTACGCTGCAGAATCCTACTCATGCCTTTTCAACACAGGGTAGCTACACAGTTACACTCACTGTCAATTCAACAAACAATTGCTCGACCACATTCGTTAAATCTTTTTTGGTAAATGGTGATAGCCCGAGGGCTGACTTTGGAATTTTAGATGGAGAAGCATTTTGCAGCTCGGAGCCTATTGTTTTTGAAGAAAAAGCTTCTGTTGATTTTGGAGAAATCACACGTATTGAATGGTATTATGATGCTATTAATGCCCCTACTACTATGTTTGTGGATGAGCATCCCCACTTGAGAGGGATGCCAGCTAGGCAGTATATGCATCATTATCCTGTATTCCATACTCCTCTTACTAAATCCTACACGGTTAAAATGGCGGCATATTCTGGCCATGCTTGTGTCAATGAAATAAGTAGAACAATTATATTAAAAGCAGTTCCCGATGTAGTATTTGCTGCTATTTCGAATACATGTTTAGACCAAACCCCTTTTCTATTAAATGCGCATGAAATAGCTGCTTTTATAGGTGATGGTCGATTTAGCGGACCAGGTATTTCTACGAATGGTTTATTCAATCCACTGGCAGCCGGGGCTGGAGATCATATTCTGACTTACACATTTAATGGCTCCAACGGCTGTCCAATTGTGAAAACACAGGCTGTCAAAGTTTACCCTCTTCCAGTAGTCGATGCGGGAGCCAATCAAATGCTGTTGCGTGGCGAAAATATTCAATTAGCTGCTAGTGCACATGGGAGTAATCTGACTTATAAATGGTCTCCCTCAATAGGTTTAAATCGTGATGATATATTAAACCCCATTGCTTCACCCGAACAGAGCACAGCCTATAATTTGCTTGTAACTTCGGGTGATGGCTGTACTCAAATGAGCCAAGTATATATCAAAATATTACAATTACTCAAGATGGAAAATGTTTTCACACCCAACGGAGATGGGATAGGCGACACTTGGGTGATAAAAAACTTAGATATGTACCCGAATGCTGTTGTGAACATATTCAATAGATATGGTTCTCTAGTATTCCACTCTGTGGGTGATTATATACCATGGGATGGCACAATAGATGGAGAAAATCTCCCATCAGGAACCTACTATTATGTCATTGACCCCAAAAATAAGCTTAGCCCCATATCTGGGCCGGTTACTATTTTTAGGTAGCCGGTTTCTAATTTTATGAAATACTGTAGTACACATTTTTATATCATGCTGAAAGTTAAGGAACAACCTTATTCATCATGATTTGATCCTCATACCGGCTTGTTAAGAACATTACCTATTAAATCCTTAATGCAACATGTCCCTAGTAACGATCCTGTATGTACCAACTATCAGATTAGCATGAGAACTGATTTTTAAATCGTCCCCCAATAAAAAAAACCAAGGCTGTATACAGCCTTGGTTTTTTTTATTGGTGTGGAGAATATCGGAGTCGAACCGACGACCTCTTGCATGCCATGCAAGCGCTCTAGCCAGCTGAGCTAATCCCCCATTTTGTGGTGCAATTTTCGTCAAAAAATATGTAATGGGCAAATTATATCTTGATTATCTGGACCATAAGAAAATAACACATCCATTAAAACGGGATCATTTCGCTAAATTTGTACTGTGAGTCAGGATTTAAAGAAAATAGATATACGAAGTTTATCACTCGATAAACTTAAAATACACCTTGTCAATATAGGGGAACCCGCATTTCGTGCCAAGCAGATATATGATTGGCTTTGGGTGAAAGCAAACCTACATTTTGATGAAATGAGTAATCTCTCCAAAACATTACGAGAAAAACTCAAAGAAATCTTTGTAATTCATGCAGCAAGCATTCATCAGTCTCAATTGAGTGCCGACAAAACCATTAAAAGCATTTTTAAACTTTATGATGGAAACAGCATCGAAGGTGTATTAATACCGACTCCCGATCGCATGACTGCTTGCGTAAGCTCGCAGGTGGGCTGCAGCTTAACTTGTAAATTTTGTGCAACCGGCTACATGGAACGGAAACGAAATTTGAATCCAGATGAAATATTTGATCAAGTAGTGTTGCTTGATCGCCAAGCAAAGGAACACTATCAAGCCCCTTTAACGAATATTGTCTATATGGGAATGGGCGAGCCACTTCTTAATTATGCCAATGTGCTCAAATCCATTGAACGCATTACAGCAGCGGATGGTTTAAATATGGCAGCGAAACGAATCACGGTTTCTACAGCAGGTATAGCTAAAATGATCAAAAAACTAGGTGATGATCAAGTACGTTTTAATCTAGCACTTTCATTACATGCTGCTAATGATCAAAAGCGGAATGAAATTATGCCTATTAATGAGCAGAATTCACTAAAATCCTTGGCGGACGCTTTGAAATACTATTTTGCTAAAACCAAAAATCCGGTTACTTACGAATACATTGCCTTCAATAATTTTAATGATTCACTGCAAGATGCAGCAGAATTAGCCAAATTCTGCAAACATATTCCATGCAAGGTCAATATTATCGAGTATAATCCTATTTCTTTTGCTGGCTTCCAAAATGCAGAAGCTGATCAGGTTGATTTGTTTGCAAATTATCTCCGCAAACAAGGTATTACCACAAATATTCGTAGAAGTAGAGGAAAAGATATTGATGCTGCCTGTGGGCAATTGGCCATTAAAGAGAAGTCATAAATCTTCATCAGGCTCACAATAGTGTCATCACTAAAAAGTTAGTGAAGTGATTTTTTGAATATTTAATAAAAGAAAATCAAAACGACTTAGCAAATGATCTACATAAAAGCTGCCTTTCTGAAGAGAATAACTTTTTTGTAGCTTCGTGTCATTCTAAATAAAAAGAAAATATGAAAGCAATAAGACCAACTATTTTAGTTGTTAACGATGATGGGATAACCGCACCAGGGATAAAATCACTCATTCATGTTATGAAGGAATTAGGCAATGTCGTAGTGGTAGCACCAGATGGTCCACAGTCAGGTATGGGGCATGCCATCACCATAGCTAAGCCTTTACGTTTGGATAGAGTTGAACTATATGAAGGTGTCGAAATGTATAAATGCTCTGGAACACCTGTAGATTGCGTAAAATTAGCTGTCAATAAAGTTTTTAAGGGCAAAAAACCTGATTTATGTGTTTCCGGGATCAATCATGGGTTGAATAATTCCATCAACGTATTATACTCGGGAACCATGTCTGCAGCAGTAGAGGGGGCTATTGAAAGCATTCCATCCATAGGTTTTTCATTAGATGATTTTACAAACGAAGCTGACTTCAGCCACTGCGAAAAATATATAAAAGCCATTGCCGAAAAAGTACTTCAAAATGGGCTACAATCAGGCACTCTTTTAAATGTTAATTTCCCTAAAGGAGCAAATATTAAAGGTGTTAAAATATGTCGCCAAGCGAACGCCAAATGGGCTGAAGAGTTTGACGAGCGCCTAGATCCACACAAGCGCAATTATTATTGGCTTACAGGTGTTTTCCAAAATAATGATCATGGAGAGGATACCGATGTGTGGGCATTAAACAACAATTTTGTTTCTGTCGTTCCTGTTCAATTTGATATGACTGCACATCATGCCATTCCAGTATTGAATACTTGGACTTTTGAAGATGCATTATTAGTCAGTCATTAAAATATTTTCCTTTAAACGAGGAGATTCAATCGTGCCTAACTTCTTTGACAAGCATTTAGATGTCTCAAAAATGCACAATCAGTGTTCTTTAATTACTTGTATGATTAACTCATAAACAGGGCTATGAAATACTATCTCATAGCAGGGGAAGCTTCAGGCGATTTGCATGGGGCTAATTTGATGAAGGCACTCCAGAAAGAAGATCCTAATGCTGATTTTCATTTTTTTGGAGGCGACCTCATGAAAGCACAAGGTGGAATATTGAAGAAGCATTATGCCGAAATGGCCTTTATGGGGTTTGTGGAAGTGATTGCCAATCTTTATACCATCTTTAAGAATTT
The DNA here is from genome assembly GCA_938008555.1 of uncultured Pedobacter sp. Taxonomy (GTDB): domain Bacteria; phylum Bacteroidota; class Bacteroidia; order Sphingobacteriales; family Sphingobacteriaceae; genus Daejeonella. The sequence continues at coordinate 39,435 of CALLKE010000054.1, forward strand.
AAATCAAGCGAAGCAAGATATTTTATCCTATCAACCAGATGCATTGATTTTAATTGATTTTCCAGGATTCAATCTCAAAATAGCTTCATTTGCCAAGAAACATGGGATAAAAGTTTTTTACTATATCTCTCCCAAAGTGTGGGCCTGGAATCAAAAGCGTGTGCTCAAGATTAAACAAACTGTAGACCACATGCTTTGTATCCTACCTTTTGAAGTTGATTTTTACAAAATCTGGGGGATGAATGTCGATTATGTAGGGAATCCACTGCTCGATGCGATTGCAGCCAATAAAACAGATCCTCTGTTTAAAAAGAAACATAATTTTGACAACAGACCCATCATTGCATTATTACCAGGTAGCCGTAAACAGGAGCTAACACGACTTTTACCTGATATGATTCGGGTTTCGGATTATTTCCCCAATCATCAGTTTGTAATTGCCGGAGCTCCTACCTATAGTTTAAAAGATTATAAACCCTTTATTGGGGACAAAGAAATTCCTGTTGTTTTTAACGAGACCTATAATTTACTTCTGCACGCTCAAGCTGCAATTGTCACTTCTGGAACTGCCACTCTGGAAACTGCTCTTCTAAAAATCCCACAAGTAGTCGTTTACAAAGGCCATGCTATTTCTGTTGCTATTGCTCGTAGGCTAGTCAATATTAAATTTATTTCACTTGTGAATTTAGTAATGGATAGTGAGGTGATCAAAGAATTAATTCAAGAAAACTGCACCCCCGAGCTTATCAAAATAGAGCTTGATCGTATACTAGATGATTCGGCATATCGTACTCGAATGCTCACTCATTACGACCAATTAGCTGAGCGCATGGGCAAAGCAGGAGCATCTACCAAGGCAGCAAAATTGATACGTGATTACCTAATTTAACAACTGCGCATATTCGAGCCGTCGTTCAAAAATAGAAAAGAGTAATTCACTAATCCCATGAACAGAAGAATGAGCAAAATTGATTTGTCTCATTTTCATGATTTTCAAGTACCCTCAAAACAGAGATAGATATTATTACAGAAAACAGAGACTGCCCCAACCTCTATTTTCTGTAAAATGTAGAATCTTAAAAATTAAACTTGGACCAAACGAACAAGTAGACAATAGCCGGAGTGTTCTTTCATCAATATTATTTCTTTGCACACACCATTCGAATATCAAAATTGATATCGAGGTAATCGTTTATGGCATGAGGACGAAGTTCATCTTCTAAGGATCCCAAATAAGCATCAGCATCAGACCCTATACTCTCTAAATAAAGACTTACATAAGCAGTGGATCCTAGAAAACCCATAAAATCACTCACACGCATGGGTATCACATGATCAATTTTCAAGGACTTCACTTTTGAAAAATACCCTGACTGTTCCATCAATTGATCCGAATCATCCTTCCTCACAAACCGATCTTCTCGGTACTGATTCCAATAATTGACCAAATGTTTCTGAATCACTTGATCAACTGCCCGGTCTTCCACGACAGGATGAAAATATCTGTAAATACAAAAGATGCCTTTATCTTTTAAAATACGGTTTACTTCCGCAAGTACCTGTTCTCTATCCATCCAATAAAATGCGGCGGCAATAGTTACCAAATCTACCTCGTGATTGCTCAAATTCGTTTGCTCTCCTGTCCCTTTGTAAAATGAAATGCGGGGATAATGTTTAGAAGCTTCTTCTCTAAGATGATCACCAGGCTCAATGCCAATTACCTTTTGTGCAATTGGGATCAAGCCTTCTGTTGATTGCCCTGGACCACATCCAATATCTGCAGCGAAAGAAAACAAGTTACCCTCATTAAAATTTACCATTTCTTGATAAACTCTTTGAGGATAGCTAGGCCGAACTCTGGAGTATAACGAAGCTACTTTATCAAATTGTTCCATTGTTTTTTTAATTAAAATGACTAACAAGATTTTATCACACATCAAATACAGCAAAAAATATCGCCAAATGAAATATTTGTCTAAAAAATCATCCACTATACTAATACAGCATCTAATTCAGTTCTACTATTCTTAAAGGTCAGCTCTCATTTGATATCAGCATGTAGTATTGACTCTGTCTGCTTGGATATTTATGCGAATCGACTTAAAGTTTATTTCATTCTCTCGGTTCTTGCTCAGCTACAATTCGTTCAAAATGCATCCAATTAAAATAAGCTCAACTTGCCCACATAAAAGAGAAATAGGTGGAAAATAGAAGTCTCATTATCACTCCATCACCTTGTCGAAATCACTACATAAATACATTCGAAAACAGTACTTTTGTCCAGATATTTTTAAGTAGAAAATGAATAATTTATCATATCTCGGTAGCGAAAATTCAGCTTACATCGACTCGCTTTATCAATTATATAAACAAGATCCAGAATCAGTTGATTTTGGCTGGCAGAAATTCTTCGAAGGATATGATTTCGGGTCTGGTATCGAAACACGTACCGAAACACCAGAACACTTCCTGAAAGAGATTAAGGTGTTAAATATGATTAATGGCTACCGGACACGTGGGCATTTATTCACCAAAACAAATCCTGTACGCGAACGTCGTCAATATTTTCCAGGTAAAGAGCTAGAAACTTTTGGCTTGAGTGATGCTGATTTAGATACCGTTTTTAATGCAGGTATTGAAGTTGGCTTAGGCCCTGCAAAGCTGCGAGATATCCGCGAGCTCATTGAACAAACCTACTGCCAATCCATCGGTGCAGAATATAAATATATTCGCAATCCTGAAAAAATAAAATGGCTTGAGCAACGCATGGAAAGCGAGCGTAATACACCTCAATTTTCGATAGAAATTAAAAAACGTATTCTTCAAAAACTAAATGAAGCAGTTGTTTTTGAGAGTTTTTTGGGCACCAAATTTATTGGGCAAAAACGCTTTTCACTGGAAGGAGCTGAATCGGTCATTCCAAGTTTAGATTTTGTGATACAACGAGGAGCTGATTTAGGGATCGAAGAATTCGTGATTGGGATGGCTCACCGTGGCCGCTTGAACGTACTTGCTAATATCATGCAAAAAACGTACAAAAATATTTTCTCCGAGTTTGAAGGAAAAGGCTATGATGAGAATACACCTTTCGGTGGAGACGTAAAATATCATCTCGGATTTTCAACTGATATCGAAACGCAGTCAGGGAAAAAAGTGCATTTGAGCTTATGTCCCAATCCCTCTCACTTGGAAGCCGTGGATCCGCTGGTAGAAGGAATCACTCGCTCCAAAATAGATTTCAAATATGGCGGTGATTATAAGCGAATCGCTCCCATATTAATTCATGGAGATGCTTCAATTGCTGGCCAAGGGATTGTATACGAAGTGTTACAGATGTCAAAATTAGAAGGCTATCGAACAGGCGGCACAATTCATCTCGTCATTAATAATCAAGTTGGGTTCACAACCAATTTTAAAGATGCTCGCTCATCAACATATTGTACAGATATAGGCAAGGTGACCTTATCTCCCGTTTTTCATGTGAATGGGGATGATGTAGAAGCATTAATGTATGCTATCAATATGGCGATGGAGTATCGTCAGAAGTATCATACTGATGTATTCATTGATATTTTGTGCTATCGCCGCTATGGCCATAATGAGTCAGATGAGCCTAAATTCACCCAGCCCCTTTTATACGAAGCGATCGAAAAGCACCCGAACCCCAGAGAGATTTACAATCAAAAATTGCTAGCTCAAGGGAGCGTGGATGCAAACCTGGCCAAGGAAATGGAAAAAAGTTTCCGGGCAATGTTACAAAGCCGCTTGAACGAATCGAAAGAAGGAAAAGGTTCATCCACAACCGATCGAACTTTTGGAGGAGCCTGGGAAGGATTGAAATTAGCCACTCCTGAAGATATTCATGCACCTGTAAATACAGCTGTTTCTGAACAAACTCTGCTATCAATTGCCCAGACCATCACGGCTCTCCCCAGAGAAAAAAAGTTTTTCAGCAAGATTGAAAAACTTTTCACTGAGCGTAAAAAGATGATTCAAATGCAAACATTCGATTGGGCAATGGGAGAACAATTGGCCTATGGCACCTTGTTACAAGAAGGCTTTCGTGTACGTATCAGCGGACAGGATGTAGAGCGCGGGACATTCTCACATCGTCATGCTGTTTTAAAATTGGAGAATTCTGAAGAAGAGTTTATTCCCCTCTCTCAGCTAAATAAAGATGCAGCCAAATTTGATATTTACAATTCTCATTTATCCGAGTATGGTGTTTTGGGATTTGAATATGGCTACGCATTAGCAAACCCCAAATCCTTAACGATCTGGGAAGCCCAATTTGGTGACTTTTTTAATGGAGCTCAAATTATTGTCGATCAATTTATAGCAAGTGCCGAAACAAAGTGGCAGCGATCCAACGGAATAGTCCTGTTATTACCGCATGGTTACGAAGGTCAGGGACCGGAACATTCCTCGGCAAGAATTGAACGCTTTATGGGATTATGTGCCGATAATAATATCCAAGTGGTAAACTGTACCACACCAGCAAGCTTTTTCCATGCATTACGTCGTCAATTGAAACGTAATTTCCGTAAGCCACTCATTGTATTTACTCCCAAAAGCTTGCTCCGAAATTCACAGTGTGTAAGCAAATTGGAAGATTTCACCAAAATGCAATTCCAGGAAGTGATTGACGATACTTTTGCAAAAGCAACAGATGTTAAACGTGTGTTATTCTGCTCTGGAAAGATCTATTATGACCTGTTAGAAAGACAAAAAGCAGATAAAAGAGTAGATGTAGCTATCGTCCGCCTCGAGCAATTATACCCAACTCCTACTGATCAAATGAAGATGATTAAGGCCAAGTATAAAAAGGCAGTAGAATTTATCTGGGTCCAAGAAGAACCTGAAAATATGGGAGCCTGGCCGTATTTATGCCGTAAATTCAGGGGCTCTGAATTTAATCTGGACGTCATATCCCGTAAAGAAAGCAGTAGCACTGCCACTGGATACGCTAAAAAACACGCCATACAGCAACAATATATCTTTGATAAAGCGTTTGAAATAGTAGACAAAAACAATATTTCAGCAGCCCAAAAAGTAGAACAAGCAAATTGAAAACTTATTATCCGTAAGATTTTCTCTACGGATCAAAGAATGAAAAGGGGGTATCTAAATCCCATAATCATTTTAATAATCAACGTATTTATTTTAACCCCATGAGTTTAGAAATTAAAGTACCACCAGTAGGTGAATCTATAACTGAAGTAACACTTTCTTCCTGGAAAAAAAAGGATGGCGATTATGTAGAGATGGATGAGGTGATTGCAGAATTGGAGTCAGACAAAGCTAGCTTCGAATTAACAGCCGAGAAGGAAGGTATCCTCAGAATAATAGCAAAAGAAGGGGACACGTTGGCGATTGGTGCTCTTGTTTGTAAAATAGAGGAAGGTGTAGCAGAAAAGTCTAAAAAAGAAGAAGCTCCAGTTACAGTAGAGAAACCAGCTGCAGCTACAACAGAAAAAACCAATAGCACATATGCTTCTGGCACTCCATCTCCCGCTGCTACCAAAATATTATCGGAGAAGGGAATTAGCCCCCAAACTATTAATGGCTCAGGAGTTGATGGTCGTATTACAAAGCAAGATGCTCTGCAGGCAGAAGCTCTTGTGAAAGCAGTGCCAGATCAAAAAACAGTTTCTGAAACAAAAATCCCTACAGGAAACAGAAATACACGCCGCGAAAAAATGTCTTCTTTACGCAAAACCATTGCTAAACGATTGGTGACCGTCAAGAATGAAACAGCTATGCTCACTACTTTCAATGAGGTAGATATGTCTCCAATCATGGAACTGAGAGCTAAGTACAAGGATAAGTTCAAAGAAAAACATGGCGTTGGTCTTGGTTTTATGTCATTCTTCACTAAGGCTGTTTGCGAGGCATTGAAAGAATTTCCAGCTGTTAATGCCCGTATTGAGGCAGATGAAATCATTTACAACGACTTTGCAGATATTTCAATAGCCGTTTCTGCTCCTAAAGGTTTAGTAGTTCCTGTCATTCGCAATGCCGATCAATTGTCATTAGCAGAAATTGAAAAAGAAGTGCTCAGGCTTGCTGGCAAGGCTCGGGATAATAAGCTCGGTATCGATGAGATGACAGGAGGTACATTCACCATCACAAATGGAGGAGTATTTGGCTCCATGTTATCAACACCTATTATCAATGCACCACAATCAGCTATTCTGGGAATGCATAACATTGTGGAGCGACCTGTTGCCGTAAATGGGCATGTGCTTATCCGAGCAGTTATGTATGTAGCACTATCTTATGACCACCGAATTATTGATGGCCGAGAATCTGTAGGATTTCTAGTTCGGGTAAAACAATTATTAGAGGATCCAGCACGTTTACTATTGGGAGTATAGAGATAATTCTCTTGCATGCCTTATGTTAAAAACTAAACAAACATTCATGAAAAAAAATATTCTTTTTGTATTTGTGATGATGATTTCGTTGGGTGCTACTGCAAAACAAACCACAGAGATAGACTCTCTTTCCCCTCCTATTAAAAAGCTTCACAAAAAAGGTGACTTTTATTTCACTTGGGGATATGATCGATCTTGGTACAATAAAAGTGACATACGTTTTTTGGGGCCCGGCTATAATTTTACATTACATGATGTGGTTGCAAAGGATAGGCCCACTCCATTTGGAATTAGGTATCTCGATCCTGAATGGTTATCTATCCCTCAGTTTAATTTTCGATTTGGATACTACATTAACGATAAGTACAGCATTTCCATTGGTTGGGATCATATGCGATATGTTGTTACGGTACCGCAGCAGGTTACCATTTCAGGTTATATTGGGCCTACCATATCAGACCCTCCAATCTCAACCAATATAGCTTCTGGAAATTACGAAGGCACATACGATAACACTCCTTTTGAAATTAAGCCTGACTTCCTAACCTTCGAACATTGTAATGGATTAAATTTTGTGAGTGTTGATTTAGAGCGACATGATGTGCTTTGGCAACCAAAAAAATTATCCAACATGGGTTTATCTTTAATGACGGGTCTTGCGGTAGGACCTGTTGTACCAAGGAGTCAAGTCACTCTTTTTGGAGTAGGGGGCAGCCACTATTGGCACATCACTGGTGTTGGAGCTGCCTTGAAAGTAGGTTTAGATTTTGATATTCTACGTTGGCTATTTTTTAGAACTGATTTCAAAATGGGCTGTCTTAACCTAACCAAAATACCAACTACAGGCCAGAGTGTAGATGTTGCCAAACAAAACATTGTCTTTTATGAGAACTCTTGGCTATTGGGCTTTAAATTCTAATCTGAGTATCACAATATTAAAAAGGGGGTGGCTAATCTGATTAGCCACCCCCTTTTTAATATTGCAAACACTTCGTTAGGAATGATGCGGTCTATGAGAATGGTGGGGCTTAACTCGTTTCAATCCATCATTCTCAGGTATAGAAACTAGAAGAGGGACTCGTTCTATTGTAACGAAACTAATGTCAAGTCCAAATCCACGCTCCTCGGATAAACTAAATTTTTTGAGAATGAAATAAAACTCCATTGTAAAACGCTCAATCAGTTTTAGTGTATTGGAGCGTGATAATACCTTTTCTAAAACTACAAAACGGAAGTCACCTACCATCTTATGTTTGTTTAACGACGGATATCGGCTCATGATATCGACTTCATTATTTTTAACCAAATCGGCCACAACCATTCTAAATAAAATATTAATCTGCTGCTCAACCCGAAACCCCAGTTTAAAATCTATTCTAATTAGCTTATCTGGAATCAAAAATTCTACTTCATACTCTTTTGTGTGAGGTTCGTCCATAACGTCTACATGTACCAACCAATATATATCTGCACGTTTTGGCTGTTTTTGTATAATAGAGTATAATATTTTGGACTCTATTTCTGATTTGAAATTAGCGCTTGTGAGATACACTAGTTGAGATGCATATTTAGGTACCGACTCATCTTCACTTAGCTCTTTGATAATAGGATAGTAATCTTCGATTTCAACAAAACGTACATACCTATTTTTAATCTTTCGAGCAGATGACCATACCCACATCACAGCAAAAAGAACAGAGCCTAACATCAAAGTGAACCAACCACCATGATGTATTTTGGTCAAGTTTCCGGTTAGAAATGTGAGTTCAATAATGCCATAAACAGTCAGAAATAAAACGACCATATAGGTTGGGAATTTCTTTCTTTTTAAATAGAAGGATACCAGTATAGTGGTCATTAGCATCGTGATCGTAATAGATAGCCCATATGCTGCCTCCATTTTAGCTGATTCTTGAAAAGTAAAAACCACAATCAAACAACCTATCCACAGCAATACATTCATGGATGCAACATATAACTGGCCTTTTTGATCGGATGGATAATTGATTCTTACTTTAGGCCATAAGTTTAAGCGAACAGCCTCTGAGATTAATGTGAATGATCCTGAAATGAGCGCTTGGCTCGCAATGATGGCTGCCGCAGTTGCGATTCCAATTCCAATAAAAAGAAACCAATCGGGCATCATACTATAAAATGGTTTAGCATCATTTAACAAACTTCCTTGATGCTGGTACAACCACACCCCCTGCCCCATATAGTTTAAGATTAAACATGTTTTTACATAAATCCAGCTAACACGAATATTGGATCGCCCACAATGCCCCAGATCTGAGTATAACGCTTCTGCTCCTGTTGTACAAAGAAACACAGCTCCTAAAATCATCAAAGCATTCGGGCTTGTAACAAGTATTTTAACAGCATAGTAGGGATTAACAGCCCTCAGTATCTCTGGATATTGAACAACAAAGCACAAACCCAACACAGCAATCATCGTAAACCAAATAAACATAATTGGCCCAAAAGCTTTGCCTACAAGTGAAGATCCAAATTGCTGAATAATGAATAATAGAGTCAGTATGAAAATTACAATAGGCATCGTATGAAGTCCTGGATAAATAATTTCCAATCCTTCGATAGCTGCTGACACGGTAATTGGCGGAGTAATAATCCCATCTGCTAGCAAAGCACAACCACCTATCATTGCAGGAATAACGAGCCAGGGAGCTTTTCTACGAACTAATGAGAATAGCGAAAAAATACCCCCCTCTCCACGATTATCTGCTCGCAGCGTAATAACAACATACTTTAGAGTGGTTTGTAGTGTTAGAGTCCAAAAAATACAGGACAAACCACCCAATATCAAATCTGGAGTAATAACTCTTGGACCAATAATCGCTTGGAATACATATAAAGGGGAGGTACCAATATCTCCGTAAATAATACCTAAGCTAATCAGTAAACCAGCAGTGCTAAGTTTATGGAGGTGTTTATAATTTGACACAAAGTTTTTAAATAAGAATTCGTAAAAATGATATAGAAACTTTTCAGGCTTATTTTAATCCACCAATCATCTCTTCTGGGCGTACCCACTCATCAAACTGTTCATTGTTTAATAGTTTCAGATCAAGAGCAGCTTCACGAAGTGATGTATTTTCTTTCAGTGCTTTCTTTGCAATTTTAGCTGCATTTTCATATCCAATATGTGGATTTAAAGCAGTCACTAGCATCAATGAGTTCTCTAAGTGCTTCTTGATACCTTCGTAATTAGGTTGTATTCCAATTGCACAATGATCGGTGAATGACACACAAGCATCTCCAATTAATCGAGCTGATTGCAGGAAATTAGCAGCCATCACAGGTTTGAATACATTTAGCTCATAATGTCCATTAGAACCTCCGATAGAGATAGTGACATCATTTCCCATTACTTGAGCAGCAACCATCGTCACAGCCTCATTTTGGGTAGGATTTACTTTACCAGGCATAATCGAAGACCCCGGCTCGTTATCAGGAATGTGAATTTCACCAATACCGGAGCGAGGACCCGAGGCCAACATCCGAATATCATTAGCAATCTTCATTAACGACACTGCTATTTGTTTCAGGGCGCCATGGCTCTCCACAATTGCATCATGTGCAGCAAGTGCCTCAAATTTATTTTCTGCCGTTCGGAAAGGTAAACCAGTAAATTTGGCAATGTGCGCTGCAACTTTTACATCATACCCTTGAGGCGTGTTGATACCTGTACCAACGGCAGTACCACCCAAAGCAAGCTCTGCCAAATGATCCAAGGTGTTACGGAGCGCTTTCAGTCCATGATTTAGCTGAGACACATAGCCCGAAAACTCTTGGCCAAGCGTAAGCGGGGTTGCATCCATTAAGTGAGTGCGACCTATTTTGACTATGCTTTTAAATTCTTCTGATTTTTTTTGCAATGTATCACGAAGTTTTTCAACCCCAGGAATCGTAATATCGACGAGCATTTTATAGGCAGCAATATGCATCGCCGTAGGATACGTGTCATTTGACGATTGCGATTTGTTTACATCGTCATTGGGATGAATGAATGTTTTACCCTCACCTAACGGATATCCTTGTAAAACATGTGCACGATTTGCAATGACTTCATTCACATTCATATTTGATTGTGTGCCCGACCCCGTTTGCCAAATGACTAATGGAAACTCTGTCGCTAACTTCCCTTTGAGTATTTCGTCGCAAACCTGAGCGATTAAATCTCGTTTTTCAGTTGGCAAAACACCACAGTCCGTATTGGTATAAGCAGCAGCTTTCTTCAAATAAGCAAAAGCCTCAATAATCTCTTTTGGCATTGAAGCTTCGGGACCGATTTTAAAATTATTACGAGAACGCTCAGTTTGAGCACCCCAATATTTATCGGCAGGTACTTGCACTTCGCCCATCGTATCATGTTCTACTCTGTAAGTCATCTAAATATTTCTTTTAATTCAGATGGCAAATTTAGTTCTTTTTGCCAGAACAAAATTTATTAGGATTTCTATCTAAGGCAATCACTTTTAGATTTTTTATTATTCCAAAATAAGCTCAAGATAAAACAGATTGGCAAAAGTCAATGATCGACTTGCTAGGAGCATGCTCAAAATATAAATAAGGCTCAATAAGTTCTAGTTCTAATAGGTATAATTCATGATCTCGCTTAAAAACATCCACTCGTGCGTAATCACAGCTCGGTTGAATGGTTCTCACAAAGCGTTGTGCCTTTATGATTTCATCACTGCTAGGTTTGTGCTTCATATTTTCTGCTCCGTAGCGTTGAAGCGCTAAGTAATTCCCTTCTGCAGGCTTTTTTCTTACAGCATGCGAGAATGACTCTCCAATAAAGAAGTATGAATACTCACCGTCCAAAGCCACCTCAGGAAAATAAGGCTGAATGATGATATCCGAATAAGCGTGAATTCTTTTAAAAATGGGGGTCAACTCTTGAATCTGGTCTGCAGCAAATTTTATCACATCAATACCAGCTGCACCAATCGTGGGCTTTGCAATAAAGAACGAGAGAGGACTCCTCGACATCATCTTCTCTGCAGTGTGAGAGATTTCATGGATATAGTTGGTATTGTTTCTATATATAATGGATAATTCTCCTACTGGTAGACCTTTATTCTTTAGGTCTATTAAATACGATTTATTCATGTTCCATAAAATAGTAGATGGAACATTCCTGACTTTTATTCTATGGTGAACAAACTGTTGAATCAGATTATTAAAATCCATATGGTGATCACTATAATTCCAGCATCTTCTAGGAATGACTAGATCAAACTCTCTCCAGTTAATGCTTTTATCCTGCCAGTCGACCAAAAACAAATCTGAATCGAAGTCATTAAAGTAGGGCCTTAATAAAGCATACTCATCCAAGAAATCAGGACATGTTTTCAAGAATGCGTATGCATCTTGATATGTTAAGAAAGCAATTTTTTTCTTCATCATTTTTTGGAGCAGAGGTGCATGATAGATTTAGATTTTTCTGATACATGACAAATCGCACGAAGATTTCATGATTGATTAGTCTTTTCAAGAAGGGTTCTAATTCTCCTAGTAATCTTAATTTATTATTTGGAGATGTTTAAACATTTAAATCACTATCGATATTACATGCTTGCTAGTGTATCTAACCTAAACCCATCATGCATCTTCCTATTATGCTTTGTAGAAGCATCAATCTTATCGATAATTACCTATACCTCTCATGATATACTCTGGCCACCTTTCGTTTCTTCCCATTTCGGCTATTTCATTCGAAGACCAATTTTTCATCGTCTCAGGAAAAGAACCATCCTTATTCATTTTAACACCATTGTACTTTCCTGATGATAGTTTTTCCAAAAAAACTCTTTGGCCATTTCTTAACTGAAATACTTTACCATCAATGATACCCCTATTCATAGTGTCGTATACCTCAGTTGAACGTAAAGTACCACCTTTCGCACCAGGTAGCTTATTCACTTGATTAACCTTGGTAACCGATTGCTGATTGGGTCCAGGCTTCTGCATCTTCAAGCCAGCATTCCCAGACAATGATACTTGAGGCCCACTTTTCACCCCAATAGGTTCCATAAACTCCTTCTTACAGCCTGTAACAAACAAAGCAACAAGAACGATTTTTGATGCAAATTTTACACTGTTTTTCATTTCTTAATTGGTTTAGTTTTTAAATACGCAAATGCTTTCTAGAAGTGTTAACGATTTATTTGGGATAATAATATGATGAGATATTGAGGTAATCTAAAGTCTTCAAGGCACGCTAGACTATTTATTGATTTTCTTGATAAAGGAGTACGAAAGGGTAACCCAGAATGCGATCGTACCATAGGCGTTGATGAGAAAATTAGTAGGATTAGAGAAAAAGAGTCTTGAAAGAGAGACCTAGTTTTTATGGTAGTGTATCTAAATGTATGATAGGTAATATTTGGATAAAATATGATCGA
>CALLKE010000055.1 GCA_938008555.1 uncultured Pedobacter sp.
ACGCATACTTTTTTATCCCTGAAAAGAGTCATCATACATTTAGATACACTACCTAGAAAAAATCAGTAGAAGCGGCTATACGATTTGATATGCTTAGGTATATAATTAAACCATATTTTTTATTAAGTAGTATGTATCGTGTACGGCTCTAGCTGCGGTAGGAATTAATGATAAACAAATTGCAACACCAGCAATTATATAGGCAATAGTGACGAATACTTCGCCTCCATTTATTTCGGTCATTTTGTTGGTATTGAGTGGTTGGACATCAATCTTTGTGAGATCTAAACTTGTGTGTTTCATAGTTTGTTTGCTTTTGAGATTATGTGTATGAATAAAATATAGACTCTGATTTAAGAGAATTTGCTTGCTACCCAATTGTAAATGGATTTAATGAATGCAGCCGTATTGATGGCAACGTTTCCTTTGAAAGTACCACCATTTTGTTGTCTCATTTCATGGGTGTTCATTTCTTGAACACAAAGCGCATTTAATATTGTGTTTTTCATATTAGTTAAATTTGAATGATTGGTTTAAAGATTAATAGGTGGATGTTGAGCATATGGGTTGAGTATCGTCTCTCAAACTTCGGTTCGCATGTTCAGTCGTCAGGCAATTTCTGAGAGATCAAATTTATTAAGTATTTTATTGGGGATGAACCGATGTATTCTTTCTGGACGTAGACTCAATCCATCCACAAAATGAAAACATAGCTACAAGGAAGGCTGTAATAGGGATAAGTGGATGTATTCCCCCATTATAGCTTCTCATCTCTGTAGCGGACAGTTTTTCTACATCTAATAATTTTAGTTTTTTCATTTTTGAATTATTGATGGTGAATAAAATTGGTGAAACCATGTAGAAAACCCTCCTTTATTTCTTATCTATAAAGTAAAGACAGTTACTAGTTGTTATTAAGTATGCTGAAATTGCTATTAAAACGTGAATGCCAGTAAGCACACCTCCACTATGGTTTTTCATTTCTCTTGAAGACATTTTCTGTACACCTAATGATTCCAATTTTTTCATTTTTGAATGATTAATGGTGAATATTTAGAGACTTTTATTTCAACTATTAATTCTTTGCTGAGAAGGCCCGGTACCTTTCTTTTTTGAAGAAACAGCACTAATCATTGTTACTATAAAACCAACAGCTGTTATTGAAAGGCCTATTAAGGCTGCTGTACCAGCGATACCTCCGCTGTAATCTTTCATTGTTGTAGGGAGTAATTCTTGTACATCCCATGATTTCAATTTTTCCATTTTTGAATGATTAATAGTGAATAATTAGTGAACTTTGTGACCCATTTTCTTGGTTTGTGACGGTTAGTTGGTTGTTGTTGTTTATTTTCTTTTGTGTTAATGTTTGTATAACGAATAAACTTTAAAGAAAATTATATTTCAATAAAATGAAATATTAACATGTTTTTGTCAATTTCAAATTCTTTAAAATTAAATTTATTGAAATTTTGGTTAGGGATATATTAAGGCAATATTGGGGATTCTCGGCTTTTAGGCCTCTGCAGGAGGAAATCATTCAATCTGTTTTGGGTGGTTGCGATACACTTGCACTCATGCCAACAGGAGGGGGCAAATCACTTTGTTTTCAAGTTCCGGCTTTGCTAAATCCAGGTATATGCATTGTAGTTTCACCGCTGATTGCATTGATGCGGGATCAAGTGGAGATATTGAAAAGTAAAGGCATCTCAGCTGTGGCTATTATATCAGGTATGGGACAACGCGAGGTGGGTATGATACTAGATAATTGCATTTTTGGCGATACTAAATTTTTATACCTCTCGCCTGAGCGTTTACTCTCTGATTTAGTCAGAGAGCGTATTCGGCATATGAAAGTAAATTTGATTGCTGTTGATGAGGCGCATTGTATCTCTCAGTGGGGATACGACTTTAGACCACCATACTTACATCTTTCAAAATTGAGGGAGCTGCATCCTCAAACTCCTGTTTTGGCTTTGACAGCCACAGCCACTCAACAAGTGGTACTTGACATCCAACAAAAACTAGAATTCAAAAATGGACGTGTTTTTCGTAAATCATTTGAGCGAAAAAATCTGAGTTACGTCGTACGCGACGAGCAAAACAAACTGGGAAAACTCGTTTTGATTGCAAATAAAGTGTGGGGTAGTGGCGTGGTGTATGTTCGTAGTCGTCGGAAAACAGAAGAAGTTGCTCGGCACCTAAATATGTGTGGTATTGTAGCAGATTTTTATCATGCAGGTTTGGATACCCCCATGCGAATGAAGAAACAAAGCGACTGGAAAAATGGAAGTACACGAATAATGGTGGCTACAAATGCCTTTGGAATGGGTATTGATAAGGCAGATGTTCGTTTAGTGATTCATTTGGATTTGCCAGAAAGTTTAGAAGCTTATTATCAAGAGGCAGGCAGAGCCGGACGTGATGAGAAAAAAGCCTATGCAGTGTTGCTGAAAGATGAATCAGACAAATTACAAGCATTGAAAAAACTGAATGAGAGTGCACTTAATGTTCAAGAAATTAAAAAGGTTTATCATCATTTGGGAAATTATTATCAGCTAGCTTATGGAGCGGGTGTTGGTTTGTCTTTGGATTTTGATATAGCTGAATTTTGTCTGCGTTTTAAGCTAGAGGTGACCAAAACATTACATGCACTCAAACTCTTAGAACGCGAAGAGTATATTAATTTGAGTGAATCTGTTTTTTTACCTTCTCGCATTCAGGTGATCGTTACTCAGGAGGAACTATATCGTTTTCAAGTAGAGCAACCCACATATGATTTTTTTATTAAAACCATATTACGATCATATGGTGGCGTTTTTTATCATTTTGTACCGATCAAAGAAAATGAATTGGCTAAACGAATGGGATTAAATAGAGCAGAAATTGTTACTCATTTAAGGAAGCTCCAGTCGCTGGAATTATTAAACTATATACCCCAAACAGATAAACCACAACTTGAATGGCTTAAACCTCGTGTAGATAGTCAACATGTGTTTATTGATCAGAAATATATAGCTGAGCGTTACCGTATTCATCAGCAACAAGTAGAATCGGTTATTGCCTATTCAGAAAAATCGACTTGTCGGAGTATCCAATTATTGCACTATTTTGATGATAATGAGGCTGTAAAATGTGGTTCTTGTGATGTCTGTGTAGATGAGAAAAGACAAAGTAAAGAAGCGAATGTGGCTGATCAAATTACAGCAGAACTTCTGAGTTTTTTATCTACTGGACAAAAACTGTTAGATGAACTGGTATTGGGCATCCATGCAGGAACAGAAACAGAAAAGCTAGAAGTGATTCGTTTATTATTAGATGCAGGCAAAATTGAATCGGACGGACAAGCATATTATATATAAATGCGGCAATTCTAATGACCTTGCTATAGCACATTATTCTGAGGTCTAAATCAAGCTTTAAAACTTTCCCATAACAGAACCAAAAACTAATATTTTATTAACTTCGCATCTGCTTTTGTGCAAATTTATTGCACGCAATCAAATTAAATAGAAGATGCCTGAAGATACAGAAAACGAGAATTTAGTACCGCAGAACGATCGAATAATCCCCATCAATATAGAAGAAGAAATGAAATCTGCTTACATCGATTATTCGATGTCGGTGATTGTTTCGCGGGCCTTGCCTGATGTTCGAGATGGTTTAAAACCTGTACATCGTCGGGTTTTGTATGGGATGCTTGATTTGGGTGTCACGAGTACCAAACCGTATAAAAAATCGGCACGTATAGTTGGGGATGTATTGGGTAAGTACCATCCGCATGGTGACTCATCTGTTTACGATACAATGGTCCGTATGGCTCAGCCTTGGAGCTTACGCTATCCCATGGTTGATGGGCAAGGAAACTTTGGCTCGATAGATGGTGATAGCCCAGCTGCGATGCGTTATACGGAGGCTCGTTTGCAGAAAATAGCCGAAGAAATGCTGTCTGACATTAACAAAGAAACGGTTGATTTTCAGCTCAA
Source organism: uncultured Pedobacter sp. (assembly GCA_938008555.1). Lineage (GTDB taxonomy): Bacteria > Bacteroidota > Bacteroidia > Sphingobacteriales > Sphingobacteriaceae > Daejeonella. The sequence continues at coordinate 3,984 of CALLKE010000055.1, forward strand.
TTTTGACGATTCTCTGCAGGAGCCAACTGTCCTTCCTGCTCGTGTTCCTAATTTATTGGTGAATGGTGCATCGGGTATTGCTGTGGGTATGGCCACCAATATGCCTCCTCATAATTTAACAGAAGTTTCTAATGCGACTATTGCCTATATTGAAAACAGAGAGGTAACGATATCTGAATTGATGCAGCATGTGAAAGCACCAGACTTTCCTACAGGAGGTATTATTTATGGTTATACAGGTGTTCAGGAAGCATTCGAGACGGGGCGTGGGCGGATTGTCATGCGCGCCAAAGCTGAAATTGAAACCTATGGCCACGATCGTGAACGAATAATCGTTACCGAAATTCCTTACCAAGTCAATAAAGCCAACATGATTGAGCGGACTGCTGAGTTGGTGAATGAGAAAAAAATTGAAGGAATATCCGAAATTCGCGATGAATCCGACCGTGATGGAATGCGTATTGTTTATGAAATCAAACGTGATGCCAATGCAGCCATCGTCCTGAATAATCTTTTTAAATACACAGCACTACAAACATCTTTTAGTGTAAATAATATTGCTTTAGTACATGGTCGTCCCATGTTGTTGAATCTAAAAGATATGATTCGACATTTTGTGGATCATCGTCACGAAGTGATTGTCCGCCGTACGAAATACGATTTGTCAGAAGCTGAAAAGCGCGCACATATTTTAGAAGGCTTGCTCATTGCACTAGATCATTTGGATGAAGTGATCAAACTAATCCGTTCATCTGATACGCCAGAAGATGCACGGATGGGCCTAATTCAGAACTTTGGTTTATCGGATATTCAAGCTAGAGCTATTTTGGATATGACTCTAAGACGTCTAACCGGACTTGAGCGCGATAAAATTAAAGAAGAGTATGCCGAATTGATGAAAACAATCGAAGCTTTGAAAGCCATTTTGGCGGATGAAGGTTTACGGATGAAAATCATCAAAGATGAATTGATTGAGATACGTGATAAATTTGGTGATGAACGTAGAACCTCGATCACCCATTCTGCTGAAGATATGCGGATGGAGGATTTTATTGTAGATGAGGAAGTGGTAATCACCATCTCGCACGAAGGATATATCAAACGTACACCTTTAACCGAATACCGCCGACAAGGAAGAGGGGGTAAAGGATCGATGGGTTCGCAGTCTCGGGATAAAGATTTTATTGAGCACATTGTCATTGCATCTAATCACAATTACATGTTGTTCTTCACCGAGACAGGACGCTGTTTCTGGTTACGTGTATTTGAAATTCCCGAAGGAACACGAACCAGCAAGGGACGGGCGATTCAAAATGTGATTAATATTCCGAAAGAAGAGAATATCAAAGCGTATATCAAAGTAGTCAATCTGAAAGATCAGGCTTATTTGGAGAGCAACTTCATTATCATGTGCACCAAAAAGGGAACGATCAAAAAGACTTCACTCGAGGCATACTCTCGCCCACGTGCAAATGGAATTAATGCCATTAATATTAATGAGGGCGATCAGTTATTAGAGGCGTGTATGACGGATGGAAGCAGCGAAATCGTGATGGCATTGCGTTCAGGCAGGGCAATACGTTTCAATGAATCAACCGTTCGCCCGATGGGCCGTACTGCTACTGGCGTTCGCGGAGTTACATTGGCTCACGATCAAGATGAGGTCGTTGGGATGATTAGTCTGAACAATATGGAAACTACCGTACTGGTCGTATCAGAAAAAGGCTACGGAAAACGTACCGATATCGAAGACTATCGTGTAACAAACCGTGGTGGAAAAGGTGTTAAGACAATCAATGTCACAGATAAAACGGGAGAATTGGTTGCAATCAAAGGCGTTACTGATTCGGATGATTTGATGATTATCAATAAATCAGGCATTGTCATTCGTATTGGAGTAAGCCAACTTCGTGTGATGGGGCGTGCCACACAGGGTGTGCGTTTAATCACACTCAAAGGAGATGATGCTATCGCCTCTATTGCCAAAGTGGAACATGAAGAAAATACAGATGAAGAACTAGATGACACCAATAGCTTAGATGATACAACAAACGAGTTAGAGTAAAATTTAGGTTTAAAAGACCTGAGCTAGGGCTTATTTATTAATGAATAGGAACCTGAATTGTAGCGTTGAAAGATTTGATTTGTACAATTTAATTTGGATGCCCTTAGTTAGCATTTTATTCAAAAATTTCTATATATGAAAGCAAAACACTTAATCACTGGTTTTATACTGACTGTTACAGCACAGTTGGCATTTGCACAAAGAGGAGAACTAGCAAATGCTAAATCTAGTTACGAGAAATACGCCGAGCTCAAGCAATTCAATGCGAAGGGCTTGGGCTCAAATGACTTGCAAAATGCAAAAGCTTCGATCGATAAAGCTGCGGCGCACGAAAAAACCTCTGGTGATGCCTCTACCTGGGTATACAAGGCGTTGATTTATGCAGATCTTGCTTTGATTGACTCGGTTGCTGCTCAAACGGAACCACTCATAACGGAGGCTGTGGATGCACTTAAGAAAGGAGTCGAGCTGGATAAAGCTGGTACGAATAAAGCAAATATTGATCGAGCCGGTGCACTTATAGCAGGATATGAACTCAATCAAGGTATTCAATCATATCGGTCGTCTAGGTATGATGATGCTTATGTCGCATTTAATAAAGCATTGAGCTACAAACAGGGTGATACAACACTCACTTATTATAGCGGATTAGCAGCTGTGAATGCGAAAAATTATAAGGCAGCTATTCAGAGTTATGAACAATTAGTCAAAACCAATTTTTCTTCAAACAAACGTATCTATTTGGATCTTTCGCGGATGTATGCGATAGAAAAAGACACGACATCAGCTATCCGAGTAGCCTCGGAAGGTGCAGCCAAGTATGGGAATGATGTAGATTTAACAACGCAGGAAATCGAGCTAAGTTTGATGAGTGGAAAACAAAAAGAGGTAATTGCCAAAATTATTGATCAAGCTCAAAAAAATCCACAGAACAAACTATACCCCTTTTACCTCGGTATTGCTTATAGTGCGATAAATGATTTTGTGAAAGCAGAAGAGGCATACAAAAATGCGATTGCTCTTGATCCAAATTATGCTAACGCCTATTTAAATATTGGAGGATTATTACTTAATAGAGGTATCGATACCTATAATGCAGCCAATAAATTGCCTCAAAACAAGCAAAAAGAATATGATGAGATGATTAAAAAGGCATTTTCACAATTTGATATTGCACAGCCCTACCTACAAAAGGCAGCTGATTTAGATCCATCTTCTCGCTTAGCCCTCGAGAATCTGAAGAAATACTACATCATCAAAAAAAATAAAGAAAAAGTGGATGAGATAAGTGAGAAGTTGAATAAGTTGCAATAATATCCCCATTAGAGGTGAATATAGGATAGGGGGGGCAAGGCACCTTGTGAAGGATTTTAAAAGAAGAAAATTATAAAATACATGAAGGTTGCTGGGTTTACATTTATTCGAAATGCAATAAAGAATGATTATTCGATTGTCGAAGCTATTCAATCTATATTACCTATCTGTGATGAATTTGTGGTAGCTGTAGGACAATCAGAGGATGAGACTTTATCGCTCATTCAGCGTATAGATTCTCCGAAAATTAAAATTATCGAAACCGTATGGGATGATACTTTAAGAGAAGGAGGCGAAACTTTTGCGCTAGAAACAGACAAAGCCTATGCTGCCATTTCCAAAGACACAAACTGGGCATTTTATATTCAGGGAGATGAGTGTGTGCATGAACGCTATCTGCCAGTCATCAAGCAAGCCATGTTTGATAACCTGGATAAGCAAGAGGTAGAGGGCTTACTATTTAAATACCGTCACTTCTATGGGTCTTATGATTATTATGCGGCTTCTAGGAGATGGTACCGAAATGAAATACGTGTTTTAAAATTTGATAAAGGAATTGAATCTTATCGTGATGCACAGGGATTCCGAAAAAATGGCCGTAAGATTAGAGTAAAACCAGTAGATGCCTACATCTACCATTATGGTTGGGTAAAACCACCCAAAGGTTTGAAGAATAAGGTTTATAACTTTAATCAATTCTACCATGATGATCATTGGATAGCGGAGCATTTGCCACAAAATTTGGAATTTGATTATGGCAATGCCGATATCCTCGAAAAATTTGAAGGAACACATCCGGCCGTTATGCAAAAAAGGATTGATGCTGTGAACTGGAAATTTGACTTTGATCCTACTGCACTCAAAAAAAAGACAGACCTTAGACGCCGTGTTTTACAAAAAATTGAGTGCTTGACAGGTTGGCGTATTGGTGAGTATAAGAATTATAGGCTTGTCTAAATATAGTATACTCACTTTTCTTTCAATCCCAAAAGGATAGCCTAGCGTTCTAGCTTTTCTCAGAAGAGGTAACCCTATTACTTATTTCTTAGAATAGGCTATTTTTGTACCAAATTTTTTTAATGAAAACATACCTCAGATTATTATCTTTCGCAAAACCTATTGAGAAATTTGCAATACCCTATTTCATCTATACAGTGCTTTCAGTTCTGTTTAATACGCTGAATCTTGCGCTGCTTATTCCACTTTTGAATACCTTATTTAATAAAGATTCGGTTCATGTAACAACTTTGGAGGCCCCCAAATGGTATGACGTAATTAAGTACTTCAACTACTATGCAGAGCAGGCTAGTATACACTATGGTATTTATGGTGCTTTACAACGCGTGTGTATTATCCTGATGTTATCGGTTCTTTTGAGTAATTTTTTTAAATACTTTTCCCAGAGAGTGATGGAAAATATGCGTATTCATACGCTTCTAAATTTGCGAAAAGTTGTTTTTAACAATGTGATTGACTTACATTTGGGCTATTTTAATAATGAGCGCAAAGGAAATATTATTTCTAAAATTTCTGCAGATGTACAAGTCGTTCAATTTTCTGTGACAGGAACCTTGCAGGTGTTATTTAAAGAGCCTCTGCAACTAGTTGCTTATTTGATTACCTTATTTGCAATCTCTGTCAAGCTTACGGTGTTTTCTATTGCTGTAATACCACTTTCGGGATTTATCATTGCACGGATTGTTAAACGATTAAAAGAACAAGCCACTTTATCGCAACAGACCTATGGGGCTATGATTAGCTATTTGGATGAGGCTTTGTCAGGTATTAAGATCATTAAGGCCTTTAATGCCGAGAGTTTTATTAAAGAAAAATTTCACTCAGAGAATAAGCGTTATTCTAAAATAACCCAATCGATGGCTAAAAGGCAGCAATTAGCATCACCCGTTTCGGAGTTTTTAGGCGTATTGATGGTTGCAATCCTTTTATTATATGGAGGTTCTATGGTGCTTTCCGGGAATTCAGACTTAAGTGCAGCACAATTCATTACGTATATCGCTGTTTTTTCGCAGGTGATGCGTCCAGCGAAAGCTATTTCAGATTCTTTTAGTGGCATTAATCAAGGTTTAGCAGCAGGTGAGCGCGTATTGGAACTGATTGATACAAAACCAGCTGTTTCGGATAATAAACATGCTGTTGAACTTCCTGCATTTAATGAGCAGATTCAGCTGAAAAACGTGTCATTCGCTTACACAGATAGAAAAGTACTTAATCATATTAATTTGACTATTCCTCGAGGTAAAACGATTGCATTGGTTGGTCCATCGGGAGGGGGTAAGTCAACACTGATGGATTTGCTACCACGATTTATAGAACCTCAAAGTGGTGAAGTTTTGTTTGATGGAGTTTCTGTTAAAAATGTAACAATGGCATCTCTCAGATCCAAAATGGGTATCGTTAATCAAGAATCCATACTTTTTAATGATACCATTTTCAATAATATTGCCTTTGGAAAGCCTGATGCTACCGAACAAGAGGTGATCAATGCTGCAAAAATTGCCAATGCACATGCTTTTATTATGCATACTGAACAGGCGTACCAAACTAATATTGGGGATCGTGGGGTTAAACTTTCTGGGGGACAAAAACAGCGAATTTGTATTGCAAGGGCAGTATTAGCCAACCCTCCGATTATGCTTTTGGACGAGGCAACATCGGCCTTGGATACTGAATCTGAAAAGCTGGTACAAGATGCACTCAACAACTTGATGAAAAATAGAACCTCCTTGGTGATTGCTCATCGATTGAGTACAATCCAAAATGCAGATAAAATTGTTGTTTTAGAAAATGGTGAAATCGTGGAGGAAGGAACACATCCGGAGCTGATTTTGAAAGACGGTTTATACAAACGATTGACAGATATGCAAACTTTTAAGGAGTAGGATGTTTGTCGGAAACTTTAGGCATATAAGAGCAGAGTGACGTCAGTAAAAGATTTACCGTTGTATTTTCGAAATTTAATCGAATAATGAATTTATCTAATAATTTTGCAGCACTCCACAGACCTGCAAGGAAAGTAATAAAGTACTTGCGAGTAGGTAGGTCGGACGAACTAGAATTACAAGGATAAAATCCCAAATGAAGAAAACACTTAACATAATAGCAGGGCTGATCTTTACCACTTTAGTACTACAAGCACAAACACACACAAAATCATTAGATAAAGTAGCTGCCGTTGTAGGAAGCTCTATTATTCTACAATCAGATATTGAGATGCAGTATGCACAGTATAGAGCTCAAGGAAATCCGGAGAACTTAGATATCAAATGTTATTTCTTACAACAATTATTAGCTCAAAAACTACTTTCACAACAAGCAGCGATTGATTCCATCACAGTTTCTGAAGGCCAGGTAGATGATGAAGTTAATCGCCGTATGCGTGTGATGACACAACGAGCCGGAGGGCAAGATCGTCTGGAGCAATTTCTAAATAGGTCGATATTACAATACAAAGAAGAAATACGCCCCGATCTCAAAGAGCAATTGATAGCTAATAAAATGCAAGGCAAAATTACTGAGAATGTAAATGTAACTCCACTTGATGTGCGTAGGTATTTTGATGCGATTCCTAAGGACAGTTTGCCTTCTTACGGTACCGAGGTGGAGATAGGGGAATTAGTAACTTATCCTAGACCAACTAGACTGGAAAAAGAAATTTTTCAAGATAAGTTAGAAGCATTGAGACTAAGAATCAAAGCAGGTGAGGATTTTGGAACACTGGCACGTATTTATTCTCAGGATACAGGCTCAGCGCGTGAAGGTGGCGAACTCGGTTTTGCAGACAGAGGAGCCTATGTAAAAGAATTTGCAGCAATGGCATTTAAATTGAAGGTAGGGGAGTTGTCACCTGTTTTCGAAACCCAATTTGGATTCCATGTACTCCAGGTTATCGAGAGACGTGGAGAGCAAGTAAATGTGAGACATATTCTCATTAAAATTGAACCTACTCCAGCGAGCCTTGCTAGAATCAAAATGCATATTGATAGTATCTATAAATTAGTAATACACAAGAAAATGGATTTTGGCAAAGCTGTATTCACCTACTCCGACGATAATGAAACTAAGTACAATGGAGGAATGATGCTTAATGCAGAAAATGTTCGAAATCGTACAACCTATATCCCTACTGATAAATTAGATCCTCATCTATTTTTGGTAGTAGATACGATGAAGGTAGGTTCTTATTCTAAACCTATTCTTTTTACTTCAGCTGATGGAAAACAAGGCTATCGATTTTTATATTTGAAATCCAAGACTCATCCACACAAAGCTAATTTGGATCAAGACTTTCCAAAAATAAAAGAAATTGCTTTGGAGGATAAAATAAGCCGAACAGTAAGTGAGTGGTTTGAAAAGCGGAGAAAGTTTACCTATGTTAAGATAGATGCCGAATATCAGGATTGTTCTAAACTAAAAGGTTGGACGAACACACAGAATTGACAACTAACTACTAAAAGAAAACCTATGAAAACCCAATACAGTTCAGAAGTGGAGGCTGTAGATGCCTTGAAATTATCCTATGAAGAAATCAAAAAGGAAATAGGTCAAGTCATTGTTGGGCAAGATGAGGTAGTTAAGGCCGTATTGATCTCTATTTTTAGCAATGGGCATTGTTTGCTAGTTGGTGTGCCGGGTTTAGCTAAAACCTTGTTGGTGCAAACTGTTGCTCAAGTATTGGATCTTAGTTTTAATCGTATTCAATTCACGCCTGATCTGATGCCATCTGATATTGTGGGTTCAGAAATTTTGGGTGAAGATCGGACGTTCAAATTTATTAAGGGGCCCGTATTTTCAAATATCATTCTTGCTGATGAAATTAATCGTACTCCTCCAAAAACACAGGCAGCCTTGCTTGAGGCCATGCAAGAGAAAGTAGTTACGGTTGGAGGTCAAACTCATTTCTTACCTAAACCATTCTTTGTATTGGCTACTCAAAATCCAATTGAACAAGAAGGAACCTATCCATTACCCGAAGCCCAATTAGATCGATTTATGTTCAATATTTTATTGAACTATCCATCTTTTGAAGAGGAGCTTCAGGTTGTAAAAAATACAACAGGGAATTACAAATTAGAGCTGAAAAAAGTCTTGAGCTCACAACAGATAGGTTATTTCCAGCAATTGGTTAGAGATATTCCAGTTACGGATCGTGTATTGGAATATGCTGTAGGCTTGGCTGCTAAAACACGTCCGAATACACCAAAGGCTACTCCTGAAGTGAACAAATTTTTAAGTTGGGGAGCAGGACCACGTGCTTCACAATACCTAATATTAGGGGCTAAATGTCATGCAGCAATATCAGGCAAATATTCACCTGATATTGAAGATGTGCAAGTTGTAGCCGAAGGCATTTTAAGACATCGTATTGTGCGTAACTATAAAGCCGAAGCAGAGGGTGTTAGTACTGAACAACTGATTAGTGATCTGTTTTAAGAAAGCTAGTATTTTCCTCTTTAGTCTTTTGGCGTCTAGTCTAAGGCTGAAAATTCGTTAGAGTATTGACCTCGTTCTACAAGATTGTCAAAGCTGATTTTGCCAGGTCCGTAGATAAACAAAGTGAATAGCATGGTTAGGTAAAATAACGGTATTTCAAATCCATTATTTCCTGCCTGAAACCCGTGGCCAAAATGTGCTGTCGTCATGATGGCAACAATCATAACGATCATCAAGGGTACCGTGATAAAACGAGTTGCTAAACCCAACAGCAACAAGATAGCCCCAAATGTTTCTATACTTGCTACTAGATAAACACTGAAGTGTGGCGCAGGTATTCCAGCTTTAACAAATAGATTTATCATGGGCTCGATATGATGCCATTTCATCATAGCAGGGCCATAAAAACCGTATGCCAAAACGCATCGCATCATCAATAGAGGAATATTTTTGGCACTTTCAATGGTTTTTACAAATGAATAATAATGATCTTTAGGTTCCATAAGGTTTTTAGTTAAAAGACTATTATGTACATTTTGTATATCTCTAACACTGCGTTAAAATGCTATGAGAGATAAGAAGGTATATGTACCATTATTTGAAAAGGAAATTTTACAAAACATGAAGAGAAGCTAAATAGCTTTTGGCTGCTCATATTTTGTATCCTCCCCAGAGCAGCCACACTCGCAGCGACCACAACATTTTCTTTTAATAAGGTGATCGATGCCAATCTTTCCTGAGCCATGAGCAAATAGTGCAAAAAGCATAAGCAAATAATACAATGGGATCTCAAATCCATTATTTCCTGCATGGAAACCGTTGGCCCAATGCACAGTTGTGATAGCAACAATCATAATAATCATCAATGGTACTGTAATAAAACGTGTCCATAATCCCAATACCAGTAATATCACCCCAAGTGCCTCGATAGACGCTACTAGATAAGCATTAAAATGTGACATCGGAATTCCAATACTTGCAAACATGTCTGCTACACCTTCAATGTTGGACCATTTCATTGTAGCGGTGCCATAGAAACCATATGCTAAAACAAGTCTCATTAGGAGTAAGGAGATACCCTTTGTGTGTTTAATGGCTCTAATACATGAACAATAGTAATTTTTACATTTCATGATATTAATTTTAGGTTATTTTATTTAATCAAATATAAATAATTTATCAAGATTATGTTGTATCAAATTGGTAGTCAACGTGGTGAAACTTTTCGAGTTATTGAAATCTGTATATTTGCAATTTCAAATTAATCAATGACACACGACATCCCAACAAATGGCCAGCTATTACCTTTAATGGAGCAATTTTATACGATTCAGGGTGAAGGGTATCATGCTGGTAAGGCTGCATATTTTATTCGCTTAGGGGGATGTGACGTAGGATGTCATTGGTGTGATGTCAAAGAAAGCTGGGATGCTGCACTTCATCCACTTACAATGGCAGATGAGATTGTGAAAAATGCCGAAAAGCATCCGGGTAAAGCAGTGGTTGTAACAGGAGGGGAACCCTTAATTTATAACCTGGACTATTTAACATCTGAATTGCAACAACGGGGCATCCAAACTTTTATCGAAACCTCTGGGGCTTATTCTCTATCGGGCTCATGGGATTGGATTTGCTTATCTCCCAAAAAATTTAAGGCCCCGATGCCAGAAATTAGTAAACGGGCTGGTGAGTTAAAGGTGATTGTTTTTAATAAAAGTGATTTCCTTTGGGCAGAAGAACATGCCAAATTAGTTTCAAAGGAATGCAAACTTTATTTGCAACCAGAATGGTCAAAAGCCTCCGTCATAACACCTTTGATTATCGAGTATGTGAAACAAAATCCGAAATGGGAGATCTCTTTACAGATTCATAAATTTTTGAATATACCTTGATTTTTAGTGTGTGAGCACAAATCTATTTTTTTGATAGAGTGCTCGTTACTACATAATTCTATTATTTTTGGAAACAAATTTTATAATTATGACACATAATTTTGGTGCGGGCCCTTGTATTCTGCCTCAAGAAGTTTTGAAGCAAGCATCTCAGGCAATAATCGAATTTAATGGCACTGGATTATCCATATTGGAGATATCACATCGTACTCCCGAATTTGAAGCTGTTGTTGATGAAACAATTAGTTTGGTAAAAGAGCTGATGAATGTTCCTGAAGGGTATTCGGTTGTGTTAATGCAAGGTGGTGCTAGTTTACAATTTGCCATGGTTCCGATGAATTTATTGGATGATGGTCAGAGCGCAGCCTATTTAGAAACGGGTGTTTGGGCAAATAAGGCTATTAAAGAAGCCAAGGTATTTGCTGATGTGAAAATTGTAGCATCCTCAAAAGATCAGAACTATAGTTTTATTCCCAAGAAATATGCCATTCCAGAGGATGCGGCGTATTTTCATTGTACATCTAATAATACCATTTACGGAACCGAGATGTATAGCTTTCCAAAATCTCCTGTTCCCATTGTTTGTGACATGTCTTCTGATATTTTGAGTAGAAGAGTGAATGTGGCTGATTTTGGTTTGATTTATGCAGGGGCTCAAAAAAACATGGGACCAGCTGGTCTTACAGTAGCCATTGTTAAAAATGACTTGTTAGGTAAAATCAAACGTCGATTACCATCGATGCTCGATTACAGGGTACATATAGAAGGTGGATCTATGTATAATACCCCGCCTGTATTTGCTATTTATGCATCTATGTTGAATTTATCTTGGCTAAAATCAAAAGGTGGGATAGATGCAATTGAACAAGAGAATATTGCTAAATCAGAAGCATTGTATCGTGAAATTGATCGAAACTCATTGTTCAAAGGTACCTGTGTTGTTGAGGATCGTTCAAGAATGAATGTATGTTTCGTGATGGAAAATCCTGAATTGGAAAAAGAATTCTTAAAATTCGCTGAAGACAGAGGAATTGTTGGTATTAAAGGCCATCGTAGTGTAGGGGGATTCCGAGCGTCTTTGTATAATGCACTCCCTATCACAAGTGTACATTTTCTAGTAGATACGATGCAGGACTTTGAGCAAAAGCACAGTGTAGACTTTATGAAATCAAATAATCTCTGATAAAAGATATGATCAAAATATTAGCTAATGACGGTATAGATCCAGTAGGTAAAGCATTGCTAGAGAAAGCAGGGTTTGTTGTAGATAATAATCCGATCTCACAAGAAAATTTGGCTGAGGCTCTTCAAGGATATGATGCCATTACAGTCCGAAGCACAACAAAAATTCGGAAAGAGTTGATTGATGCTTGTCCCAATATTAAACTAATTGGGCGTGGTGGAGTTGGTATGGATAATATTGATGTGGATTATGCAAAAAGTAAAGGTGTCACAGTTGTGAATACACCCGCTTCCTCTTCGCTTTCTGTCGCTGAATTGGTTTTTGCTCACTTATTTGCAGGAGTTCGATTCTTATATGATTCGAATCGTAAAATGCCTGTGGATGGTGCCACAAAATTCAATGATCTTAAAAAAAATTATGCTAAAGGAATTGAGTTAAGAGGTAAGAAAATAGGAATTATAGGCTTTGGTCGGATTGGTCGTGAAACAGCAAAATTAGCCTTGGGTTTGGGGATGGAAGTTTTAGCTTTTGATCTTTATAAAGTTCCAGATGAATTGGAACTGCAATTAGCAGGCAATGTCCAAGTGAAAATTCCTTTGAAAAATGTAAACATGGATCAGCTGATTAGTCAATCAGACTTTATTAGCTTACATGTTCCTTTTTTAGAAAAACCTGTGCTAGGTGAGACAGAATTTAGAGGGATGAAAATGGGAGTGGGTATTGTTAACTGTTCTCGTGGAGGTACTGTGGATGAAAAAGCATTATTGGACGCACTAAATTCAGGAAAAGTGTCTTTCGCGGGATTGGATGTTTTTGAAAATGAACCAACACCTCGTCAGGATATTCTGACACATCCTCGGGTTTCTCTGACACCTCATATTGGAGCATCAACCAATGAAGCGCAAGAACGTGTAGGTGTAGAGCTTGCTAATCTGATTATTCACTTTTTTAGAAAGTAATAAGTCCTCACTTTGCCCTCTTCCTGTACCTGGGAGAGGGCTTCATATTCCACTGTTTCCATAATCGAATGTATGCCCAATATTAAACCTTTCAGGGGGATCCGTCCTTGTCAAGAGTATGTTGATCAGGTAGTTTTACAGATTGAGGATTTAAGTCTCGACAAGGCCAAAGAAATTCGATCGCATAATCCTTATTCCTATCTAAATATGCTTGTTCCGAAAGTAGAAAATTTATTTTTAAGAGGGTCCAAGCAAGAAATCGCTTATAAAAGAATCAACGAAAATTTTGAAGACTTTCTTGAGAAAGGAATCTTAATAAAAGATCCCAAACCTGCTATCTACATTTACCAGATTTCAAATAATAAAATCAGTCAAACAGGTGTATGGGCCATTACATCAATTGATGATTATTTAAATAATACGATTAAGAAACACGAACTCACACGCCCCGAACGAGAAGAGGGTCTTGTTGATTACTTACAGCAAACAGGTATGGATGCAAATCCAGTGCTGATTACTTATTTACCTGTACCGAGTATTCATATGCTCATTTCAGTTATTACTTTGAAGAAGCCTGAATTATATTTTTTATCAGATGATGTTGTTCATCAGCTTTGGAAAGTAGATGATAAGGATCAATTGGATGAGTTTATAAAAGCTTTCGACGCTATTCAGACCTCCTATATTGCCGATGGTCATCATCGGGCAGCAGCAGCTAGTATTCTGGGAATGCAGCAGCGAAGACTAAATGTGAAACATACCGGCTATGAAGCATATAATTTTTTTAATTCGGTATATATGTCTACTGATCAATTGCAAATTTTCGAATTTAACCGTTTGGTGAAGGACATCGGAGGTCTTTCTACAACACAGTTTCTAAATCAAATAAGTATCCATTTTGATGTTGAAATTCTTGCGGATACTCAAATGTTTAGACCTCAGCAATTGCATGAGTTTGGTTTGTACTTGCCGGATAAAAATTGGTACAGATTGCTGGCAAAACCAGAATCTTATGCACGAGGTAGCTTAATGGAGTCTTTGGACGTTAATATTCTGCAGGAGCGTATACTTTCATCGATTCTACATATTGTGGATCCTCGGACCGATCCACGTTTGAGCTTTGTAGGAGGGATTGTTCCCTTAGAAGTTAGTATGCAGCGAGTAGACCAGGGAGATTATGCTGCTTTTTTTACATTATTTCCAATCTCTACACAGCAGCTGATTCAAGTTGCAGATGCAGGAGAAGTAATGCCACCAAAATCAACGTGGTTTGAGCCCAAATTTCAAGCTGGTTTGGTGATTTATCAGATAGATTGATCGCAAAGAAAATAAAAAGGCTATGAAGCTTAGTTGATAGTGGCTTCATAACTATTAAAAATTAAAACTGAAATATTTACGATACATGAATAAAATAAGAATTGCCATTGGGGCAGACCATGCAGGTTTTGAATACAAACAATCGTTAATTAGCTTTCTTGATCCCTATCAAATGAAAGATTATGGTACTTATAGTAAAGAGGCTGTCGACTATCCTGATTTTGCACATCCTGTTGCTTTAGCGGTGGAAGAAAAAGAATGTGAACTTGGAATATTGATTTGTGGGAGTGCAAATGGAGTGGCTATCACTGCGAATAAACATGCAGGTATCCGAGCAGCTATTTGCTGGACGGAGGAGTTAGCACAGCTTGCCCGCTCTCATAATGATGCTAATATTTTATGTATTCCTGCTCGTTTTGTATCGTTGGATTTGGCAAAAAAAATGACCCGAAAATTCTTAGATACAGTTTTTGAAGGAGGCAAGCATGCGACGCGTGTTAGCAAAATAAACTGCTAATAAACCTTTTTAGACTTTTTGTTTGAGATAAATCTGGCTTTTCATCTGATATTAAATACACCATGAGAAAATTTTTGCTTTTAACATCTGTACTTCTTTTTTCGGTTCGCACCTTTGCTCAAGACACCGTTGCGCAGAAATATGCCAGATACATTACTCCTGATGATGCGCGCAAGCATTTAACCATTATAGCCTCCGACGCATTTGAAGGTCGTGAGACAGGAAAGCCGGGAGCAAAAAAAGCAGCCGACTATATTGCTGCAGAGTTTGCAAAATTGGGCCTCGTTGCTCCTGTTGCTGGATCCTATTTTCAAAATGTGCCACTAAAAGACCCGTCTTTAAAAGCAGTAAATGTGATGGGGTATTTAGAGGGTACAGATTTAAAGAATGAAGTGCTAGTTTTTTCAGCTCATTATGATCACATCGGTTTGAATGCGAAAGGGCCTGATCGAATCAATAATGGTGCAGATGATGATGGATCAGGTACAACAGCCATTTTAGAAATTGCAAGAGCATATACACAAGCCAAAAAAGATGGAAAGGGGCCTCGAAGAAGTATTTTGTTTTTGACAGTAGTGGGCGAAGAAAAAGGACTGTTAGGCTCTGAATGGTATTCAGATCATCCGGTGTTTCCATTGGAAAATACAATTGCTGATCTGAATATCGATATGATTGGTAGGGTGGATCCTTCGCATCAAGACAAACCGAATTATTGCTACCTCATTGGTTCTGATAAACTAAGTACCGAGCTGCATAAAATCAGTGAGCATGCAAATGCTACTTACACCAAAATGAATCTTGACTATAAGTATAATGATCCGAATGATCCGGAACGGATTTATTACCGATCAGATCATTACAACTTTGCGAAACATAATATTCCTATCATTTTCTACTTCAACGGCGTACATGCAGATTATCACAAGCCAAGTGATGAAGTGAGCAAAATTCGATTCGATTTGCTCGTGAAGCGTGCTCAGCTAGTTTTTTATACTGGATGGGGTCTGGTTAATCGCGATAAACGACCAGTAGTTGATGTGGTCAACGATATGCCAGGTCCTCGATAACAAAGTCTTAAAATATCTCTAGCCCTCTTCTTTTGAAAGAAGGGGGCTAGAGATTTTATCGCCATTTTTTATACTGATTAATTAATCCATTTGTGGATGTGTCATGTGTTAAGATGGGTTGATCATTCGCTAGCTCAGGTAATATCTGATTAGCTAACTGTTTGCCCAGTTCAACACCCCATTGATCAAAACTAAAGATGTTCCAAATAACTCCCTGAACAAATATTTTGTGTTCATACATCGCAATGAGCGAACCTAAAACCTGGGGTGTAATCTTTTTCACGAGAATAGAGTTGGTGGGTCGATTGCCACTAAATACTTTGAATGGTTTTAGATGGGCTATTTCGTTAGGATTTTTTCCAGCTTTTTGCAGTTCCGAAGCTACTTCTTCTTCCGTCTTTCCATTCATTAAAGCCTCTGTTTGTGCAAAAAAATTGGATAGTAAGATCTCATGATGATTGCCAATAGGGTTATGGCTTTGTGCTGGAGCAATAAAATCGCATGGAATTAGCTTAGTGCCTTGATGTATCAATTGATAAAAAGCATGTTGGCCATTGGTGCCCGGCTCGCCCCAGATAATGGGCCCTGTTTGATAGTCGACCTTATTCCCATTTCGGTCGGTTGATTTGCCATTGCTTTCCATGTCGGCTTGCTGAAAATAGGCTGCAAAGCGATGCATGTATTGATCATAAGGCAAAATCGCATGACTAGCTGCATCCCAGAAGTTGACATACCAAATGCCTAATAGACCCATCATGACGGGGATGTTATTTTCAAAACTGCTCTCCTGGAAATGCTTATCCATTTGATTTGCACCATGAAGCAATTCACGGAAATGCTTAAAACCGATTCCGCAAGCGATACTCAATCCAATGGCACCCCATAGTGAGTATCGTCCGCCAACCCAATCCCAAAAACCAAACATATTGTCGGTATCAATACCAAATGCTGAAACACCTGCTGCATTGGTCGATATTGCTACGAAGTGTTTAGCTATCCCCGACGTAGAACCGCCATTTTCTAAAAACCAATTACGTGCTGAAAAAGCATTGGTCATGGTTTCCTGCGTGGTAAATGTTTTGGAAGCAATCATGAACAAGGTCGTTTCTGGATCTACTTGTTTGAGGGTTTCTACGAGATGAGTGCCATCAATATTTGATACGAAGTGAAGTTTCAAATGATTGCCATACGCTTTGAGTGCTTCTGTTACCATTACTGGTCCTAAATCAGAACCCCCAATACCAATATTCACAATATGTGCAATAGGTTTACCAGTGTGTCCCTTCCAAGTTCCAGAAATGATTTGGTTTGAGAACACCTCCATACGATCCAAAACATGGTGTATGTCTGGTAAAATATCTTTTCCATCCACAATTAAACCAGCTTTCTCAGGTTTGCGTAATGCTGTATGTAGTACTGCTCGGTCTTCTGTCTTGTTGATTTTTTCACCACTAAACAGAGCTTGTATGGCATCTTTTAGTTTACACTCATTTGCTAAATCAATCAGAAGTGATCGTGTGGTTTTGTTGATGATATTCTTTGAATAATCGACAAGAATGTCTCCATATTGAATGGAAAATTGGTGAAATCGATCAGAAGACTGTGCAAATAAATCACGTAAGTGCGTATGCTTAATATCGTTGTGATGATTCTTTAAATCACGATATGTTTTTGTTTTTGTAAACTCGGTTGTGGGGAACATCTTTTGTCGTGTTAGGTAAGTGATATAGCGGTTTGTTTAGCCAGCTGTTTTTGTTTTCCTCTTCAATGATTCTACGGATTAACCAAATGAAAGGACAATGTCTGGGCTGTCTCGTAAAAGCTTGAAATGCGAAGGTGCTAATTCATTGTTTGAAATAATACATCAAACTTTCTTGAATCTCCTCTTCTGAGCAGTAATGATCAGTACTACACTGTCCAATTTTACTGAGTAAAGAACAATTGATGTGATCTAGAGTATTCTTCTTGTCGTTTCTCATGAGCTCGATTAAAGTCGGAAATGCAGATTCATCCAAATCATATTTTGGATAAAGGGAAAGAATAGTTTGTTCAATTTCAATAAAATCATTTTTGCTTAATCCATTTTTCTGTATCGAAAGATAGCCTTCGCATATAAATCCAATTGCGATTGCTTCACCGTGGAGCAAAGGGCTAGGGTCGTTCGTTAGAGAATAGCTTTCAACGGCGTGTCCTATTGTGTGTCCAAAGTTTAAGATTTTACGCAGGCCTTTTTCAAATGGATCAGCTTTTATCACTTCATTTTTAATCTCGACAGATCGGTGAATGATTTCAGGACTGACTTGATGTGCTTGTACTTGTTTTACTTGCTTGAAAAAAGGCGCATCGTAAATAAGCCCATGCTTGATAATTTCGGCAAAACCAGCACGTAATTGTCGCTGATCAAGTGTTTCTAAAAATTCAGGAATTATAAATATGGCTTTTGGTTGGGTAAATGTGCCAATGATATTTTTGATATGGTCCAGGTCAATTCCTGATTTTCCGCCAATAGATGCATCCACTTGAGCGAGTAGTGTTGTTGGTAAGTGTACAAAATCGATTCCACGTTTGTATGTAGATGCTGCAAAGCTACCCATGTCAGTAACAACGCCACCGCCTAAATTGATCAGTAAGGAACTCCGATCAGCTCCAAAGTCGAGCAAGGTTTTCCAGATGCCAATGCAAAAATCGATGTTTTTGTTTTCCTCGCCGGGATCAATTTCAATGACGTCAAAACTGACTAAATCTGTTAGTGCATTTTGTAAGGTTGGTAAGCAGTACCGCTCGGTATTAGAGTCGACTAAAACAAATACTTTGGAATATGAATTTTTAGAAAGAAAATTTTGTAGCTCCGAAAGACTGTCTTCGAAAAATATAGGATAATGCGGACTTTGAATGATGTTCATTTTACAGAAATTATTTTGCCCTTATATTCAATAATATCGCCACGTCTAACTTTAAGGCGCTTACGATAGTCTATTTTGCCATTGTACTTGACCTGGCCGTCAGTAACGGCTAGTTGAGCCTCGCCACCTGTTTGCACTAAATTAGTGGCCTTGAGCAATTGTATAAGGGGGATAAATTCTCCGTTTAATGTAAAATTTAGCATGCGCCAAATTTACACAAATGGATTTTGTATGTTAATCACATACGAATTTTATCTTTGTACCTATGCAAAATATAAAAACACATTCATCTTCACGTATACCTCTATCATTTGAGAACACAGAAATTGCGTTTAAGCATCAAAGCGATGCTGATCTTCAGCGGGCGTATTGGCTATTCAAAATAATAAACGTTAATTTTTTGGCTAAGGTTGGCCCTTCAATAACCACTTTTGCGATAAAAATAGGCTTACCTATTCAATCTTTGATCAAATCAACCATCTTCCGTCATTTTTGTGGTGGCGAAACCATTCACGAATGTGAAGCGGTGATTGATACGTTGGCTAAGGGAGGAGTTGGTACTATCTTAGATTATTCTGTGGAAGGAGAAGAAGATGAGTCCGTTTTTGATGCTACTTGTGAGGAAATTATTCGAACTATTGAACGTGCGGACGGTGATCAGCGAATTCCACTCACAGTATTTAAAGTGACAGGCTTAGGACGATTTGGTTTATTAGAAAAAATAGATGCAGGTCAAACACTATCTGCCTCCGAAAAAGTAGAATTCGAGAAACTAAATAATCGTGTGGATCGTATTTGTAAGAAGGGGTACGATGTCGGAGTTCCTGTGATGATTGATGCTGAGGAGACATGGATACAAGCTACAATTGATGACTTGGCCATTAAAATGATGCGTAAGTATAATCGTGAGAAGCCTGTTATTTTTAACACCTATCAATTGTATCGTCATGATAAATTGGCTTCACTGAAGAAAGATATCTCATTGGCGCAGACTAATGGGTTTATTTTAGGAGCTAAGCTTGTGCGTGGGGCGTATCTTGAAAAAGAGTGCAAGCGTGCCCAAGAGCTAGGTTATCCATCTCCCATACAGCCCAATAAGCAGGCTACTGATCAAGCTTATGATGAGGCGGTGCAGTGTTGTGTGAACAATATTGCTTCGGTGGGTTTTGTGGCTGGTACACACAATGAGGCGAGTTGTAAACTCTTGGCTGAACTTTTAAATGAGCATGGAATTGAACATAATCATCCACGCATCTATTTTTCTCAACTCTTGGGGATGAGTGATAATCTAAGCTTTAATTTAGCAGACGCTGGTTATAATGTTGCTAAATATGTTCCTTATGGTCCAGTGAAGGCTGTTCTTCCTTATTTATTTCGTCGAGCACAAGAGAATACCTCTATTGCAGGGCAAATGGGTCGTGAACTAAAACTGATCATACAAGAGCGGAAACGACGAAAGTTATAGCAATATGAAGTGATTCATACATACGGATCATTTTGTTCAGAGTGATGATCTCAGAGCCAGTCTAAAATTTATTCTACAAAATAAATTTTAGACTGGCTCTGATTTTATGCTGGGAATTCCTGATAGTATTTTAATTTATGGCTTTCCTGGAGGTTTGGACCATCTTCGAGCGCCTTGACGCTTGAATGGGGATGCGCTAAGATTATTGTCGGGAGGTAGTGGTGCCGGACGTGCTGGAGCTACTCTTGCCTGTGGTGGAGGTGGTGCAGGCCGGTGTGCGGCTTGAGATGGTGGTAGTGGTGCTGGTCGAGGTGACCAAGCCGACATAGGTGAAGGATCACTTATAGGATATATTGCTTGTGTATTGTGAGCTAGCGTAGCGATTGATATATCATCATAATCGTCATCATCACAATTTTTAGACTCTGTAAAACAAGGGTTCCGTTTCAATAATTCCACTAGTCGAGCTGGCGTGGCTTTTGTATCGCGTATTTTTCCTAATATCTGTGTGCTATCCAGGCTAAGCGCTACGCAAGCATATTGAACAACAAAAGTGATGAATCGGGTACAAAATGTAGTGAACTGAGGATCTTTTCGTAAAAAACCTGCCATTTCACTTTCTAGCTCTGCTGCATTTCTAGGAGGTTTTTTGTTTTTAGAAAGCAAGGTCTTTGCAAGAATATTAAAATAGATTTTTCTATCAGTACCCTGTAGAGCATATGGAATGTTGGTTTTCTCATACATCATATGAGCGACTTCTGCTATTTGTTGCGCTAAATGTGAATAATTGCTCTTGAGGCGAAATATCCGATAATCCTCCTCTTCATCGAAATAAGAATAGATACTAGTCGATTTTAGACCATCTTCTCCGCCAGAGGAGTGAATGATTGATTTAGAATCTAAGCCAATGATTCCCCCATGTACAAAGTTTGAATATTGTATACTCCCTGTTAATTTTTGACCAAATCTAATTTTACGATGATCAACTGTATCATGAACTATAAATATGTCTCCTGGGCGTAATTGACTAGAACTGATAGTTGGAGACTTCCGTTTAAATGGATTTTTCATATGATCTATTATTTGAATAAAAAATAGATTAATATGAATTTAATAAAAATTAAGAACTTGTGCAACTAATATTTGCTAGCATCATAACATCATATTCGCTTTGAAATCATCGAAGTGCTTACTTAGGGTCACTGCTTTACTCGTTCTACTTTTTAATTCTTCTACTTGCTTCGGTATTTTGATATGGGTTACCAGTTGATCAGGAAACACTGTTGGGAATTTGCAGGGATGTGCTGTAGATAAAAATATGCCGACAGCTTGTGTTTGATTTTTTGCTTGCCATTCTTTCAATGCCAGCCAAGCGATCGCAGTGTGTGGGCAAACGATGTATTGATGGTCATTATATAATTGATGGATTGCTCGGATCGTTGTATCGTCCGAAAAGGTATATCCGCCGACTATTTTTTTGAGGGCACTCATATCATGAGCAAATAAATCCATAATTCGAACCCAATTGCTTGGATTGGCTACATCCATAGCATTCGAGTAAGTTTGTATTGTTGGTTTGGGTTGATAGATTCCTGTGTTTAAAAAAGCAGGAATGGTATCGTTACTGTTGGTTGCTGCTAAAAATTGTTTGACGGGTAAACCCATTTTCCAAGCTAATAATCCTGCAGCGATATTCCCAAAGTTGCCGCTTGGAACAGAAAAAATGACATCGCGCTTCTCTTGTTTCTGTACCTGAGTGTATGCATAGAAATAGTAAAAAGTTTGTGGAATAAGTCGGGCAATATTGATAGAATTGGCCGAGGTCAAGCGGAATTTTGCATGAAGTTCAGGATCTGTGAATGCCTGTTTAACTAATGCTTGGCAATCATCGAATGTCCCATCAATGGCAATAGCATGAATATTTTGCCCATGCGTAGTTAATTGCATCTCTTGTATCGGACTCACCTTCCCTTTCGGAAACAAAATGGTAACCTGCGTATTGGGCACATTTAAAAATCCAAGTGCAACAGCACCTCCGGTATCGCCCGAAGTAGCCACCAAAATGTTTAACTTCTGTGCCTCATCTTCTAAAAAATAACTCATCACACGACTCATAAATCGTGCGCCAAAATCTTTAAAAGCCAGCGAAGGCCCATGAAAGAGTTCTAGTACAGCAGTATTTGAATTAAGGGAAACAAGAGGTGCATCAAAATTGATTGCATCATCGATGATTTTTTTCAGATCATGACTTGGGATTGCACCCTCTAATAAACTTTCAGCTACATGAAAAGCAATTTGTGGAAAAGAATAGTGGGCAATATTTTCTATAAAATCAGGAGTCAAGCGAGGAATATGAGTGGGCATATAGAGGCCTTTATCTGAAGGCAGGCTGTTAAAAATAGCCTCTTTAAAGGATACGCGAAGACTCGTGTTATTGGTGCTATATAGTTTCATTTTTGGTATTAAAAGGTGAGCAGGATATTGGATTGGCAGGAAATACGGAAATCAAAAATTCTTGGTCCATCCTGATTCAGATAACATGCAATCCTGGAATTTCCCATCAATCTTTGGTCCATTGGCATTGATGGGTGATTGGTATACATTGCTCTCAATATTTAAAGAATGTAAATGTTGTTTGATCTTTGTGCTAATCCGTTCAGCTGTTTCTTGACCAGATGTAAATGCAAAAACAGAAGGTCCAGAGCCCGATATCCCAAAGCTCAATGCGCCATTTTCCATGGCGATTTGTCGCATGACGTAAAAATCAGGAATCAAGATGGCGCGTGTTGGTTCTATCAGAATGTCTTGCATACTTCGCCCAATCAAATCAATATCTTTCATCAATAAGCCACTCACTAAGCCTGCAATATTGCCCCACTGTGTTACGGCATCTTTTAATAAAATTTTATTGCGAATCATTTGACGCGCGTCCCGTGTGTGGACTTCTACATGCGGAAAAATGATCGCGCAATGTAAATGATCAGGGTAGGGTAGCTGGATAATATCTAAAGGGTCATAACTACGAATCAGTACAAAGCCACCTAAAATCGCAGGAGCTACATTATCAGCATGACCAGATCCACAAGCAAGTTCCTCTCCCTTCATTGCAAAGGGAATCAGCTCGCGCGAGTTCAATAAGTTATCAAACAAGGTATTGATTGCAAATAAGCCAGCGACCGTACTTGCTGAGCTTGATCCTAATCCACTGCCGATAGGCATCTTTTTGAAAAGCTCGATTTCGACTCCCTGTTCAGGTTTTCCGATGTGATTTAAATAATGTTGGACACTCGCACTCACCGTATTTTTTGTAGCATCTGTGGGTAATTGACCATGATCACCAGTAATTTTTTTAATGATGATGCCTGGTTTATCGGTGAGGCGCATGATTACTTCGTCGCCAGGGGTATTGACAGCAAAGCCCAACACATCATATCCACATACGACATTGGCAACGGTTGCAGGAGCGAAAACTTTGATTGATCGATTCATTTTAATGCCCCCACGTTTACAAGATCCGAAAATACGCCTGCAGCTGTCACCTCAGCACCTGCTCCTGGACCTTTAACAACTAGTGGACGCTCTTTGTAGCGTTCTGTTGTGAACGAAATGATATTATCACTACCCGAGAGCATGTAAAAAGGATGATGCTCATCAACCATTTGTAAAGCGATCGTTGCTTGTCCATTTTCGAGTTTTCCAACATAGCGTAATACCTTTCCATTTGCTTCTGCTTTGTTTTTAAACTCGTTAAAGTAAGCTTCTGAAGTCTTTAACGCTGCATAAAAATCATCAACAGATTGTGCGTCTAAACATGATTGGGGCAAGATACTTTCTACTTTTACATCCTCTGCTTCCAAGGGATGTCCAGCATCACGAGCTAAAATCAACATCTTACGCATAAAATCAGTTCCTTTTAGATCGTCTCTTGGATCGGGCTCGGTGTATCCTTTCTCTTGCGCTAGTTTTACGATATCATGAAATTTGGCATCTCCTTTAAAATGATTGAAAATGAAAGAGATTGTTCCTGATAAAATGGCTTCAATGGTAATCACTCGGTCGCCGCTAATCATCAGGTCTTTGAGGGTACGAATGATGGGTAGGCCTGCACCTACATTCGTTTCGTAATAAAAATCGACGCCATGCTGCCTTGCGGTGTCACGGAAAATTTTATACTGTTCGTAACTCGATGAATTTCCAATTTTATTACAAGTGACAATCGAAATATTCGATTGGAATATTTGCTTATAAAAATTAGCCGGAACAGGGCTGGAGGAATTATCAACAAATACACAATTAGGCAAATTCATATTTTTCATTTGCTCAATAAACGCAGGCAAGTCGGCCGATAGTGCTGAGTTATCCAGGGTTGTTTCCCATTCTTTTAAGCATAAGCCTTCGTGATCAAATGCCATCGTGCGTGTATTACTAATGCCAATCACCTTGATTTGAATACCATTATTGTCTTGTAAAAACTGATCTTGGGTCTTGATTTGATTAAACAATGTTTTTCCAATATTTCCTGTCCCCAAACAAAACACGTGTAGCGTTTTGTTCAATTGGGTATAAAATGCATCATGAACAGCATTCAGTGCTTTCGCTAAATCAGATCTAGAGAGGATAACCGATATATTATACTCGGACGATCCTTGGGCAATTGCGCGTACATTAATGCCATTACGCCCTAAGGCATGAAATAGTTTGCCAGATATTCCGGGCGTTTGTTTCATGTTTTCTCCAATAATTGACAGAACCGCTAAGTCATTTTCGGTAATGGGTGATGCCAATTTATTCGCTTGTAACTCTAGCTCGAATTCTTGTTTAATGATTTGTTGAGCCTTTACAGCATCCGTTGGATCAACGGCAAAGGAGATGCTATACTCCGAAGAAGATTGAGTGATGAGGATGATATTAATTTGCGCTCGTGACAACAGATGAAATAAGCGACCAGCAAAGCCAGCTTTTCCAACCATTCCACTTCCTTCTAAATTGATGATACTAATATCATTGATGGATGAAATGCCCTTAATCGGCAAATTGGATTTAGCACAATGATGACGAATCGCCGTTCCTATAAATTCGGGATTGAAGGTGTTTTTGACGATGATTGGGATTTTTTTTAGAAATGCGGGAACCATCGTTGGAGGATAAATGACCTTCGCTCCAAAGTAGGATAGTTCCATCGCTTCTGTGTAGGAAAGCTCGGGTAGTGAGAAAGCTTTTTTGACTATTCGAGGATCGGCAGTCATGATGCCATTGACATCTGTCCATATTTGGATTTCAGAGGCATTGAGTGCTGAAGCAAGAATAGCAGCTGTATAATCACTTCCTCCACGGCCCAGTGTGGTAATTTTGCCTTCTTCATTGCTGGAGATAAATCCAGTTACAAACCATAGCTTATTTTGATTTTGCTCGTAAAATGTTCGAATCAATAAATCTGTAATAGTTGTTTCCACATGAGCGTGACCAAAATTGCTATCCGTTTTAATCAGTTCTGTAGCATCCACAAATAAAGCTTCTGGAAAATATTGTTCGGCTATCTTGCTGACCATCCATGTAGAACATCGCTCGCCGTAACTTAAAATGAGATCTTTCGTTTTGGGTGTAAGTTCTTGTACACTGCTAACGCCCTGAAGTAACTCTTCTAATTCATTGAACCATAATTTAAGTTTCGTGAATACAGGATTCTGGCGTTGTACCTCGAGTAAGGCTTTGATTATATCAAAGTGTCTGGTTTGAAGCTCATCCAATTGATCCGTAAAGGATTTGCCAGCTACTGCACGATCAGCCATGGCGGCGAGTAAGTTGGTAATGCCACCCATTGCTGATAGTACAACGATAGGCTTATCATTCCTTTCTTTTTTTACGATATCGATAAGTGTTTGGATACTTTTTACAGATCCAACGGAAGTACCTCCAAATTTTAAAACGTTCATTTGCTATGTTTTTCTGGTTCTACGAAAACAAAAGATCCTGTCTTTAGACAATCTTCTTTACCTATTATGCACCCGTTGTAGCCTTACAATGAGAGCCCCCAAAATAAAAAACAAGACACTATAAAGTATGCTCCAACAGCATGTTTTATTGATCAAAAAACCTTCACCGCTTCTAAATCCAGCTGAAGCTTGAAAAGAGTAGTTATAAGGAAATAGATAATTGTATTCCCACTTCCCCATTAAAGCTCCAATAATCAATAAAATCAAGGGAATCCCAATTGACTTTATTGCGTTATTAAAGTACAAGCTTAATAAAAGTTGTATGGCAATAATGCTCAGATTGAAAAAAAACAATTTTACAAAAAATGCAATCATTAAACTTTTGATCGTATAATCTTGAAACTGCATGAGCGGAAAAAATATACTACAAAACTTTCCGCCAATCAGTATTAAAGAAAGGCCAATAAGTAAGGATATAAACAAACAGAAAATGATAATAACTGCTTTGCTATAATAGAAATGGGTTTTAGGTACAGGCAAAATAAATAGATGCTTAAATCCTGACGATTTATGTTCTATGTCATATAGCCGAAAGCCAATTAAGAATACCAGCATGGGATATAAAAATGCATAACAGGGAAATGCAAACATGCAAAATGAGGTCCAGGGATTAAATCCCAGATCTTCCATTGTGCTAAATAGCTTGATGTTCATGGCATAAGTGAGCCCTGTAATGATTACGGGTAAAAGGATAGAAGCAGTAAGAATATATGTGCGTTTAGTTTTTAAAACTTCGGCAGCTAAAACGTTTTTAAAAGACATTTTTAGATTATTTAAGACTTATAAGGTCAATGAAGATGTTGTTTATCGCGACACTCATTTAAGCATGCTCGAGAACTGCTTTTTCTATTCTTTGATGTTCAGATGTAGCGTAATTGTTCTGCTTCTTGCTTATTAGATCGATAAAGAAGTTTTCTAAATTATCATGTGTTGTTTTTAAGCTGAATATATTGACCTGCGCCTTGACCAGAAGATGGATAATGTGATTAAAAGCTTCCTCATCACAATAGTTTATTTCAATCGTATTCGGCTGATCAAGAGCTTTGATCTTTATTCCATGTAATTCACAGATCTGAAATGCTTCCTTCTGATGATTAGTTGTGATAATCATTTTTTGATTGGATGCTGCTTTGACCTGGTCGATATGACTCTGGAATAGTAGTTCTCCTTGATGAATGATGCCAATATGGGTGCATATTTTTTCGATCTCGGAAATGATATGACTCGAGATTAAAACTGTCTTGCCTTGCTTCCGTACTTCTTCCAACAAAACACGAATTTCTTGAACCCCAATAGGATCTAAGCTATTATTGGGCTCATCTAGAATCAAAATCTCGGGATCATTAAATAAGGCAATGGCAATACCTAATCGCTGTTTCATCCCTAGGGAATAACTTTTTACTTTTTTGTGGGCATCCTGCAATAGGCTTACAGTATGCAGTACTTCTTCAATCCGCTCATTTTTTCGCTGAAAAATAATTTTCAAATAATTTAGGTTTTCCCATCCTGTTAAATGTTCATATAACGAAGGTGTTTCTATCAGCGCACCTACTTTGGGCAGTATAGATTGCTTATGGGTTGTAATATTTTGACCAAGGAGGCTAATAGAGCCTTTTTTTGCTGTTAGCAGACCCAGTAAAAGTTTGATAGTCGTTGTTTTTCCTGCTCCATTAGGACCTAAAAAACCATAAATGGCTCCTTTTTCTACTTCAATATTTAATTTATTTAAAATATAAGTCGATTGATATTGGTAGCAAAGTGAATGGGTACGTATAGCGATCGGAATACTCATCGGCAGATTTAGTTAAAAGTGATCGGCTTCATTTGATCGATGAAAAAAAGAGCATCCATCATTTGGCTCCATCTTTCAGTATGATTGTTATGCCCCAAAAACTTCATGGTTACTTTTTCATTGAGAAAAGAGCCTTTTGGGGTGGTTCTAAAGTCAATAAATGCGAATGGCTGTTTCATCGTATGCAACATAGATTCAATACTATTGCTGATACTTTGGTTGATGAGGTTCGGTTCTCCAGTGGTTACATTATATGTTGTTCCTGAATAAGAGGTAAAATTGATGCCATAACAGCGAGCGTTATATTTCCTTCTTAAATAATCACCCATTTTATCAGCTCGGTCAGTGGGGGTATTTAATCTTTTGCTATTGTACGTAATATGATAGTTGGCTGCCCATATGATTATTCTTTTGTTTTTATATAGATGATCTTTTAGCCAAATCACATTTGCAGCCATCAAGGAATCCCGGATGATTCCTTGTTTATAGCTATTGCCGGGATATGACCATTTAGATCTTAAATCAGTTTGAATCCCTAAAATATAACGCGCAAATATTTGGTCTTCATTTGTTCTGATGTCTCTTGTTAAAACAGTTTTTAAGCGTTCTATTTCATTAAAAACAGCTTGTTTTTCTGCTTCAGTTAGTCGGTTTGATGAATAGGTATTGTAATGATAGTTTTTTAGAATCTTCAGAAAAGATGGATAGCTTTTCTTGAAATGGATGGTCTTTTGGGCTAGGTATGATTCCATGAGGTTTAACCTTAATGAATCACTCATGTCTCCTGAAAACTGCTGATCGAAGCCTCCTAAAATTAAAGAACTAGTAGATTGTGCATGTTGCATGATGTAGGTTCTTAAGCTCTTTGTTTCGTTTGATTCGCCCCAGAAATAGAAGAGTGCTTCACGAAAATTTTTAAGTTTCGCGGTGGGATTTCCTAAAATTCGATTCCACAGAAGAGAACAATCGTATATACCAGATTCAAAAAGTAATACATCAAAATTCAGTTCCTGATGCAAATATTTAATTAGCCTGCTTTTTGCTAAAAAAGTAGATCCATCGCCATGCTGCTGTTCACCTAGCATAACGATATCCACATCTTTTAATTTTTCCTTGAGAAACTGCAAATCATGGTAATTGGTATCAACAGGGTCAATCGTTCTAATAGGTTGAATAAGTTGAGCGAGTTGTTTTGTTTGTTCAGGGTTAATTTTAGTGGGAGTATAGGGGTCGTAATAAAATGCCAGATAACACAGCATTATAGAAACAATAAGTACCTGGAGATAGGTTTTCATGGGGTGGAACAAACAAACAATCCAAGGAAAGGGGCTTGGGCTATTATTGGTTTTTTGTTAAACTGAGCCAACTCAGTTTATGCTACTATTGGCTCAGTTTTAAAATTTATCGAGTTCGGCAAACTGCTGCACTATTAATGGTACCAAAACAATCATTAGTACAGGCACCCTTTGTACAACGCCAAGCAGATGCAAATGTTCCAGCTCCGCCACATCCATCGGTACAGCCTTGGCTATACCACCCTCCGTTAGCCTGATTCATCTGATCGTCATTTAATTTTGTAATCGTTTCCTTGTTCAATGAAAGCTTTTTCTGAAATTTTATTTTTTTTATAATAGTCTATAATTTGCTGCTATTTTGATACACAGCAAGGTTTGTATTAAATGTAAATTAATTTTTTATTGTAATTATTGTTTTGTTTTCCAAGTATGCGGCAATGATAATAATCATATTTCAGATTTTGAATGTTTTAAATCAACTAAATGGAGTTATTTAATTGATTGTATTTTTAAGTAAAAAAATTAATTATTCATACTTGAATGATGCCAGTGGCACTATCATCGAAGTGGGCGATATTAGGCACCAATAAGCTTCTTCTGGCAGATTAGCTATTTCATTCCTTTCTGAGATTTCAAACTTTTACCTTTATGGCCTGCAATGAATGGATTAATTATAAAATCAACCGGAAGCTGGTATGATGTTTTAAGTGATGATAAGCGAGTTATTCGTTGTCGGATGAAGGGAAAATTCCGTATATCGGATATCAAAACTACGAACCCGGTAGCAGTCGGTGACCAGGTCAATATAGAATTGGAGCCTGAGCAAGGTAAAGGCCTAATTACGGCTATTTTTCCACGTAAAAATTATTTCATACGAAGATCTATTAATCTATCTAAGCAAGCACAAATTATTGCTGCAAACTTAGATCAGGCTTTTCTGATTGTTACACTGGCATCTCCACGAACCTCATTTGGTTTTATTGATCGTTTTTTGGTGACAGCAGAGGCTTACAATATTCCTGCTGTATTGGTGTTCAATAAATTGGATTTATATAGTGAAGATGGTTTAGAAATATTAGCAACTTGTCAAACTATTTATGAGCGTATAGGCTATCCTTGCTTGAGTACTTCTGCCATCAAAGGAACTCATATCGATCAAATAAAAGATCTGTTAGAAAATAAAACAACATTGATTACAGGACATTCTGGTGTTGGGAAATCAACATTAATTAATACGTTAATTCCGGGATTTGGTTTAAAAACAGGTCATATTTCCGATTGGAGCGATAAAGGAAAACACACAACTACCTTTGCTGAAATGTTTCCCTTGCCCTTTGGTGGATATTTAATTGATACTCCTGGTATTCGTGAGTTGGGAGTGATTGATATTGAGAAACAGGAATTAGGTCATTTCTTTCCTGAAATAAGGCAGTACATGAGTGCGTGTAAATTTCATAATTGTCGACATATTAATGAACCTGGTTGTGCTGTTCTAGAAGCACTTGAACAGGGTAATATGGAGCTATCCCGATATGAGAGTTATTTAAGTATTTATCATGGAAATGAAACGAGAAGATAGGAGTTAGAAATGAGAGTAGTCATTCAACGCGTATCCGAAGCCTCTGTGAAAGTAGATGGTTATATGATTAGTCAGATTGCATGCGGCTTTTTGATTTTACTTGGGATTGAAGGTGCTGATACGGAAGAAGATGTCGAATGGTTGGCACAAAAAATAGCTCGAATGCGGGTATTCAATGATGAAAATGGTTTAATGAATCAATCCTTGGATGATATCGACGGGGAGATTTTAGTAGTCTCGCAGTTTACGCTATTTGCTCAAACTAAAAAAGGCAATCGGCCTGGGTTCACACGTGCTGCTAGACCAGAAAAAGCGATTCATTTGTATGAATTGATGATTCAAAAATTAGAAGCGTACACAGGGAAGAAACCAAAAACAGGAAAATTCGGTGCAGATATGAAAGTGAGTTTGGTGAATGATGGGCCTGTTACCATCTTGATAGATACCAAGAACAAAGACTAAAGGACAACCCTCTTTTAGGATCTTTGGTTAACTTTGGAAGCATTTAAATATTTTATGAGATTAAAGAGGCGCATCATGGCTAATAATAAAGAAATCATCGATAAAATAGGAAGCATCATAGCCGATATTGCTGATCAATACAAATATCTATCGAAGAATTCGGAAGATATCAACGAGCTAGAGATGGAATTGTTGATGGCAAATGCAACCTTTCTTGCTAATCATATTGCCATTCTTCAAAGACTTGTGAAGAGCCTAAATCATGAAGCCATTAAAGCAAAGGGTAGTCAATCACTAAAGTTGAATACCAGTGATCATTCACAAAGTGAAATTCAGCATCATGATCTAAATAAAAAGCATCTGAATTCTACCATTAACAAACAGTCAATTAATGAGTCCCATCATGATGTAGAATCCAAAAATTGGAAGCAAGAGCTTGTGGACGAAAAGACAACTAGCTTCGATTTTGAGAAAAAGGGGGTGGAAGAGCTTTATGATCGACCTCTCACTGTGGCCGAGAAACAATTGATTGATCAAAAAATGGAGATAGGTGAATTACCACATCCTAAATCTTCAATGAAAGTAGATGATTTTGAAAAACACTCGGAAGAGATCTTGTCAAAGAGCGGCGCCGCTAAAATCGTACCACAACCAGAAGAATTACAAGTAAAGAAAATAACGGCGACTGCCGATCAGCCAGCCACACTTGCCAACAAACAAACCATTAATGATGTCCACAAACGTGTTGTTGAAAATAGGTTTGGCAAACATCGTGGGAAAAATTTAAAAGAATTGATCAATTTAAATGATAAGCTCTTATTTATTAAAGATTTGTTTGGTGATTATAGCTTAGCGTATGGCGAAGCGATTGAACAACTAAATCAATTTGATCGTTTTGAAGCAGCTGAGCATTTTTTGAAAGCTAATTACTCAAAGAAAAATAATTGGAGTGATAAACAGGCTTCTGTTGATAAGTTTTATGAAATATTAAGAAAGAAATTTTGACCTGTGTATGATAACCATATAGGTGCTTTTTACAGTAAGAGCTAAACCATTTTATGCTCTGAGTTCTATTATGTGTTTGTGGTGCCTATTCGGTTTGAATCTAATTTTATAAGAATAAATAGTAGGATAGTGAAGCTCCAGAGTGACGAGCCCCCATAGCTCATGAATGGCAAAGGTATTCCAATCACGGGGACCAATCCAATTGTCATACCAATGTTGATAAAGAAGTGAAAGAAAATGAAGGAGGCAACCCCATAGCCATAAATTCGTTTGAATGAAGACCGTTGTCGTTCGGCAATATTAATAATGCGTATTAATAGAAAGATATATAAGCTAATAACAACAAAACAACCTGCAAATCCCCATTCTTCTCCAACGGTACAAAATATGAAGTCGGTACTCTGCTCTGGTACAAAGTCATATTTAGTTTGAGTTCCTTGTAGATATCCTTTTCCCCACAGACCACCAGACCCAATGGCAATTTTTGATTGATTTACATTGTATTCCTCACCTCTTGGATCATTTACTTTTCCTAGGATTACGTCAATACGATCTCTTTGGTGCTCTTTCAATACATTTTTATATGCAAAATCAACAGAAAAAACAAATGCTATTGAAATAAATAAGGTAAGAGCTACTGTAGCAGTAATTTTTTTATTCTTACGGTTAATATATGCTAATAAACCACTCAATAGAGCTAGTGTAACTGTCAAGATAAGTTTTCCATATAGTAAAGTCAGGATGAATAAAAAAATCAATAAGCCTTCTAGAAAGAGGAAATAGCCGGAAAGTCCCTCTCTGAAAAGTACAATAATGAGTGATGTAAATGTAAGTGCAGAACCAGTGTCGGGCTGAAGCATAACGAGTGCTATAGGTATAAAAATGATAATACCAGCGATAATTTTTGTTTTAAGGTCTTGTATTTTCACCTGATCCATACCCAGGTACCGGGCAAGAAGTAAACACGTTGGGAATTTGGCAAACTCGGATGGTTGTAATGTAAAAGGTCCTATTGCTATCCATGCTTGATTACCAGCTACGCTTTTCCCAATAATAGGCACCAATACAAGTAGAAACATGGTAATACCATAAATAATAGGAGAAATCGCATTTAAAAACTGTCCATCCAGTAATAAAATAACTGTACCTAATATGAAGGCCGTAATGATAAAGAAAAACTGTTTTCCATAGTGGGTACTCAAATTGAAAATTCCAGGTTTTTCTGGATTATAAACAGAAGCATGAATATTGAGCCAACCAAAAAGACATAGTGCGATGAATATGGCTATCACCGTCCAGTCTACACTGAAGAAGGGTTTAGGTTGGTTATTATTCATTTGACAACAGATTGAGCATTCGCTTTTTTTATAGCTTCATGCTGTTTTTGAATACTTGAAGAGCTTTTGGAAGCAATGTCACTACTACTTTTTACAATTTCTCCTTTTTGTGGTACAACAGCACTTGTTTTTACATGGGTTGGGGGTAGCAAATTGGCAAGAAAAAGACGGTCTAAATAACCTGGAGGGCGTGAGATAGTATTTTTTAAATATTTCTCAACCATCACACTCGCAATAGGTGCAGACCAAGTAGCACCAAAACCAGCATTTTCAACCACTACGACAATGGCAATCTTAGGATTTACTCGAGGTGCAAAAGCAAAAAATACAGAGTGATCCTTCCCTTGCGAGTTTTCTACCGTACCTGTTTTACCACACATATCGATACCTGGTATTTTTGAGTAAATAGCTGTACCACCAGGTGAGTTTACCACGTCATCCATTCCTTCTATTACAATATTGAAATAGCTGGGGTCTATGTGTACCATATTCTTTTTGGTGTACTCATCCTTGACAATATGTTTTTCGCCAATAGCCTTGATGAGATGAGGTTTGTAAAAAAAACCACGGTTGGCAACAATAGCCATTACATTAGCCATTTGTAGTGGAGTGATGCCTAGCTCACCTTGCCCAATTGATAAAGAGATGTTAAAGCCTGAGCCCCATCGGTCACTACCCCAACGTTTGGTGTAAAGATCACTTGTAGGTAGGCGTCCTTTACGCTCATTAGGAAGATCGATGCCTAACTTGCTACCAATTCCAAATTCACTCACTTCTTGCCACCAGTGTTGGTATGCATTCACTGGACGCATACCAGCATGATCTATCATGCGATTGTAAGTGTATCCAAAGTAGGTGTTGCAGGATTGTGCAATAGCTTGCCTGAGGTTTAGTGCACCGTGTCTATGTGTACATCCCATTTTTTTAGAACCGTTTGGTCCATAAAAGTATCCTCCTGAGCAATAAAAAACCGTGTTTGAATCAATGGCCCTCAGTTGCTGTGCTACCAATGCATTAATTACCTTAAAAACAGAACCCGGTGGATATTCTGCTTGTATAGGGCGTATAAACATTGGTTTATTTGGATTGCTTAGAAGCTTCGTATAGTTATATCCTCGTTTCCGACCGACCAATAAATTAGGATCATACGTAGGACTGCTCACAAAGGCAAGAATCTCACCAGAAGATGGTTCAATAGCTACGATACTGCCTATTTTATTTTGCATCAGTTTTTCGCCAAACTTTTGTAGGTCTTTGTCTAAAGATGAGATCAATCTTTCTCCAGATACAGCAACGGTATCGTATTTCCCATTGGCGAAAGCACCTTTGGGCCTGCCTAATGCATCAACCATAATATTTTGTACACCACGCTGACCCCTTAGAAGAGTTTCATAGGATTTTTCGACACCACTAATTCCGATATAGTCTCCTTGATGATAAAACCCATTGGATTGTACAATCGTTCTGTCATTTACTTCTCCCACGTATCCCAAAAACTGAGCAGCTGTGCTATCTGGATAACTTCTTATCGTTCTATTCTGTACAAAAAAACCAGGAAATTCAAAAAGCTTTTCTTGAAAAGAAGCATAAAGTTGGACAGATAACTGTTTTTCAAAGAGAGAGGCTTTATATGGAGAATACTTTTTAGCTTTTGTAAATCGTTTATTAAATCCGGCTTGGTCTATTTCAATCAGATTGCAAAACTGTAGTGTATCAAAAGGTTTTACCTTGTTGGGAATAACCATTAGGTCGTATACGGGTTCATTTTGTACTAATGCTTTCTCTTTACGATCTAATATGGTGCCTCTCGCGGGGTAAATAATTAATTTACGTAGAACATTATTGTTTGCTGATAAAACATATTTATCTGTAATGATTTGAATATAAAAAAGCCGGCTTAAAAGAATAAGTGAAATGATAATAAATATTCCTTGTACGATAAATTTTCTTTCAAAAAAACGGTTCATTACGTGTCAAGATTTATTTAGCGTATTCTTTTATGAAAAAAAATATACTCGTAAATGAATATTAAAGTGATGGTGAATATCGAGCTAGACACAGTTCGCAGCAAAGTGTAAAGTATATCAGAAAAGCGAAATGTTTCAAATAAAAATAGTATGGTGTGATGAAAAAAGGTAAGCGTTACAGCATAAAAAAAGAACCATCTAAAACCCATAGTACCTAAACTGGGTGTTTGATTACTCTCATACTTATCTTGTTGTAACGTTAAGTTTATAAATATTATCCTTGCAAGTGCCATTACTGTACAGGCAGTGGTATGAAGTCCTAAAGTATCATAAAAGATATCGATCGTTAGCCCCGAAACGAATGATAATAGAAATAGTAACCAATGAGGAATTTTAATAGGTAATAGCAGGATGAATAAGATATACAGGAACGGGATTGATAGATTGTAGTATCCAACATTTTGCAACAGAAATACTTGTATTAAACTTAATACAATAAAACGAACCAGATTTAGAATAAATATGTTGGTCATTTTAGGGATTTTGGGTCTGAGCTTCTATTGCTTGCTGTTCTTGAGCAAGCTTATTGTTGATTACATATACATACTGAAGGCTTGAAAAATCTGTGGATAGTACAACTTCAATATCTAAAAAACTATTCCCTCCTTTAAGTCCAACACGTTTAACGTGACCAATTTTGATGCCCATTGGAAATAGAGAGTATCCAGAGGTAACTACTAGATCATTAGGCTTTACTTTTATATGGCTGGGGATGTCTTTCAAAATAGCAATTTTTGAGTTCAAGCTTCTTTCACCCCACACGAGTGAACCAATGCTGCCATTTACACTGGCACTAAATCGGCTTTCAGTATGTAATACAGACTGAACCCGAGCAAAATTCTCCGTCACATCTCTTATAATCCCAACTATGCCATCTGGTCCTGTAACACCCATGCCTCTTTTTATACCATGTTTACTACCACGATTAATAATTAAATAATTGTTCTGTTGGTGAATTGAATTATTCACTACACGTGCTACAATATATATATACTGTAATTTTCTAGTCGAATCTCTAACAATGTGTTTCTCAACGGTATCAATTAAATAGGAGGATTTTAGCTCATTTTTTAATCGAGTATTTTCTAGTGCTAAACTATTATTTACTTCTTCTAAATGGAGGTAGTTTTTAAAAAAGTTGACTCTCTCGTAAATCTCACCAATAAATTGATGAGATATTCCCAGCGTCCAAGCTTTTTGATAAGAATTGTTATTGAGTAAAAGACTTAGTGAGGCAATAAAAAATAAACAAAATAAAAAGAATGCGTTGTACTTACTGATGAATAGCCAGAGATTACGCATAACTGAAAGTCTTGTATTTTGCGAGAATTATTTGATACACTAAAGTGAATTTATTTTTGTTATACTATCATCTCTCAGTTTCATAAAATAGCTGGTAGATGATAATCCTGTTTTTTAAAAAATTACTGCATTAAAAATTTGAAACTGCCGATATTCTTCAAGGCGATTCCTGTACCTCTAACGACTGCTCTTAATGGGTCTTCGGCCACATGGACAGGTAGTTTTGTTTTAGCAGCAATACGTCTGTCTAGTCCACGAAGCAAGGCTCCCCCACCTGTTAAAAAAATACCTGTTTGGTAAATATCTGCTGAGAGTTCAGGGGGGGTAATTTCTAGCGCTTTTAGAATAGCTTCTTCAATTTTAGATATTGATTTGTCTAAACAATGTGCAATCTCAGTGTAAGACACCGTAATTTGTTTGGGCACTCCAGTCATTAGATCGCGCCCTTGTACAGCAAAATCTGCAGGTGGGTCTGATAGCTCAGGTAAAGCTGCACCTACTTCTATTTTAATTTTTTCGGCTGTACGGTCGCCAATCATGATATTGTGCTGTCTGCGAATATATTGAACAATATCGCTATCAAAGTTATCTCCCGCTACACGTATAGATTGATCACAAACAATACCTGACAAAGCAATAACAGCAATTTCAGTAGTACCCCCACCAATATCAATAATCATGTTCCCCATAGGTTCTTCTACATCAATGCCAATACCAACGGCTGCAGCCATCGGTTCGTGTATGAGGTAAACCTCTTTTGCACCAGCTATTTCTGCAGAGTCACGAACAGCTCGCTTTTCTACCTCTGTGATACCAGAAGGAATACATATAACCATACGCAATGATGGGAAAAACCATCCTTTGCCATTATTGATCATTTTGATCATTCCTCGAATCATGTATTCCGCTGCATTGAAATCAGCAATAACGCCATCCTTAAGTGGTCGTACCGTTCGAATATTATCGTGTGTTTTACCTTCCATCTGCATCGCTTGTCTGCCGATAGCAATCACTTTATTTGTTGATCGATCGAAAGCGACAATGGAGGGTTCATCAACTACTACTTTGTCGTTATGTATGATAAGGGTATTTGCAGTACCTAAATCGATCGCAATTTCCTGGGTGAACCAATTAAATAAACTCATTTAAAGTATATGTTTATACTGTTTAGTGAAAGGACTCAAAGTTAAACTTTTATTTTTTGAAGCGTATAAATACGTGATGTAAAAAACGATTCTAGTGTTTGAAATGACGAACTCCTGTTGTAACCATTCCCATTCCTTTTTGATTCGCCATATCAATTGACTCTTGATCTTTGATTGAGCCTCCGGGTTGTATGACGAGAGCTATTCCTTTATTTGCTGCCAATTCAATGCAGTCTGTGAATGGAAAAAACGCATCAGAAGCCATAATACTGCCTGTAAGATCAAAACCAAAGGCTTCGGCTTTTGTGATGGCGTGTCGTAAAGCATCTACTCTAGATGTTTGACCCATACCGCTAGAAAGTAATGTTGCATCTTTTGCTAATACAATAGCATTAGATTTAGTGTGTTTGACAATTTTATTGGCAAAAACCAAATCTCTTAACTCTTTTTCTTTCGGTTTTCGATCAGTCACTACTCTCATGTGATTTGCCAGTTCTGTTCTTAAGTCTTTGTCTTGCTCAATAATACCATTGAGTAAAGATTTGAACTGTTTGGTGGGTAATTTTACATCTTTTCTTTTGAGCAGAATGCGATTTTTTTTTCTTGAAAGCTTACCAAGTGCTTCTTTTGAAAACGAGGGTGCAACAAGCACTTCGAAGAAAAGTTTGTCGACTTGTATAGCCGTTTTTTCATCAATCTCTCTGTTACAAATAAGCACTCCTCCGAAGGCTGATATAGGATCGCAAGCTAATGCATCTTTCCATGCCTGGAATAAGTCTTCTCGAGAGGCCAAACCACATACATTTGTATGTTTTAATAGCGCAAATGTGGGTTCATTAAACTCATCAATTAGTGCAATTGCAGCATCTATATCGACCAGGTTATTATAAGAAAGCTCTTTCCCGTTTAATTGATCAAATAATTCGCTCAGGTTGCCATAAAAATATCCTTTTTGATGTGGATTTTCGCCGTAGCGAAGTTCTGAGCCGTATTGTTCGCTGCGTTTAAAAATGGGTAAAGGATCTGTTTGATTGAAATAGTTAAAAATTTGGTAGTCGTAATGCGACGAGATATGGAAAGCTTTTTGGGCAAATTTTTTACGATGAACAATATCCGTTTGTCCGTTATTTTGCGCCAAGATGATTTCTAGTGTTTGATAATCATCTTTAGATGCGATAATAACAACATCTTGATAATTCTTAGCTGCTGCACGTATCAGGGAAATTCCACCAATATCTATTTTCTCGATGCAGTAGCTAGTAGATGCACCTGAGCGTACGGTCTCTTCAAAAGGATATAAATCGACAATTACTAAGTCGATTTCAGGTATATCATATTCGGAAATTTGAGTTTGATCGGTTCTGTTTTCTCTTCGATTAAGTATGCCCCCAAATACTTTTGGATGCAGTGTTTTTACTCGTCCACCTAGGATCGAAGGGTAGCCGCTCAGCGTTTCTATAGAAATGACATCAATCCCTAAATCAAGTATAAATTTTTCAGTACCGTCTGTAGAATACAGTGTTACCCCTAGCTTATGGAGCTGTCGTACGAGTGGCTCCAAATTATTCTTATGGTAAACCGAAATGAGCGCATTTTTGATTTTAATGGGATGAGTCATCAAAGAAACGTTTGAGCTGCAAAAGTAGTGTTTTCATTAAGTTTAGGAGGTATATTGATAACCATTTATTTTGAAAAACTGATATTCTTCTCAGACTAATTTTATTTTTTGAACTAAGTGTTCAATAATACGGGGGTAGTGTAAATGCTCTAATTGCTGACCTTTGAATTTGATGGTCTCAAGCGTATCGTTCTTGTTAATTTTAAAACGCGATTGATAGATAATCTCTCCTTCGTCAAACTTTTCGTTGACAAAATGTATCGTGATGCCATTTTCTATTTCACCGGCCTCTAATATGGCTTGATGTACGCGATCACCATACATCCCTTTGCCACCAAATTTGGGTAATAATGCCGGGTGAATATTGATGATTTGATTAGGAAATTCCTCTAGTAAATTGTTGGGAATAAGCCATAAAAAACCTGCAAGTACAATTAAATCTATCTGCAACCTTTTGAGAAGATTGACAATGTCATCAGTCTTGAAGAATTCATTTCTATCAAAAATATGAGTAGGGATTTCGAAGTTATCAGCACGCTGTATGACGTATGCTTCTGGATTATTGGTTAACACGATGATAACTTCAGCTTCTTGATGTTTTTTGAAATATTCCATCAACTTCTGAGCATTTGACCCAGATCCAGATGCAAAAATAGCGATGCGTTTCTTCATATATATCTAACTAATGACTATGATTAAGATGATTGCAAGCCTGTAATGCACATTATTCGGCTTTTATAAAGAGTGCAAGACCAATCTAATAAAAAAAACAATATGTTGTATAATAATCATACTGTATCGCACGTTACGTTTTGGAAAAGCAATTAATTTGTTCTCATCTTTGAAGCTTCTTCTTGTCATAGAGGTGATTTATCCGTAATATCTATGGGGGAGGTGATCGCTTTCACAGAACAGTGGCGGGCGTCTTTATGCTTTTATATTTATCATGTTGGAAAAAATTGCAATTATTGGTGGGGGTAGCTGGGCAACGGCCATTGTTAAAATAGTGTGTGATAACGCGATTGAGAAAGAAGTTTTTTGGTGGATGAGAGACAGTAAATCGATAGATCATATCCGACGCTATCGACATAATCCAAATTATCTCAGTTCTGTCGAAATTATAATACCAACAAATCACATCGACTCTGATCTGAAAACTATCTTGGCGTCATGTGATACAGTGATACTGTGTGTGCCGGCAGTATTTCTTAAAGATGCTTTATTTGAAATTGGTCCAAGTGATTTAAAGGGTAAAAAGATTATTTCAGCAATCAAAGGTATTGTACCAGACGAGGACTTAATTATAGGAGAGTTCATGCACCAGAAATATGAAATCCCTTTGTGTGACATTTCAGTAATCAGTGGGCCTTGTCATGCAGAAGAAGTGGCACTTGAAAAATTGTCGTACTTAACTATTGCTTCGCAGGATATCGAAACAGCTACTCGTTTTTCGGAGATGATGAATACACGTTACATCAAAACCAATATATCAGATGATATTTATGGAACAGAGTATGCTGCCGTGCTGAAAAATATTTATGCTATTGCCAGTGGAATTTGTCATGGTATCGGTTATGGAGATAATTTTCAATCAGTTTTAATATCGAATGCAATTCGGGAAATGAAGTGTTTTGTGGATGCTGTACATCCAATAAATCGAGATATTATGGAATCAGCTTATTTAGGTGATCTTTTAGTGACAGCGTACTCACAATTTAGTCGTAATCGCACTTTTGGAAATATGATAGGCAAGGGATACACAGTAAAATCAGCTCAAATGGAGATGAATATGATTGCCGAAGGTTATTACGCTAGCAATTGTTTGCATCGCATCAGCAAGATGTATCAAATACAGATGCCTATATGTAGAGCTGTTTATGGTATTTTATATGAAAAACACGCCCCCGATTTGGAGATGAAGTTGTTATCTGATTATTTATCCTGATTAAGAATTGCTTTTAAAGAAAAAGGTAAACGATACTCAAAGCAACTGTAATAATTCATTTAATTCGGCAGCCTTATCTAAGGCTGCAAGTTCTTGATAAGCACCTATTAAGTTTCGAATAACTCGTTTAACAATCGCTTTATTGCTACACGGCTCGTAGAACTGCTTCTCGGACTTGATTTCAAGCTGTTTCAAAAAGGAATCGACTTCGTCACGGCCAAATATAAATCCTCTGTTAAAGGCATTGATATAAAATAGAATACCATTGTCAGAAGTGTCTTTTTTATCCGCATCGATATAGGCTAATATGAAATGCTGGGGTAGATTGACGCCATAAACAGGCATATCTAATTTATGAGCGATGATCATGTAAATCACACCTAAAGAAACCTGGTTCCCTTTCTTTGTTTCTAGTACCTGGCTGAGGTATGAATTTTGCGGGTCTTTATGGTTACCTGTATTTCCAGAGAACCCATATGAGGTATATATTACATGATTGATGAGCTTTACTTTTTCGAGCGGGCTCATCTCATAAATCATTTGCATCCAAATATCTCGTTTGATTACTTCTATTTGGTTGATTATTTTTTGCTCATCTAGGTCGGGATATTGGTATCTATTGATAATGATGAGCCCTTGAAGTAAATCAAATGAACCATTCAAAATCCATGATTCTAGCTCTTTTTTGGTAGCCTGAAATTGTATTTTATGAACCAGACTCTCAATTCGATCTTGTAAAACGGCATCGAAAGATTGCTCCCAAGCATTTTCTAAATGCTTGATAATGCCATTGCCATAGGATAAAAGACGATCTTCCACATGCCTAGATACCTCTACATCTGGGTCATCTAATAATTTAATCAAGGATTCGATCTCTTTTTGATCCATCTTTCTTTAAAATACTAATTTACTAAATTCGCAGTTATGTTCAATCTACAATTTACGTTAGATTATGTGAAACATAGGCTTGAGGCAAAAAATAGGCACGGAGTGCATTCCCCTTTTGTGTATCGCTTAATAGATGAAGTGATATATGATTTTAGCTTGAAAGACGATTATTGCGAATTAGAGGCTTTTCGTAGAGCTTTAATGCACGATGAGCGTCCAATTGTCGTGAACGATCAGGAGATATCTGTAAAAGAATTTGTCAAAAATAAGTGTAAGCCAGTTCAGGCGTCACGATTGATCTATCGTTTAGCCAACTACTTCTCAGCTAATCAGATCATCGAATTAGGAACTTCTATGGGAGTTGATACTGCTTATCTTATGAAAGCCGTTCCTCAGGCAAAAATCATTGTTGTAGATCATCATGATGATACGGTTGCTATCACTTCAAAAAACTTAATAAACAGTTCTGCTCAAAGTGTTCAGGTTTTAAGAAGAGATCAGAATCATTTATTACCCATTGTGAATACCGAGCCTCAGTCGCTAGATTTTCTGCTAATGAATAGGAGTTGTCGCAAAGAAGTAAGTATTAAGTATTTGAACCAATGTCTTCCTCTTTTAAAAGAAACCTCTGTAGTCGTGGTGGATGCAATCTATCGGGATGAGGAAATGAAGATATGTTGGCAACAAATTAAAGCACATTCACAGATTACCGTCACGATTGATCTGTTTCAGCTGGGTTTAGCATTTGTACGCCCTCAACAGGCTGAGGAACATTTTAAAATCAGGTTTTAATTTTTTTACCTATTATTTTATGATGGTCTAAAATGCTTGACCTATACCAATATTTAAACCCTGTTGGCGAGATTCGCCGGCTGCTTTTTCGCCAAATCCATAATCAATCATGAGGCTGAGGCCACGTTCTACTTCAAAAAAGTATCTAAATCCACCACCGAAAGTGGATTTGGTCTCAGCTAATTGAAAACTAGTTATGCCATACACATTACCCGCACCTAGAAAACCAACAACTGCAAATCTAGGCTTAAAACGATAGCGGAGCTCAAACTGTGCTGCCAATAAGTTTTGATCACGATAACGACCAGTATAATAACCGCGCATCATTTCGTTCCCAAGCTGTGGCAATAAGTAAAAAGGTGGGCTTCCGCCCACCAGGGC
Source organism: uncultured Pedobacter sp. (assembly GCA_938008555.1). Lineage (GTDB taxonomy): Bacteria > Bacteroidota > Bacteroidia > Sphingobacteriales > Sphingobacteriaceae > Daejeonella. The sequence continues at coordinate 47,678 of CALLKE010000055.1, forward strand.
CTGGTAATTGGCATTGAATCCTAGAACAAGATTGCTTTGTAAGGTTTTAAAGGCACGAAAGTCGAGCTTGAATAAACTTCCTTCAAAGTTATCACCATCAAAAAAGTTGGGATTATAAGAATAATTGAGTTTTAAATAAGTGCCTTTGGTAGTATAAATATTAGAATTTCGATTGTCGATAATTTGAGATAAACCAATAAATAAAACCGTACCACCATTTTTACCTATCAGTGAGTCTGCCGTGAAAATTCCGCCCGGAGTTTTCTCTTCAAAGGCGTAGCTGTCAAAACCAGCAGTAAGTCCGAGATAATATCCGGGTTTAAATTGCTTTTCTGCTTCAAATACAACATGTTGTAATCTCTCAAGAATAAGATCTTTGTCTGCATCTTTTGTTTGACTACCTATCCCATAAAAGTAAAAAGGGAAGTTCTTGTATCGAACTTCGGCTTGGTAATGATACTTGTTTTTGATGGTCCAGACATCTGTTTTTATTCGAGCAGTGGCTTGTTTTTCGGTAGAATAAGTGGCATCACCAGAAAGGGAGGAACCTCTATTTTCTTTGTCTTGACGATCAGTATAAAAAGAAAATAAACCTGTTAGGCCAAACTCGACGCCTGTTTCTTGTGCGTATGATATAGTAGGGATAGGCAAAAAGGTATTTGATCGAGAGGTGTCTTGCTCACTAGAAAAGAGCTTTTTGAGTAGATTTTTTTGGGCGAATGAGCTATTGCCAATGCCAAGCATAAGAATGAGAAAAAGTAACTTTGTGCTTGGATATTTGGCCATATAAGGACAAATATAAATTTGTTTTTACACGAGCTGCTTCTTTGTACATAAAAAGGGGACATCTTTGAAGATAGCCCCCTCTTTAATTTTTGTAATTTTGGTTGAAAATATGATCAGGGTTAATCTCTGATAGTTCTTAGCGTTTTTGGTGGCCCAATAATTTTTTCTCAAGATTTGCTAAGTCTTTTTCAAGACCTGCTATTTTGCTTTTAGCTGAGTCGATCGCATTTTTTGCCCCAGTCCCTTCTGCAAACTTTTTTTCAACAGTTTCTTTATTGGTTTTTTCTTTATTTAATTCAGTTTTTAGTCTTTTTATACGATTCTCAAGATCTTTAACATGATCAATGGTTTCTACCGAGCCTATTAGTGTCACTTTGTTATTTGGATCCTTGCAATATGCTTTAAAACTTTCTCGAGTCATGCTTTTCTTTTTGAGTTCTTGAACTTGAAGTGGAGTAAGTTCTCGGTCAAGTGCAAAGACCTCTGTTTTAGAAGATTTAACCCCAATAGGTCGATGAAAGGATATAATATTTTGAATTACTCCATCGGTTACTTGTTTCTGCTGCATGCCGAAGGATTGTGCATCTATTTGTTGCAAAGTACCAGGTGCTGTAGCAATCCAAAGCGGTTTTGTAGCTGCATTTATAGTAGTAGCAGCGCCATCCATGATGATTACAAATTGCTTGGTGTTTGCAGGTATGTTTTCAAGTGATAGGCCAGGGGTTCCACTCAAACCGTTGATTGTATCATCTTGCTTTACTTGAAAGCCAACAGCTTTTGTTTTGATAGTAATAGATTGTAGTTGATTTTGCGTGATAGATTGTGTAGAAAGAGGCTCTGTCAAGTTTTTCTTACATCCCATGCCAAACATAGAAACGAGTACTAGACTGAGTGTGAATTTTGAATTGTTTTTCATCTTCTTAGATTACATTAAGTGGTTAGTTATAAATTTTACAATTTACCAAACGTATTTAGGTCACTGTTTAGTATCGAAGTCGTTTAATTTTTTAGAATTAAGTTTCAGCAAGTGATGAAGGTTTGCTTGGTGAAACATGAAATGGGATTGATAGCTAATAGGTTTTAAGGGGGTATGCTCTGGTAGATCTATCCGCATAATTAAATGCAACATTTCTACGGAACCAGTTAGGTATAACACCTCACGTCGCACTACGCTTAACTATACATGCCCGCAAAAATGTATGGAAGTGAATCACATGGGACCAATAAGACTTCCTGTTATACATCTATACTATTTATAGAGATATCGTAGTGAACTGCACAATAGTAGATAGGAAGCCCTATTAAACATACTCAACTCAGAGTCTTTATTGCCCTCAGATTGAATTGATTCAATTCAGGCTGTTTTTATGTCTTATTATAAATTCTAAATTATTTTTATTTGGTAAATATTTTATTAATAAATGATAATGTGTATATATTATTTATGTTTTAATGAAAATTATCATTTTTTGAAAATAATATTTCATTTTTTGTTGTAAATGAATAAAACAAATGACTAAATGGGCTTATTTTATTCCTATTTTTTAGGATTTAGTACTTAAAAATCAGGCTTTTGATATCAATAACACATATTTCATAAGATTTTATAAAATATTGTACCTCATTGTATATTATGTTCTAAAAATAATACCCTTGCGCCTGTATTATTTAATATTAAACATGGCAAGTTCAATTAGTAAATGCAACAAAAGCACCTAAAACTACAAAAGCAATTGG
>CALLKE010000056.1 GCA_938008555.1 uncultured Pedobacter sp.
ACCCCAAACCCCAAACCCCAAACCCCAAACCCCAAACCCCAAACCCCTTTGAGTTATGCTGGACATGATTATTTAGAGGCTTTGTTGATAAGCTGTAATCTGTTTTCTACGTTGAACTTCCAATAGACGTGAGAAAGTCTCCATTTCACACAAGCTATTGTTCTAAAAATAAGTTTGGCAATTTCAATTATTTCAACACCGGATAATGTCATGTGCATTATTTGCAATTCGAGTGATGATAATTCCGGCGTTCCCTCAAAGCGTTCTTGTAAGTTTGCAACAGGAAGTGCGAAGCCATCTTCATAAGCTTTTTGGTTCCTATCATTTTCTTCTTTGCTCGCAAATAAATTAGGCTGAAATCCCATGCCAAAATTGCACCACTTAGTCTAGGTTTAGTCTAGTAATTTCTATGATGATGTATTCTTGATCAGAATAATAGACCTTTTTTGAACCATCATAGGAGTAAAACAGATTATCATTTTTAATTACACCACAGTCTTCTAGAACATCACATACTGATGCAATAACGTTGTCTAAGTCCTGTTGGTGTTTCTTGTTCGAATAAAAAGCCTTAACACTTAGGTTACAAGGATAATCAATTGTCTCTTTATTTTTTGCTCTGTTGATGTGACAGGCTGCAAATATTGACCATTTTTTAAATAGGTCACTTGTTGAGATAAACATTTTACCAGTTATTTTGTTTTTAAATAATTGTTTGGAATTTTTCTTAGACCTAGCGCGTCCACTGATTTTACATTGAAACAAAATTTCTGACATTATTTGCAGTTGGCTTTCTGCTTAATATAATTATTGTAATAGTTTAAATTATACTGGACCTGATCAGGCGGAATACAAACCCAACCATTCATTTCAGTGATTGGTTTTGTTGTTCCTGAGTATTTAAACAAATAATCAGGACTACCGCACTCTTTTGGCTCAATCTTTTCTGCTGTGTAGACTCGACCATAGCCTTTATTTGTATCTAAAAATGTCGGCGTATTGTTTTCGATCTTGTAAGTTGCACAGCCAACAAAGATCGGCATTAATAACCAAATCATAAAAACGTCTAACTTGATCATTTGCGTCCACCATTTAATAAGTCTTGCTCAAGGTTAATTAATTCTTGTTCAGGCGCATTGTTTTTAATAGCGTCTTTATATTTCTCAAGAATTTCTTTATCTTTTTTTTCTTGATCTGCAATCGCCGCAGCTTGATCAGCTTGTTTTTTTGCGTAGATAAATACTCTTGTTAAAACGAAAGAAACAATCTTTGTCCAGATGCCTCCGGTAACTCCGATTGTTTTAAGGATGAACGAAACTGCGTATTTCTTCACATAGTTGTTAAATAATACTGAGAAAGATTCTACCAGTTTCGTCCAAGTCATATTAAGCTAATGCGTTTCCGGCTTTAACTAATTTCTCAATCCATAATAAAGCAGCATCATCGATTGGAGTTGCTGTTTTTTCAGCAAGCTTTTTTAACTCGCCAATCAAATCAACTTCAACCTTTGCAGAAATAGACAACTTCAATTCTGGAGTCACGTCTACGATTACAGCGCCAACTTGACCAATCTTTTGTTCAAACTCATTTCCTTCAAGTACCATTTTATTTTCCTTTGTTTATTTGTTCTAGTGTTGCGTCTATGCGCTCCACCTTGATTTTTATTGTGTTTATATCGTCTTTGATAGATTCGAGCTTGTCAATTCTTTGAGCCATTAACTCTTGTCGTGTTAACGCAGAACTAGCTATGAATATGACAAATATGACCGATGTGATAACAGCCCAAAACTCAGTGATGATGTAAGCAATGTTTGAAAGTTTCTGTTTCACAGAAAACAGGATAGTATTTTGTATTGATTTTTATAAGTTATGATAGATTGGCGCTGGTTCTTTAGACGTGAGTCAAGCTAAGCCTTGTATCTTTTTTGATCTATTTTCTTGGCTTTGTATTCAGATATTAAGTGAAACAGATTTGCATAAATAATGAAGTATTCTTTTGATTGTGGCTTTACTTTAGCGCGTCTAAATGCGATCTGTATTGACCAGCCTTCAAGTAAAGCTTGTCTGACAATCTCTGTTTTATCTTTAATTTCTTGATCTGTTAATTCGCGCATTTGGTTCCTAATTATTAGCCCACTTAACCGCAGGGCTTTCTCGTTCGTATAAGTATCACCTGTTTAATTTAAATTATTTCTTTTTTGATGTTGCTTTTTTTGTTGTTTTCTTTTTTGGCGCTGTTGCTTTTTTCATTTTTATCCTTTCCACTGTCTTTTAATACAGTCAAATCTAGCTCATAAAGAGCGTTAAATATTAAGCTAATCATTTCTCTAATCTGACCAGCATTTAGTTTATGTTTTTCATTCTGCTTTGCAGATACTATTTTGACAATCTGATTTATTATTTTTTTGTTCATTAGTTTTTTTATCCATTTCTTTGTATTGTTCTGATGCTGCGATTCTATGAAGCTTCAAAAGCGTAACTTCAGCGACATTTTCAGCCTTGTCAGATACCTTTTTTAATCCAAAATCACAGACCAATATGTTATAAATCACGTCCTTCAGCTTCTGTTTTGCTGCTCTTAGAGTTTCGCTATCTGGTTGATTCATTATCTTTTGTTTTAGAGCTGCAATTCACAGACTTCAAAACTTTAGCAGGCTTTGGAGAGTCCTTTACATCTTTAGGCCAGCGAACAGCGCAGATCTCGGTGACTGCGTATGTTGATACCTTCCAAGTGTTCCCCTGATTTCCTCCGTACAGATCAATCGTTGCGTTTTTCTTAGTAAGATCTGCAACAGTACAATCTCCATTGGCTTGAGCAACGTGATTTGAACTAGATGAGCCGCATTTTGTATGATTGATTTGAACGATTGCGCCTTGTGGAATACCGTCTTTTTTCCAATTAATTTCTGTTCCATAGCTGGCCCAGTTTCTTGCTAGTGCTCCATTCTTTGCGTAGTCAACACCTACGCCCGACAATGCAACAGCCATAGCAAGCCCACACCACGCGGCCCACGACTCTTTAATAGTTCCTAGATTCATACCGAATAGTTTCCACTTTGCAGACATATCTTTGTTGAACTCAGGTTCATTTTCGTTTCTACCTTTGTATTTTAATGCGAATAAATACCAAGGAGGTGATTTCTTTTTTTGTTCTTGTTTTTGATCAGCCATTAGTTACATCCATCTAATTTGTTAAGTGCTGCGTTTATTTTAACATACGATTGACGAGCTTTGCCGTCAAACTCTGGACGCAAAACAGCCCAGTACCTACTACCCCCACGCCATTTATCATCTACTTTTCCAGTGATGATTTTGTCTTGCAGAATATAGTTTTTATATATGTGTAATGCGCATTTAATGTTTAGGTCTTCATTATGCAAATCGTCAGATTTATTGATCCAAGAACACCCAAGCCCACGAGAACTGCTAACACTAAGTTGAAATAGCCCTCTGCTGACAGCATAACCACCATCAAGCTTGCTACTGGTAACGCGACAAAAACCGCGTAAAGGATCAGTGAAACAACCACTAGCATAATAGCACTTAGCTTTAGCACACTCATAATAAGCTTCTTCATTTTTAAATCCTGACTCATGTCTAATCATTTCGTAGAATAATGTTGTGTAAAAAAGATTCAAATCCTTTGGCGTTTTCGAGCAGAATGGAAGATAGCTTGTTTGTAAAGGCTCAAACTCTTTTGCAGCAATCGAAAGCTTTTCTTTTAATGTTAGCGGCTTTGGAGGCTCTACCACAACAGGAGTTGAATCAACACTTGCAACGGTAGAATCTTGACTTGCTACTGTTGCGGTTGTCTTTGGTTCTTCACAGCTTACTAAAAATAGCGCTGCGATAATTAAGTATTTCATTTCTTCTCCTTTTTTTATTATTTTTACGGCCGCGACCGCGTCCCCGACCACGACCGCGACCACGACCGCGACCGCGACCCCGACCCCGACCACGACCGCGACCACGACCACGACCGCGACCATCCTTCTCTTAAAACAGTCTGATTCATAAAATTATTTTTGCTTTCTAATCACAGAAGGAATTTCAGTAATATCTAGCAAAGCTCCTCGCATGATTACGACTGGCTTTGTATATGGTTCAGCCTCTTTGTGTGCTCCTGTTGCAGCAAAATCCATCCATCGCTCTGTTTCTGGTATCCATGCTGCCTCATCAACCAATAGCTCTTGTGAAGATATTGCTTTAAGTCTTCCGGTGTAAATCATGGTTACTGTTCTAAAAGCATAAACTTTGTTTACCTCTAAAAACGATTCACTTGTTGACTCTGGTTGTTTTGTTTCTGAGCTTAATCCTAAAATTAACTCTACTAATTTTAATTTATCCATTTCTTCTTCTCCTTTGGTTTATTGATTATAAATTCTTGGATTTCATGTTGTGATGTTAGCCCAGTGACTCTTTTAAGCTTTAAACCTGATTGATTCATGTATTCGTCAAAAGCTAAGTCTGCTGTCGGCTGATTAGTTAAATATTGGTATAGAGTCGTCGTAGTGACTTCAACTAAAAGCTTGTTCTTTTTTTTCATAATTCACCCAAAGGTATCCAAGTTGTTTCTCTCATTGGCTCACAATCAAAGCCCCAAATCTTTCCAGCCTCAAACATATCAAATCCATCCCATTCAAAAGAAATGTAACAATCTTCCATAATAGTTTGTAAAACTATCCAGTTATATTCTGGCGAGTACCAAGCGTAGTGTCTCATGATTCAATTTCTTTCAAAGCTTGTCGTGCTGGTTTGCATAACCATTCGGAATCAAACTCAGAGTTTCCATTGTGGTGACATTTAAAGTGGTCAAAAATATCTAGTTCAATGTCGCTTTTGTCTCCGCCAGCATAAAACTCCAAAGCCTCTTTCGCCTTTGCGAGCTTGGATTTGAGCGCGGTTATTTCGGCTCTAAAATTATTGTTTTCAATCTGCAAAGCCTGATGCTCTCTCATGGTAACGCAGTCTTCTTCTAAGCTTTTTATCTCAGCTTTCAACTGTTCCACAGCAGCGATTTCTATAGCATGGACTATGTTTGGTTTTTCTATATCAACAGACTCAATTTGCGATTTGCATTTAAAGACAAATTTAACAATGCTATTATCATCGTTAACCCAAAACTCTCGAAATTTATTTTCTGTGCTCATTTCCCCTCCCTTAATTTTTGTATGTTTCACGCGAACACCGATGATGCCAGATGTTGTCGCCATCCCAGTTTCCACAAACAGATTCTTTGTATTTAAATCCTTTTTTACAGATACAGCATTTTTCAAATAGATATCGATAGATGTCTTGAAATATCGGCACCTGTATTCGCCAATGGTGAATGTGCCATCTTGGATGCCAGCGAAACTTTGATCTTTGTCTCCATTCATAAATTGCGTTTTTTAATTCTTGAAATTCTCTATGCGCTCTGTGGTCTGGATAAAAAGGTTTGTTATCCAAAGTTGTTTCCATTCGCCAAACAATCTCAGAAATAGCTTTTTCCTTTTTATTTAATTTTCTTTTTGATCCAAACCAATCGCATGAGTTATCAGTTCCATCCTTGCATGGATCTTTGTGCCAAATTGTAATTAAGGTATTTTTATATCCTCGTTTATTTTTCCAAGGCGTTTCAATTCTAAACGCTACTGTGTGTGGATCAAACATTTGATTTCTCCCTTAATTTTTGCAGACGTGTGTTTGTTTCGGATAAAGCTGCTTTGACTGAGTTCTTTAGTTTCTCGGCACCGCAAGTGCATTTTGCGTGATCTGACCAGCTTGTGCTTAGCTTACAATTTTCCGTACAGTAAATATATCTTGCGTAACTTTCCACTTCTTTATTCTGTAAACTTATAATTTCAATAAGCTCGCTGATGATCGCTGCGGATTTGGTGTGTTGATGTCTGGCGCTTGTTTGCCAATAACTATGTGTTATGCCCCTGCTGTATCCGTTGTTTGCCACGACTGGAAATTGTTTTACATATTCATCAAAATCATCAGATGAATCTAAAATATCAAATTCACACAATTTCTCTTTCAACTCTGCGAAATCTGTTTTAGTCATTTGAATCCTTTGAGAAATTTCTTTTTATCCTTTGGAGACATTGTTTTTAACATCTCTATTTGCTCATCATTAAGATTGAACTTATTTTTTGGCTCATTGTTTTTTGATCTTTTATCTACCAAAGGAAACAATTGACCGCTGAAAGCTTGCGCCATTATTAAAGCTAGGGCCGCTTTATTACTTAAACTCATATCTCACCTTCCAAATCATTTCACTCGCTAAAATTATTAACACTATTGGCGCTAGGATTATTATAAATAGGGTTGCGATTAGGCGGTTCATAACAAAACCCCACACATAAAATAAATAATCACAAACACGCATCCGATAACGACTGGTAGCCAATGGATTTGTTTCATTTTGTACTCCTAGGTCTATTTCTTTTGTGAACTATATCCTTCACAGGCTGTCTTGAGTTTTCTTTCTTCCACAACAAGGCTGATTTGCAAGTTGGGCAGATTGTGGCAGTCTTTGGAACGTCTTTAACCGCATAGTTTGAAATATTTTCAAATCGTCCTACGGTGCAAGCTCTAGATGTGCAATAAGCTAACAATTTACGCATTACTTTCCTTCCAGTTCATTGAATGCTTTTAAAGCATCTGCTGAGGCTTCGACACCTAAAAGAAACTTTCGTTTGTTGAATCTTTTAGATGACCTCTGTTCATCGCGTAAAGCCATCATGGCGCGATCTTTTGCGATCTCCTTGAGTATTACGCCCTTTTGTATCTTCGCTTGATTTGCGGCTGTTGCAGCGGCCATCCCATAGGACCAACCTTCTGCTATATAAAAGCGCACAGTTTTCTTAATTGCATTTAAAATGATCTCTTGCTCGGCCTCTGGCAGATTCTTTAATTTTATCTTGTCTTGATTTCGCATAGCAACAACTAATATCATGATTTAAAGAGTTTCAACAAAATAAAATGCGCATTGCTTCATGAGATTAAAAAATTTTAATGTTGATAGCCCATATCGCGCCAATGCTTTTCGGCTTTGTTTTTTCTGGCATTCCAATTTTTAATAATTGTTTTTATTTCAGAATTGTTTTTATCAAAGTTTTCTGTGCTAACTGGCTTAAACCACTCTAAAGGGCAAGGCGTTTTGATGTAAGCAGCGAGTAGGCCATTATCCCATTCAGGCGCTTTTAATGTTTTTGTGATTGATACTTTGCATTCGCAATTCATCAAGCAATCAAACTCTGGATCATGGTGATGTTGTATTCGAACTATTCCAAGATCATTGCATTTTCTACAAAGAATTATTGAAGCCTCATCTGGATCATAAGAATTAATTTTGTTTGTACGCTTCCAATCGGTCACAGCAAGAACAAAATCACTAGGCAGAGGCATTTGCTTTGATGCCATTAAAAAACTGCGTGATATGTCTCTGAGGCACTTTAAAGGCGTATCCTTAACAGCATCATGATACAATTTTAGTCTAGCTTTTCCGTTAATTGCAGGAAAGACTTCAGCCATTGCGTTCATTACAAACATAAACTCAGCTTGTGTTATTGGATTTTCGTCACTCATAATTCTGCTCCTAGAATTTCGTTTAAGTCATCGACGGTTAATTTTGTTGGTTGAGATTTTAAAGTTGTTCGATATCTTTCCCAACCACGTTGAAACCATGAGTTCATAAACTTAGCCCACGCAGATTTTGGAGCTTTATGCTCGTTCGATAAAACCCAGTTCCTAAGTTCCTTAATCGAAAGGTCTAGATATTCTTTCGGGTAAGTATCTGACCATGCTGCGATTAAATCTTTTTTGATTGAGATAGATTTTGATGCTGAAATTTTAAACTCAACAACATCAACGGCTTTAGCCGCTTGTGTTGGCAAATTATTTTTTTCTGGTTCTGGTGAAGTTATTGTTTGTAATGTATTGTTTGTAGTGTTTGTTATGTTATGTAATGTAGTGTTATGTAATGTAGAGGTCGCGCCACGGCCGCCATCCGTCGCGCCACGGCCGCCATCTGGCCGCGCATCTGTATCTATTTGTTTTCCTTGTAGTTTTTCAATCATAGAAAACAAATCTTTTCTTTTTAAAGAAACAATTTTTTCAGCATGATTAATATTTAATCTTATTTTATTTTGATTAAGTTTTGAACATATT
>CALLKE010000057.1 GCA_938008555.1 uncultured Pedobacter sp.
ACATTTCGAAGATAATGGATGGGGTGATTTCAATGCACAGTTACCCAAAGACACTCTACCCAATGGAAGTCATTTTACTAACAGGAGAGAATACTTTGAGAATATTTATTTGAGAGTGGCAAAGAACATATGGCCACCAAAGGAAAATAAATAGACTGAATGCTTACAAAAGGGATGGCGAACATCATGGAGACTCTGATTTCAACGGGGCCGCAAGCGGCAACTAAAGCGAATGCTGCTGCGCCCGCTACGACTATTAAAATTGATGCGAAACCTGAGCTGGCATCCAGTGGTATGCACCCTCAGGCGCAAACAGGAGCTATACAGCGTACGACTAGAGATCAACCTCCTGAGCAAAAACCAGGCCGCCCAGAAAATATGGTTCTATTTGTGAATGGTTATCGGTCTGGCCCATCGCTTACAAAAGGTGCTTTAGAGCATCCAAATTCTGACAATATCGTTTCGGCAATTGATCGTTATAAGTATTGGGAAGGCTTGGATACCCAATTTTATCGTCGGTTGAACTCGGGTACGGTTTTCTATGCCGATGGTCATCACAGCATCTCGACGTCTAATCACCGAACGATGTCTGAATTTATGAAGAGTGCGAAAAATACCATACACAGTTCCAGTGATCTCCAAGAAGTGAGCATGAAATATGTAGGACATTTTTTAGATTCTCCTTCAGCCCCTGTAGCGATTGCAGAGGCGCTCACACCTGCCCCTTTTGCCCAGCTAATTACTGTAGGACGAGTTGCTTATAACCTTTTGGCTCCAGGTGAGTTGAACACCAAATCAAACCTGGCAGGCTTCCAAGAAAGACGCAAAAATGGACTAATAGCAGCTCAATCGCTGTTATACAAGCTTGAAAAGTATAAAACAAGTGCTCGCAAACGAGGTGAAGACCTCACGATCCAAAAACTCGATATCGTAGCTCATAGCATGGGATATGCCTATGCGCTGGGTATGGTTGATGCGCTGAGAGGCAAAATACCTTTGGGTCGTTTTTACATTATTGCTCCTGAAAATGCAATTGCTGGGAAGATTGATTTGAATGATTTTGAAGAAGTATGGCAATATGGAGCTAATC
>CALLKE010000058.1 GCA_938008555.1 uncultured Pedobacter sp.
AAGCATTTTACTTCACCTTATCCAATGGAAGACCCGAAAAAACATGTTGATTATTCTTTCCATGGCAGTGCTCACAAGGACCAGGTGTTGCTTGTATGGCAGTATCTCTAAAATCAGTTATCTTTTTAAACTCATCACGTAACTTCTCTTCTATAAGAAATGCATCATACTCGTGTGGTAAAGTTTGGTATTTATGACGCCAGTGAGCACTTTTCCCCGCATTGTTACAAATAATGGTTGTTTTAGCTCCATTTTTTATGAATGATTCATCCCATTGTTTTACCTTTTTTATAAATGCCGTATAATCATCATATATCTTCCCAGCTTCTTTTTCAGGCGCTTTTCCTCTATTTAATGCTACACCCAAAGCTTTGTCAAAAAAGATATCGGGCACTGGAGTGTCATATTTAGCCCTAACAAGATTCGGAATCTCATATTTTTTATGAGTAGCAGACCATACCCTTTTTTCGAAAAGAGAGTGCACAGAGATAAGCCATACCTGCTCAGCATGACGTCCCTCATGATACAATGTTTCCGCTAAAAGATAAAATTCAGGCTTTGTTATATTACTGCTTGACAGAATATTGGCATTTACACTCATTTGCCAGTAGTACTGGTTAAATTGGCCACAATCACCAGGAACTGAATAATAGATATCAAGCTGAGTCTTTGGAATTCCACACATTTGATGAACCTCATCAAGCGATCTACACACTTCACGTATAATATTTTCTTTTTTACTGTTACTTTTTAACCCACGCCAAATATTATATACCTTTTTCACATACGTTTCTACTACATTATGGTCTGTCATCGTCGCTTTAGGCCAAGTGAGTGCTTTTCTAGCTGCCGCCTCTTTAGCAGCCTTCTCTTCCGCCGCCTTTGCTGCTGCTACTTTTGCGGCTTGCTCTGCTGCTGCTTTTGCCGCAGCCTCTTTGGCTACATCTACATTATTAACACCATTCATAGCTGCCTTAGCTGGTGCAGGAGAGGGGCCTTTAACAGCTGCCTTAGCTGGTGCAGGCGCGGGACCTTTAACTACCGCCTTAGCTGGCGCAGGAGGGGGACCTTTAACTACCGCCTTAGCTGGCGCAGGCGCGGGACCTTTAACGGCTGCCTTAGCTGGCGCAGGAGAGGAATCTTTAACAATTGGCTTCATACAATACTACATTTAATAAATATTAGGGCTGGATTCTACATACGAATACGCAAGTCATTAGTTATTCATTTACCTATTCTTAAAAAAGCATTTTACTTCACCTTATCCAATGGAAGACCCGAAAAAACATGTTGATTATTTGTTCCACCGCAATGAAAGCAAGGTAGGGGTGGATTTGCTGCAACATCCTTAAAGTCACTTGTTTTCTTAAGCTCTTCACGTAATCTCTCTTCCAGAAGAAAAGCATCATACTCCATTGGTAATGTAAAGTACTTATGCAACCAATGAAGGCTCATTCCCATATTTGCATAAACACATTGCTCATACTTTTCATTTTTTGTCATAGCATCATACCATAACTTTATCTTTTTTATCAGTTTCGTATAGTCATCATATGTTTTCCCTGCCCTTTTATCAGGCTCTCCCCCCCTATTTAATGCCACATTCAGTGCTCTATCAAACACATCTGGCACATGAACAGTATGTTTAACCGCAGGTAAATTCAATACTTCATATTTATTCTGACTAGCAGACCACACTCGTTGTTCAAAGAGTGATTGCACACGAGCAAGCCACGCCTGTTCAGTATGACGTCCTTCATGATATAATGTTTTTACCATCTGATAAAATTGGCGTTTCGTGATGCTAGAGCTTAATCCCTCTCCATTTATATCCATATCTGCGTTTATACTCATTGTCCAACTACCTTTATCAAACAAGCCAGCACTAGTGGGGGCTGAATGATCAATCTTGAGTTTAGTCTTTGGGACTCCACACATTTGATGAATTTCATCAAGCACTTTTGCTAATTCACGTACAATATTTTCCTTGCTACTTTTAGGTTTAATCCCACTCCAACAGTTAACTACTTTCTTAACATATGCATCCATAACATGGCTACTTTCCATTGTAAGTTGAGGCCAAATAACCGCTGGCTTAATAGGAGGCTTAATTGGTACAACTGGAGGACCTTGCACAGCAGCTGGCTTAGCTGGTAAAACTGCGGCACCTTTAACAGCAACTGGTGCAACTGGAGGACCTTTCACAACAGCTGGCTTAGCTGGTAGAACTGCGGCACCTTTAACAGCAACTGGTGCAACTGGAGGGCCTTGCACAACAGCTGGCTTAGCTGGTAGAACTGGCGCAGGGGGCTTATTCTGATTTTTTGTGTCTAGTGGTTTCATCTAATATCTTCCGAACAAATTTTTAACATCGAATTCATTACCAAACTTGAACATATAGCATTCTTTCACAACATATTATTCAGTTCATATTTTATCATTAAAAAACTCTGGCCGGAGCAGGTAATTGCTTAACACATCGTCCATTCGTTTTTAAAGCCTCGTGTGCATCGTAAAATTTAGGAGGACTCTGATTACTCCACTCCAGTTGAATTGGAATATTTTTAAGATTCACATGACGATCATTCAAGCTATTCAGAAAGTATATCATATTTTTTAAACTGGGTCGATAGTGCCCACTTTTACACGTTATTCCAACTAATCTCCCATTGCAAACAGCTATTTCTCCTGCAGAGGACACATAATTACCACCTAAAAAGCTTGAATGATGATATTCACCTGGAATATGAGAGCCCGCATAAATGGTATTGTTTTTATCCATAACAAATATTGCCCAACCTGGCCCGCTATTTAGAGTGACTTCAGTACCCGTATGATAAACCTGATTTCTATAGTCAATCAATAGACCTTTATTATTTACTGTTATTTTTTTCTGCTCTCTTTGATCTTTATTTAAATATTTAACTCGTTTATTTTTGATACCATCTAGCATTTGTCTCCTCGTAAAACCAGACTCAACCAATTCAAAAGGGTACAACCTCTCTCTCGCTTCCTCCCTAGGAACAAATTCGTCAAATAACCAGCTCATAAAGTCTGGGTTCATCGTACAATCGTGCTGAAAATTATAAATCCATTCCTTGTAGGGTGTAATTAAGTAGCATGCGGCAATATGGTGTCCTGATTTTACAGAAATACTTTCTAACCAATCATTTCTATCATCTAAATTCCCCTTTCCATCATTTATCATTATTCCATTTTTAAAATCATGGAAACCTTCTCCTGCTATTCCTTTTAAAAGAGATAGCTTAGCGGTTGTTGGCTTAACTGGTACAGCAATGGGTGCCTTACCTGCTAATGGCTTAACTGGTACAGCAATGGGTGCTTTAGGCTTAAATTGTGCAGCAATAGGTGCTTTACCTGCTAATGGCTTAACTGGTACAGCAATGGGTGCTTTACCTGCTAATGGCTTAACTGGTACAGCAATGGGCGCCTTACCTACTACTGGCTTAACTTGTGCAGCAATAGGTACTTTACCTACTACTGGCTTAACTGTTTGGCCCGTTACTATTGTTTTTGGATGTTGTTTAATTAATGGTATCATACAAAAAATCACTTAGAATCCAAGTCCTGTAAGGGTTTAAAAAGCCCCCTATTTAAATACCCAATGAATATTTCCACAAAAAACAATATCATAATACTCACCATCCCACTCTTCGAATTGTTTCGGTTGAAGAAATTTTGGGACAGTAACGGAATCTCATTGGATACCCTACCTTTGATTAACCCTTTGTAATCATCAGGCAACCCTGGTTTCATAAAAATTTTTAAATTCTTTGGAGAAGCCAATATCTTCCCCGTTTCAATTTTAGTTCTGTATTTTATTATAATTATGTCTTCTATCCTGTAATCAAATCTCATACATCGATAAAAACACTGTTTATCATTCTTACTTAACAGCGTATTACATTAGCAAAATCAATCAATATCAATCCTATTTTAATATAATAGATCGGAAGAGCGTCGTGTAGGAAAGAGTGTCTTCGCCTG
>CALLKE010000059.1 GCA_938008555.1 uncultured Pedobacter sp.
GACGCATAAGAAGCTATTAAGTTTGAAACACAATTTCTACTGATAGATAAAACATGGGCTATGTCTCGAGTACCAGAACCTCGAACCAGCATTGGCACCAAGGAACAAATAGCTCTCTTGGTATGTCTTCATGCACTTTTTACACTTGTAGATCTGCTTCTTGTTTCTTCGTAGCCCATTTTTTACCACCTTTGTGCTCTGGCAGTGAGGGCAGCTCTGCTGAGTTTCGTTCTTCACAAAACAAAGCTAATCCCTCGCTGACTTCTTTTCGAAATACACATCCACTATTGTGACACACTACCGTGGTATGGAGCATCCTTGTCAAGAAATAGCTAAGAGAGCTATCAAAAATAGAAGTGCTGCGGCAAAAAAATCTGTCTTAAATCTTATAACCCTTGGATAGTATAATATACCCCTTACTCTTATTAAAGGGAGTTAAGTCATTTAGGGCACTAGTAGATGGAGAGACGGCAGCGGAAATATTTCTTAATAATAAAACATTACGTGCTCACCATCTGTGAAATGCAGCTCAGACCTTTGGTAAGAGTAGCCAAGAACCTTCTAAAAGAAAGGCTCATTATTACAATGCGTATGAAGCCTATAATCACGAGGAGTCATATCTGGTATCAGTATTCATAAATATGGTTGTCCTAAAGCAATTTCTATAATTGCAGCATTGTTTGGAGAGTATCACGAAAAGACTAACTATATGAAAACAATAGCTGCCATTAGTGCTTGTAATGGGCCCTCTATTATTGAGAAAGAACTGACCTAAGGGAAGTCAATAAGTGCATTATTACTTCTAAGATAGATGTCCATATAAATCAAAATCTTCTGCTCGATCAATTTGGACATTCACAAAACTTCCTACACGCGCATAATCGATTCTGGCATCTAATAGTACTTCATTATCTACTTCAGGAGAGTCAAATTCAGTTCTACCAATAAAATAGTCACCTTCTTTCTTATCAATCATTACCTGATAAGTATGGCCTACTTTCTCTTGATTCTTTTGAAACGAAATCTCTTGCTGTATCCCCATTATTTCGTCCACACGTTGTTGTTTAACTTCTTCAGGAATGTCATTCACTAAGGTGTGTGCATGTGTATTCTCTTCATGAGAGTAAGTGAAGCAGCCTAATCGATCGAATTTTGTATCCGAAACCCATTGTTTCATTTCATGGAAATCTTGTTCCGTTTCACCTGGATAACCACAAATTAAAGTGGTTCGTAGAGCGATGTTTGGAACTCGATCTCGAATAGAGTTCACCAGATCAATGGTTTTTTGTTTATTAATACCACGACGCATCGATTGTAACATATTGTCTGTAATATGCTGTAGCGGCATATCTAGGTACTTGCAAATGTTTTTGCGTTCATTCATCACGTCCAATATATCCATTGGAAACCCAGACGGATACGCATATTGCAGACGAATCCAATCAATCCCTTCTACATCTGATAAATGGCGCAATAAGTCTGATAAATTACGCTTACTGTATAAATCTAGGCCATAATAAGTTAGATCTTGAGCAATCAGGATAAGCTCTTTCGTGCCATTTTTAGCTAAAAATTTAGCCTCTTTCACCAATTCTTCAATTGATTTGGAAATATGCTTGCCGCGCATAAGTGGTATCGCACAGAAAGAGCAAGGACGATTGCAACCTTCTGCAATTTTAAAATAGGCAAAATGAGATGGAGTGCTCAGTTGACGCTCACCTAGAAGCTCGTGTTTGTAATCCGCACCAACAGTTTTTAATAAATTTTTGAGGTCATTGGTCCCAAAATAAGCATCTACATCACTAATTTCGGCTTCGAGCTCTGGTCTATAGCGTTGTGAAAGGCAACCCGTCACAATCACCTTGCTCACCTTTCCTTGTTTTTTTAGCTCGCTGTATTTAAGAATAGTATCGATTGATTCTTGTTTGGCATTATCAATAAAACCACAAGTATTAATGACTACAATATCATCTTGAGTGGTTCTATTCGATTCATGTATTACTTCCATTTCGTTGCCACGGAGTTGACCCATGAGAACTTCTGAATCGTAAATATTTTTGGAACAACCTAGTGTAATTACATTCACTCGGTTTTTTTTCTTTAGTATACTAGTTCTTTCTCTGACCTTCATCCGATTGCTTAAATAAGCTGTTTACAAAATCTTTTTTATTAAATAATTGAAGGTGATCAATTCCTTCGCCAACTCCGATGTATTTAACTGGAATTTTAAATTGATCAGAGATGCCGATCACGACTCCTCCTTTTGCTGTACCATCTAGTTTTGTTAGAGCGAGGGCATTTACATCGGTTGCCTGTGTAAATTGTTTGCACTGTTCTATTGCGTTTTGTCCAGTTGATGCATCCAGTACAAGCAAAATTTCATGAGGTGCTCCCGGCACTACTTTTTGCATCACTTGCTTAATTTTTGTCAACTCATTCATGAGTGCAACCTTATTGTGCAAACGGCCTGCTGTATCAATAATAGCTACATCTTCACCATTGGCAAGAGCGGACTGTAATGTGTCGTAGGCAACTGAAGCAGGGTCGGAGCCCATAGCTTGTGCTACTACACGGACTTGTACGCGTTCTCCCCATAGTTTTAGCTGATCTACAGCTGCAGCACGAAATGTGTCTGCGGCACCGAGTACTACTTTTTTTTCTGCAAGTTTTAGTTTATGGGCAAGTTTGCCAATGGTGGTAGTCTTCCCAACACCATTTACTCCTACAACCATAATGACATATGGTTTATCCGTATGATGGTTGGTGAAATCATTAAAGTCGGCACTATTATTCTCGGTAAGAAGATTTTGAATCTCTTCGCTCAGAATATGATTTAGCTCGGAGGTGCGGAGGTACTTGTCACGGGCTACGCGTGCTTGTATCCGTTCGATAATTTTAAGGGTCGTGTTGACTCCAATATCGGATGTAATTAGAATTTCTTCTAGCTCATCCAGTACCTTGTCGTCAATGACTGAGCTTCCAACAACAGCCTTGGTGATCCTTGAGAATAAACTCTCTTTAGTTTTCTCCAAACTTTTGTCAAGCGTCTTTTGTTCTTGAGCGTCGTTTGCTTTCTTCTTAAAAAAATCAAATAGTCCCATCAAATAACATTTCTAGAATGGTTCCTCTTGGGCATTTAGCTTGTCTAAATGGAGAGAGAATGTAGTGAAGCTTCGTATAAAACCATTACGAATGACTTAGTTAAAAGTTTTATCGATTAAAACTCAGCCATGGCAGTTTCACATGCAGTTAACAAACAAGTGATATATATAAAAAAAGCCTCCCAGTGATTTTTTATCAGGGTGGCTTCAAAAAATTTCATATTGATGAAACTAATCTTTTTTTGCTGCGGCAATGATATCTTTTACGTGATCGTTATGAACGATTGTTTCTTTGAATGAGTAAGCACCCGTTTTAGGAGATTTCGCCATGGTGATTACCTTAGAATATTCTTTGCCGGCACCGGTTTTTAGGGTTGCAACTACCTTTTTAGCCATTTTATTTTTGTCTTTTTATCGAGAGTTATCTCTGATAGTGTTTAACTAACCTTTTACTTAATCTCCTTATGAAGAGTTACTTTTCTTAAAACAGGGTTGAATTTTTTCAATTCTAAACGACCAGTTGTGTTTTTTTTGTTTTTGGTAGTGATGTAACGAGACATACCTGCTACTCCACTTTCCTTGTGCTCGGTGCACTCCAGAATTACTTGAACTCTATTGCCTTTCTTAGCCATTGTTCTAATTTTTGATGTTACACAAGTTCTCGCAAAAAATATTGATAAGTTTTACTTTTATCAGTGACTTTTGCAATCAATTGATTTTAGATGAACCCCTGTTTAATAAACTTGTTGATCACGGCAGTGATGCCGTTTTTATTGATTGTTTTTATTGCTGAGGTAGAGACTTTCAGCGTAATCCACTTGTCTTCCTCAGGAATGTAGAATTTTTTCACTTTGAGGTTTGGGTAAAATTTACGTTTAGTTTTAACATTCGAATTCGAAACATTAAAACCGTTCATCGCCATTTTACCTGTTAAATCACAAACTCTTGACATGATTATAATTGTGTATCGTTATTATAAAACTCAGCTTTACTTAAATAGTTTGCGAATATCGATATAAAAAATTAATTACACAATAGCAAGTGGAGAACAATTTTGAACGAGGGCTGTATATACATAGGGTCAAATGTGCTTGAAGCTCGGAAAATTAAATTGGTAGATGTGTTTTGAAGTTGTTTTTTAGGTTGTGTTTTTAAATGTATGATGGGGTAAGGGGGGTAAAACAGTGATGACGAACTTTGTGTTTATGCAAAAAAATCAAAGTTTAGAATGTC
>CALLKE010000060.1 GCA_938008555.1 uncultured Pedobacter sp.
TCAGTTCTCTTATTTTTTTGATAAGCAAAATATTTCCGAATGACTATGGCTAATAGTATGGGCATGGATAAATAAATGAAGGAGAAAAATGGCCTCAACCATTTTGGTAGTGTCTCCACCCAATCAAAAATGATATTCTCATAAAAAATCATCACAAACCATTGAGCTGCTCCTAAGAATATTGAAATAGATATTATTGCGAGAAGACTTAATAAGATATTCCGAATAATAGCATATACGATCAGAGCATATAGTATCAATAATAAAAAATCCATTTTTTCTTTGTTTTAGTTTTTATAATCTGGGGCCGGCTTCTTTTCACAATTCAGCTCATTCCAACTATCAATAGCATATGTCTGACTGCCAGCTATTAATTGCTTTTTAAATATCCCTAGGTCATTTACTTCAATTAGCAAATTGATTTCTCTTTCATAATCATAAAGGGGGCTTCTTAGTTCATCAAAAAGATCTAATTTTCTAGGACAAGCATAGGTGTGCAAAAAAACTCTATTGTTGTTGTGATCTGCTATGAAGCATTCATAAGCAGGAAAGCCTTTACCTAATATCTTTCCACTCACTTGTAAAAAGGCTATTCCATTGATTATTTTTTTGTCGAAAGTTAGGTCTATCCTCCAGTCAATAGCTGGTGCAACAACGACCAAAGGATCTGTTCCATTAAATTGCAACATTAATTTGTTTTTAATAAAACTAGCTCCATAACTTGGTTTGCAAAATCCAATATCTTCGGTTCCTATAAAATTTCTCCTGCCTCTGGTTTCGCTACTCCATGCTGCAGCGAAGGATTTGTCTTTTTCATCTTTATTGAGTTTAATTTTTGCGACCTGATGAATACGGGCTGTGGCTTTCTTTATGTCCCATCTGGAAATACCGTCATTCAAAGAAAATCCCCGGTTATCACCATAAAAACTTTCATCTGTAGCTAGAGGTTCGGGTATTATACCTGTGCGTATTCCTGGCACATGCCCAAACTTCTTCCATGGAGCGAAACTCCGATGCACTACCGTATATTCCGC
>CALLKE010000061.1 GCA_938008555.1 uncultured Pedobacter sp.
CACTCTTTCCCTACACGACGCTCTTCCGATCTTTTTCAGAGAGTCGAGGTGCGAATTTTGATACTTCGCTCGTAGACACTCGCTCTATTCATCCTGATTAGAAAAAAATAGCCTTTATTTGGCGCTCATTTGCGTTTTCTGACCTAATTAATCATTTCAATAGTGAGATTCTATGTCTTAAGTAAAAATGTAGCTGAAATCGCATGTGAGAGCGTTTTAACTTGGGTTTTATTTTTGACCTGTAGGCTAGAGTTCCCGCCTTATAGATTTTTCCCTTAGACACACAATAGTCAGGATCTCTTTTGGCCAAGCACTATCTTTACTGTCAGTTAAGTCAATTAAATGGATTGGGAGCCGGTACATACCGGCAATTTTTGGTTCACACACCACGCATCTAAAGATAAAGGCTCCAAAGCCTTATGCTATAAGGGATACAGCGATTTTTTATGTGTCTGGAAAGCGTTTACGCTTTTAGCATGATTTTTGTTATCTTTCATAGACTTAGCTGTAAACACTTTTTATTGCGAATAAAGTGCAATATTTACTTACAAAACAATAAGATAGCTTGTAATCACCTTTGTTTACGCTTTTATATGAATTTCTCTTTTTATATTAGATATTTAACCTGTAATCATTAAAACTTAACACAGTGTTTACTTATATTTGATAGTTACTTTTTAGAAATTAGGTGCTTAGATTGAAAACAAATTGTAGGAGTTTTTCATGAACAGTACTCGAACCGTTGCCGTCAGATTAGACAATCAAGTCGCACAAGAATATGAGCGTTTGGCTCAATTGAAGGGCGATAAACTAGGGACTTATCTGCGGGATCTTCTGACCAGTAATTTACAGATGGCCAGTATTGAACGGCAGGCCAATCGGATTGAAACATTGGTGAATGATTTTGAGAAGCAAATTAATTACTCCCTCGATAAGTTTACTGAGGCCAATTATTTAAATGAAAAATTCTTTGAAGACTTTGGCCATATATATATGTTTCAAATTGGGATACTGATGCATCTAAAAGTCGATCGAGGAGACATCCAAGGAATGCAAACAAAAGGAAATGCATATGCCCAAAAGAACTATTTTGCGGGGAAAAAGCCGTGAGCAATATTATTCAACTTTCTAAACCGTGTGCTTTCTGTGATTCAAGGGAAAACGTACAGCTTTTTGCAGGGCTGATGCTTTGTGGGAGTTGTCAGGAAAACATCCGGATTACGAATCCTGGCATGTTTGAGGCCAATGATCAGATTGAACAAAAAGCCCAGGACTAACCTGGGCTGCGTATAAGAGATTTTATGTTAAATGTTTTCTATAAGTTCGCTTTATAACCACCCCTAATTTGCTAGCAGGTTCTATATAACTTAGTATTCGCAAGTCTATTTGTTATTACTGTATAAGTAAAATTCAAGGCTCTTTAACAGGAACACCTCACGATTCAGAAAAAACGCTCGATTTTAGTCTATTAGCAAATATTCGTCCTGAAATAGAAACTGTACCGTTAGTAGGTGTTAATGATGCTTTACAACGTTTAAGAGCAGGAGATGTTAAGTTTAGATTTGTCATTCAAATGAATGCTTAAGTCTTTAACTTTTTAAATCTAAAAAACAGGAATTTCATTTATGTCTAAACACTATGATTATATTGCGATTGGCGGAGGCAGTGGCGGTATTGCATCAGTCAATCGTGCTGCCATGTATGGTAAGAAATGTGCACTGATAGAAATGGGTGATATTGGTGGAACCTGTGTCAACGTAGGATGTGTTCCTAAAAAAGTGATGTGGTATTCAGCTCAAATTGCCGATGCGATTCATAAATATGGTCCTGACTATGGCTTTAATACAGAATTGAAATCCTTTAACTGGAAGAAATTAGTTGAAAACAGACAAGCCTATATCAGCCGAATACATACATCGTATGACACAGGACTAGCTAAAAATAATGTTGATGTCATTCGAGGTTTTGCAAAATTTTTAGATGCTCAAACAATTGAAGTAAATGGTGAAACGTACACAGCTGACCATATTTTAATTGCTACGGGGACTCAAGCATTCAAACCTGAAATTGAAGGTGCTGAATATGGTATTGATTCCAATGGTTTCTTCGGATTAGAACACTTACCGAAGCGGACTGCTATTGTTGGTTCTGGCTATATTGCTGTGGAATTGGCAGGTGTTCTTAATGCATTGGGTTCGAATGTACAATTATTTATTCGTAAACATCAGCCTTTGCGTGGATTAGATCATTTCCTTGGTAAAACACTATTAGAGAATATGCGCAGTGAAAATATTAACGTGCATACTCATAGTCAGATTAACAAAGTGACTAAAGTTCAAGATAACTCACTTGTATTACACCTAGAAGATGGTACAGAACATAGTGTAGATTGCTTGATTTGGGCAATTGGTAGAAAACCTGCAACTGAAGCGATCAATCTTAATAAGACTCAAGTTCAATTGAACGAGAATCGCTTTATTCATGTTGATGCATATCAAAATACAACACAGTCTGGCATTTATGCAGTGGGTGATATTACAGGTAAAGTCGAGTTAACACCTGTTGCTGTGGCAGCGGGTCGAAGACTGTCTGAACGTTTATTTAACAATAAGCCAAATGAACATTTAGATTATGAAAATATTCCGACTGTGGTGTTTAGTCACCCACCTATTGGAACAGTTGGATTAACCGAAGATCAAGCCATAGAAAAATTTGGTAAAGATGCCATCAAAATTTATAGTTCTTCCTTTACATCCATGTATACAGCGATAACAGAACATCGACAACTCACAAAAATGAAATTAATTTGTGTAGGAACTGATGAGAAAGTGGTCGGAATTCATGGTATTGGATACGGTATGGATGAAATTCTGCAAGGCTTTGCTGTTGCTTTAAAAATGGGAGCAACTAAAAAAGACTTCGATAACACTTTAGCAATTCATCCGACTTCTGCTGAAGAATTCGTCACAATGCGTTAATCATTGATCATCTAAAAGAGCATTTATTTATATATTTGCTCTTATTTTTATATTCTATATCCAAATTATGAACTTTCAACAACTTAGAATTATTAGAGAACTCACTCAACATAATCTCAATTTATCACAAACAGCACATGCTCGGCTTTGTTGCACAAAGATTTGAAATGCAAAGCGCCCCTAATTGAGCCAAATTTAAGGCGTAACTTGGGTAAGTGGTCGACCTAATTCCGTAAATCTGTTAAGGACTGCTACACGTGCATGGATCTCATTCACTTGGCTATCAAAACTCCTTGCACTGAGTTTATCTCCTAATAATTTGATGCAATGCATCTTAGTTTCAACCAAACTTCGCCGATGATAGCCTGACCATTTTTTCCATAGTGTCCTGCCTAAACGTTTAATTGTTCGAAGTAATTCATTTCGCTCTAGCGAGCTACTCTTTGTATCTTTCCATGGTTTCGCATTTTTTCTAGGTGGAATCACCGCATGCGCTTGCCGATCTGCAATGACCTGACGGCATTGCTTGGTGTCATAAGCTCCATCGGTATAAACAGAGTTAATCTGCTCATCTTGTGGAATCTGATTAAGTAAATCACCAAGCACCTGTGAATCACTGACATTATTGGTTGTAAGCTGAACTGCTCGTATTTGTAGGGTTTTAGCATCTATACCAATATGAAGTTTACGCCATTGGCGACGATATTCAGGTCCATGTTTCTTGCGTTTCCATTCGCCCTCACCTAGAAACTTCATGCCTGTAGAGTCCATGAGTAGATGCAGCCCATCGCTACTTTTTTGGTAGCTGATTACAATATCAATATGCTTTTGTCTTCTACAAAGCGTGGTGTAATCTGGAGCTATCCAATTTAATCCGCAAAGTTTAATCAGACTTTGCACAAAGCCAGTGACCATACGTAAAGACAGACGGAATAAGGATTTAATCATTAAGCAGCATTGGATGGCTGCGTCGGAGTAGGTTTGATTTCGCCCTTGTTTGCCTTTTGATGGCGCATACCATTGCGTAGCAGGATCAAACCAAATGGCAATATTTCCGCGACTCATGAGTGCTCGGTTATATGCGGGCCAATTGGTTGTGCGGTAGATTTTGTGTGTAGGCTTCTTCATTTGAAAATTATATCGCTGAAAAACCCTTTACAGATAGGTTTGTGCAACAAAGCCGTTTCCGAGACATTGCCTTGATTGGCTTCAATTAATTTGATGGCTTCAGCTTTAA
>CALLKE010000062.1 GCA_938008555.1 uncultured Pedobacter sp.
TCAGCATTTTAAATTTTGGAGCAATGGGTTGACCTTTTTGAGCCTCCTTCACCTGAGATAGCTCGATCGCACCCGTACTCCCAAAACATTCTGCGGCCTGATTGAAATAATAGCCACCGATGCCAAGAAGTAAAATGAGAATTCCGATACCGATAACTGCACGCCTCATTCAACTATTCCCTCGCGAATTTGCCATGCGGTCAATAATTCAATCTCCATGCTCTATTTGCGTTAAATTCGAGATGAGCTATTTAACTCGAATTTAACAGGGACCTGAGTCTAAAGACCCAACCGAATTAACGGGGACGACTTTCATTTAACCCTGACGGTTACCTCGGTCCCCGAGGATTAGGTCAACAAAACGGACCTTTTGTTCACTTTACGCATAAAAAAAGGGAGCCGTCTTTTTCAAGACGACTCCCTTTTAAAAGATCGCTAATTTTTTTACCCGATAATTCTGATTAGTCGAAAGTTTCGTATCCCGCATGACCCATGACCGACTGAACACTTTCTCGCGCTTCATTTTCGATTTTCTGCTGCACTTGTTTTACAACGTCTTCAGATACGTTCATTGATTTCACCACACCCAGCGGATTAGCGAATGAGTCTCATCACTTGAAAAGTGATGCTGTTTAATTCAAAATCACGGTAAGCGATCCATCAGCCTTATTTGCGAGGTATAGTTTTTATGCCCGTAATGATGTCGGCTAGGTGTTCGATGTCTTCAGCTTTATTTGCTTTTGGTAACTGCTCAAATAAATATTTCATAGCATCGTAAGTTTTCACACCATTTACTTTTGCTGTAACTAATAAACTGTAAAACATCGCACTGGCTTCTGCACCAGCTTCTGTATCGCTAAACATCCAGTTGTTGCGGCCGATCGCAAATTTTCTGATCGCTCGCTCAACAAATCCATTATCCATTTCTAGTCTTGGATCTTTTAAATATCCGATTAGATTTTCATATTCGTTTATAAAATATTTAAATGCTTTGCCGATTTTACTTTTTGGAGGAACTTTTTTAATATGATTATCAACCCATAACTTAAACTCATTCCAAATTGGAATATGCTTTTCTATTCTTTGTTTTTGCTTTTCTTCTAAATCTAATAATTTAAATTCTTCCTCTAAATCATATAACTTCTGATAAAATGTTAAACCTACTTCTGCGAGCGCTTTTCCGGACTTTGCACCTTCAGTATTGGCTTGCTCAAAATACCTTCTACCGTGCATGTTGCAGCCTATGCGGATTATACCGTTTTTATTTTCTAAAACGTTGTAACTTGCATAACCATCGACTTGCAAATAACCCGTAAACTCTTCAAATAATTTTTTTGCAACTTCCGCGGACCTTGATGGATCATAATCAAATAAGATAATTTTATTTTTTGCATGCGGCGTTGATCTAACCCACATCCATGATTTTGAGTCTGTTGGTTTACCATTTTCTTTTAATACTTGCGTGTACGTCTCATCGCAACTGACATAAAAACTAGCTAATAATCTGTCACATAAAATATTATAAACTGATCTTGAAGCTTCTGCATGCGCAATCACCCAACGGGCTTGCGTTTGTCGTGGCAAATCCACACCAATTTCTTGAAACATTTCTTCGATTCGGTAGAGCGGCATTCCATAAGCATATTTTTTGGCAACAATACTTGCCACTAATTCTGGTGTTGCAAATGATCTTGGTATGATGCTTGGCACAGGTGGCGCTGTCTTTTGATAATCACCACTGTCGACCCCATACTTTGCGCGATGATATTCAATCACTTTTACTTTGGCTGGTTCAAAACTTAATTTTTCTGAGACCTCGTAACCAATAATTTTAAGTGGTGTTACACCATCTTCTGCAAATTGCTCAGCTTGCGGCAACTCAACAACGATCACTTCGCGGTCTAATTCTTTTGGTAAAGGTTTTCTGTGGCCACGCTTCTTTGTATGCTCGCCGACCGTGATCTTGTCATCAGAAGCAGGCTCTGGTTGCTTTGAAAAAAACTCAACCTCATTAAAGACCATTTGCTCATCGGATTCCCAGCGCTCTGACTTAACTCCGAACTTTGATCGCTTGAGTTCAGCTAACATCTCATGAAGACGTTCAACTTCGTCAGCGTAGTATTTGTTTTTTTCTTGTTCGAGTTTTAATTGTAATAATGCACCCTGAAGTTGCTCAGCTAAATTGGATTCAGTATTAAAAAATATTTCTTCTTTGAGCATCTGCTTTTCATATTGAATATTAAAATTTTTAATTCAATCTTTTTTTCAAAAAACTAACTCACACGATCATAATTTAATTCAGCAAATGGTTTCACTTTAAATATATCATAACCATCCAACAGCCACGATAACTGCTCTGGCGTAATCGCAACCACTACATCGAGTGATTTCTTTGGCCATGGAAACTTATCCTGCTCTAAGCGCTTCTGCCATAGGCAAAAACCACTGCGATCAAAATATAAAATCTTAATCACAGATCTCGTTTTACCACTAAACACAAATAAATGCGGTTCCATCAGCTTTCCCATCTGTGCTGATTCAACAATCTGACTTAATCCATTAATGGCTTTGCGCATATCCACAAAATCTCTGTGGATAAATACCTTTTTGAATTGGTTTGGTGATTTCATGCTAGACCTTGAATCACCTGCGTGATGATTTCAGCAACCCAACGAGCATCTGGTAAATTATTTTTTTGTGGACGATTTGAACTTTTTAATTCTGCTGCCTCGACGATGACCGGCATAAATGGTGATTGCTGCTTTCTTTTTTTTGATGCTTTGCTTTTTGGAATAATTTTTTTGCTATTCAAATTCGAAAAATATTCTTTCCAGCGGTACAGAGCTGATTTTGAAATTTTATTTTCTTGGCTGTAACCATGAATACCGCCTTCATGTAAGGCTGCATTTTTAATATGCTCGTTCCAATAATTAATTCTTGCTTCTTTTGTTAACTGCATTACTGACTCCTTTTTTTTGATATAGTCAGTTTGCTAATATTTGTTTGCGTACTCAAATAGAGCTGATGGATCGCTTACTTTGAATTCATTGCTTAGTTTTATCGGCCGTCGTGAACGACTCGAAGCCGCTGAATATAACGAAGTGCCGACTATTTTCACGGAAGCAGAATTTTTAAACCTCGTTGAAAATTTAGAAATCAATTCGGAGTTTTTAGAGTTCAAGGAAGACATCAAAAATCTTTTCTTCACTTTGTTTTATACAGGAATAAGAATTGGCGAAGCCTTTGCCGTTTTTGGGAAAAGACAAAAAGACATAAAGACAGGTCGACAATTCAATCTATTGGACGGCACTCAATTGGCCGTCTATTCTCAAATGTTAAAAGACTCCAAAAAAATCACATCCACTAAAACGGGAAAAGAAAGAGTCGCTTACGTCATTCAAAATAATTTCCTCAGAATCCAAGCATGGGCTGACCTTGATCGAGCAACAAAAGAGAAACTAAGAAAAATTGAGTTCAGCTACCTCATCAAAAAAGCCGGACGACTTACATTTCCCAAAGATAGTGAAAAACAAAATCTCAAGGCCCACGACTGCCGCCATAGTTACGCCGTCCATCTTCTTAATTCAGGGGTTTCTATCTCCCTGATTGCGAAGTCTCTCGGCAATAGC
>CALLKE010000063.1 GCA_938008555.1 uncultured Pedobacter sp.
AAACTTGTTATGAAACATAGAAATTTAAGAATATCCACTATTTAGAGACACTACCATATTTGTTATGCAGCACAGAAATTTAACACTATCTACTATTTAGACACACTAGTGTTCATTCATTTGAGCGGATACTTATATCAAAAAAATAGGCTACCCAAAAGGATAGCCTATTTTTTTGATACTTAAACTTAGGATCGAGCAGATTATTCAGCCTTTGATTCTGTTTTTTTAGATTTCTTGGCTTTATCTTCGGCACCTTCCATTTTTTCTTTTAATTCGGCCAGCACACTAAGATCTCCTAAAGTGGATTTCTCAACAGATTCCTTCACCTTTTTAACAGCATTGGCTGTAGCCTTTGCTTCTGTTTTTTTCTGGTTGTATTCTTCTTTTCGTTCTTCCAATTTAGCTTCTTCCCAAATACGAGCATGGGAAACAACAATTCGTTTTGAATCTTTGTTAAATTCAATGATTTTGAATGTGCTAGCTTCTTCAGCTTTCAATGACTTGCCATCTTCTTTAACCATGTGTTTGGTAGGTACGAAGCCTTCAACACCATATGGTAAAGCAACGACAGCACCTTTGTCAGTCACTTTTAGAACAGTACCATCATGAATAGAATCCAAAGTGAATATCGTTTCGAAGGTATCCCAAGGATTTTCTTCTAACTGTTTATGGCCCAGACTTAATTTACGATTTGCTTCATCAAGCTCTAAAACAACAACATCTAACGTTTCACCAATTTTTGTGAATTCGTTCGGATGGTTTATTTTTTTAGACCAAGACAAGTCTGAAATATGAATTAATCCATCAATTCCTTCCTCGATCTCAACAAATACGCCAAAGTTAGTCATGTTTTTAACAACAGCTTTATGGCGACTTCCAATAGGGTATCTCTCCGCAATATTTTTCCATGGATCTGGGGTCATTTGTTTAATACCCAGGCTCATTTTACGCTCAGCTCTATCAATGGTTAATACCTGAGCTTCAACCTCGTCACCTATTTTCATAAATTCCTGAGGATTGCGTAAGTTCTGTGACCATGACATTTCTGAAACATGTATGAGGCCTTCGACGCCAGATGATATCTCTAAAAATGCTCCATAATCAGCTACAGTAACGATTTTACCTTTTACTTTTGAACCAACTTCAATCGTTGGGTCTAAAGTATCCCAAGGATGCGGAGTTAGTTGTTTTAAACCTAATGCAATTCGTTTCTTTTCGTCATCAAAATCTAAAACGACTACATTGATTTTTTGATCAAGGCTTAATACTTCACGTGGATGATCTATTCTACCCCATGAAATATCTGTAATATGTAATAAACCATCTACCCCACCTAAATCTATAAAGATTCCGAAGTCAGTAATGTTTTTAACAGATCCTTCTAATACTTGCCCTTTTTCTAATTTGGCAACAATTTCTGTCTTTTGAGTCTCCAAATCATCTTCGATCAGTACACGATGTGATACGACTACATTTTTAAATTCATGATTGATTTTGACAACCTTGAACTCCATCGTCTTGCCTACATACACATCGTAATCACGAATTGGCTTGATGTCTATCTGAGAGCCAGGAAGAAAAGCTTCAACCCCCATAATGTCGACAATAAGACCACCTTTGGTACGGCTTTTTACGTAACCTGTGATAACGGTATCATTATCTAATGCGGAGTTGATTGTTTCCCATGATCTTTGTGTTTTTGCGCGTTTACGGGATAGAATTAATTGCCCATTTGCATCTTCTTGAGATTCGACAAAGACATCAACTGTGTCACCTATCTTGAGACTGGGAGTATCACGAAATTCGGATAGTGATACCAAACCATCAGACTTAAAGCCGATGTTTAGAACAACGTCTTTGTTGTTGATTGAAACAACAACGCCAGGAATAATTTCCCCTTTGTTAACTGAATTGAATGTTCCAGAGTACATCTTTTCGAATTTTTCACGATCCGATTGGCTGTAATTTCCAAAACCTTTGTCATCCGCATCCCAGTCGAAATCACCGGAAGGGGTAATCATCGAGTTAGATTTAATTTCCTCGATGGATATTGAATCAGCTTCTGATTCAATGTTTTCTTTTTGTTTAACCGTTACGGTTTCTTCGCTTTGAAGTTTAGCTTTTAACTCCTTTTCAGCTTCTAGTTTTTTGGCCATTAATTCATATGTCTCCTTTTTCCGATAATTAATCGGATTGCAAAGGTATAAAATACATTTTTAATATAGAATATTTTGTTGTTTTTATTTCACCTCATGTACTTTACTTTTTAGAAAAGGATTTACTTGCTCCAAGGCAAATTCAAGCTGCTCTTTTTGTGTGAGCATCGTATTATCTAGAATGATGGCATCTTTTGCACGGACGAGAGGACTTTCTTTTCGGGTGGTATCCAAAAAATCTCGATGTGCAATATTTTCAAAAATTTCTTCTAGCGATACATCTTCACTTTTTAGTTTGAGCTCTTTGTAGCGTCGTTCAGCACGAATTTTGGGATCAGCAGTCATGAAAATTTTAACCTGAGCTGAAGGAAAAACGGTTGTTCCAATATCACGACCATCCATTACAATGTTTTTGGATGCTCCCATACGCTGTTGCTGCTTAACCATTTCTACCCGAACCGCTTTGATTGCACTTATTTCACTTACCATTTCGGATACGGGCATCTGACGAATTTCTTCAGAAACTTCCTCATCGTTTAGGGTGATATGAGTTTGATAATCGCGTGAGTGAAAGTTGAGATGAATGTTATTTAATGCAAGCTTAACTGCGTCTTTGTTGGTAATATCAATCTTATTGCGGAGGAAATATAGCGTAACAGCTCTGTACATTGCACCACTATCCACATAAATTAGATGGAGTTTTTTGGCTAAGGCTTTGGCTAATGTACTTTTACCACAGGAGGAATAGCCGTCAATTGCTATTACGATGTTATCGCTCATTGTATTTAGTATTATATTTTGGGGTGTTGTAAATAGTAAACTTTTATACTTAAATCTTAGTTAAAACGGTAGTATATAGATCCGGATCCATATTGGTCTGGTTTAGCAATACTTTGGATTTCTTTTGATTTGAAAATCAATGAGAAGTTTAGTGTCCATCGGTTTTTTGCATAGAAAAAACCGACCTCTTGGCTAAAAACAAATGGTTTTATCCCAAAAACATATGGTCCTTTATCGCTTGAGAATAATCCACCTTGTATGGTGGCATCATAAGCACGATAGTGCACCATGGGCTTGGCATAAAAGAAAAATTCCTTGTTGGATAAATTGTCAATTTTGGGATGATTAGCAATTCGGCTATTGGTGCTTGCCGAGTTAAATAGAGGGTTAGCTGCTCCCGTACGGAATAACAGACCTATACCCATACCTGTAAATGTATCTCCAATGTTAGCATATGAGGATATTGTAAAGTCAAATGATTGAGATGTGGATCGAAATAAAAAATAATTGTATTCAATACGCGTATTCAATGCAAATTCATTGTTGATTTGGTATTGCCATCCTTGAGGGGGATAAAATCCAAAGGTTTTGTGTATAAATGTTTGTGCTTCTTGGTCTAAAGAGGTTGGGCCAATGGTACCTATTTGAAGGGTTGTTTTAAGTGTGTTTTCTGAATTATAAAGCCATGTTAAACTGCCGCTCGCATATAAATAGCCTGCAAAAGGCCAATCGATATAAGATGGATCTGTGATAAATGCAGATTGGGGGGTAAATATTTTTTGGCCGATTTCAACTTCCCATAATCGTTTATTTAATTTAGGTGAAAGAGATTGTTGATTTAGCGCACTACGAAAAGTGATAAACAAGCCATTCGTATAATATTTGTCTTGACCTATTCCCAAGTAAGCATCATTGTCACTCCGAAATCCAAGTTCATTTTTGTAGGACTTTGTTTGAGAAAGCCCCGAAAGAGCTGCTGAGCTTACTACAATTAAAACCAGTACAAATTTTGCCTTCATCTTGGATGGAATAGATGGCTTGTTGATTATGCCCTCTTCTCGAAGAGGGCATAAATAATTGTGTGAATGAAATTGTTTTTACTGAATGCCGCAGTATTTTAATTTTCAGATTCAGGTTTCGCTAATCTAGATTCTCTTACTTTTAAATCTAACGGGTTTTTTACCTTCTGTTTGATTAAGGCAAAATCAATTACTTCTTTCATTTCTGAGACATAATGAAATTTGAGGTCTTTAATATAGGCTTCTTTAATTTCAAGAATATCTTTTTGATTGGACTTAGAGAGAATAATTTCGGTGATGTTGGCACGCTTTGCGGCTAATATTTTCTCTTGAATTCCACCCACAGGAAGCACCTTGCCTCGTAAAGTAATTTCTCCTGTCATCGCTAAATGTGGTTTTACTTTACGCTGTGTGAAGGCTGATATGAGTGCAGTAAGCATGGTTATACCGGCTGATGGTCCATCTTTTGGAACCGCCCCAGCAGGAACATGTAAGTGAACATCCCATTGGTCAAACAGTCGATAATCGATATCGAAATTAGATGCATGAGCACGTAAATAAGCCATGGCAATACTCGCTGATTCCTTCATCACATCGCCTAAATTTCCAGTGATGGTTAGTTTTCCTTTACCCGGACTTAAACTCGTTTCGATGAATAAAATGTCACCACCTACTGAGGTCCAAGCTAAACCTGTCACTACTCCTGCTACTTCATTTCCTTCATATAAATCTTTATCAAATAATGGAGGACCTAATATTTTTTCTACCTCTGCTTTATCGAGTGTTGTAGTGTAAGGCTCTTCCATCGCTATTTTAGTGGCAACGCCTCGTACGAGTGATCCAATTTTTTTCTCTAGGCCTCTGACTCCCGACTCACGTGTATAATCTTCAATTACCTTTTCAATGGTTGGACTTTTGAGCAAGATGTCTTTGGGTTTTAAGCCATGTTGTTCACGTTGTTTGGGTAATAAATATTGCTTGGCAATTTCAATTTTCTCCTCGATGGTGTAGCCGTTCACTTCGATGATCTCCATGCGATCGAGTAAAGCAGGGTGGACGGTGCTTAATGAATTGGCTGTTGCAATAAACATAACGTGAGACAGATCGTAGTCCATCTCTACATAATGATCATAGAACGCGTGATTTTGTTCAGGGTCTAATACCTCAAGTAAGGCAGAAGATGGATCTCCTCTAAAGTCATTTCCGACTTTATCAATTTCATCTAAAATAAAAACAGGATTTGATGCTCCAGCTTTTTTGATAGATTGGATGATACGACCAGGCATAGCACCGATATATGTTTTTCGATGCCCGCGAATTTCGGCTTCGTCGCGGATACCACCTAAGGCCATACGCACATATTTTCTGCCTAATGCAGTGGCTATTGATTTTCCGAGCGATGTCTTGCCAACTCCGGGAGGACCAACAAGACATAATATAGGGGCTTTCATATCTTGCTTCAATTTGAGTACTGCCAGATATTCAATAATGCGTTTTTTAACCTTATCTAACCCATAATGATCTTTGTCGAGATTACGTTGGGCTTTCTTTAGATTAAAATCATCTTTTGTTAGTTCATTCCATGGCAAATCCAGCAATAGCTCTAGGTAGTTGAGTTGGACAGAATAGTCAGCCGCCACGGGATTCATTCGTACTAATTTGTCCAGTTCCTTTTTAAAATGATCATAAATTTCTTTCGACCATTGTTTTTTGGAGGCACGCTGACGTAAGTTGTCAATTTCTAGATCAGGAGTATTGCCACCGAGTTCTTCTTGTATTGTTTTGAGTTGCTGATTTAAGAAGTAATCACGTTGTTGTTTATCTAAATCAACTCGAACTTTAGACTGAATTTGATTTTTAAGTTCTTGCATTTGAAGCTCCACTGTCAGGTGCTCCATGACCATCTTAGCACGATCTCGTAAATTCGCTACTTCCAACATTTTTTGCTTTGACGAAACGTCTGCATTCATATTGGATGAAATAAAGTTGATCAGAAAAGAAGGGCTCTCAATATTTTTGATGGCTGTAGCGGCTTCACTCGGGATATTGGGCGAAAGCTGAATAATCTGTATCGCCATATCTTTAATGGCAGCCATGATTGCTTTGAACTCCTTATCTTCTTTGGGCCGAACTTCCTCAAATTTTTGGATAGTGGCTTTGATATAAGGATCACTTTGTACTTCTTTATCTAGCTTAAAACGTTGTTTTCCTTGAATGATAATAGTGGTATTACCATCAGGCATCTGCAGTATTTTGATGATCAGGGCAACGGTTCCAACTTGATTTAGCTGATCAAAGCTTGGGTCTTCAATAGCAACATCCTTTTGGGATACAACGCCAATAATGCGAGTGTTTCGGTAAGCTTCTTTAATCAGATTGATAGATTTATCTCTACCAACCGTGATGGGAATCACAACTCCCGGAAAGAGAACGGTGTTGCGTAAGGGCAGTATAGGAAGTACCTCTGGAGTTTGTTCATTGTTCATTTCCTCTTCATCTTCTTGAGACATTAGGGGAAAGAATTCAGTATCCTCATTTATCAGGGGTAACGCTTGGGTAAAATCAAACGTGTCGTAATTATTCATGTGTGGCTTTTTTATAAGAAAACGTCATTGTGACAGTGAACTGGTTTTGTTGCGATAATTATCGTCTAACTTTCAACTTTGCAAGGCCTGTGCCAATTGAGATAAATAAAAAAAAACTGCAAAAAAGGCAGTGCCAAAATACGTTGTATTTTAGATATTTATCAGTTAGAAGCAGGGTTTCCGCACCAAACTGAATGATATTAATGTAAGAGTTTCTATTGTTGTGGATGGGATTAGAGAAACATTTTAAAGATTTACGAGATTTTAGGGTATTAGGGCGGTGCGCAGATTCAACTCGCCAATGCAACTTTTTGATTCAAATAACGGAAGAAAAG
>CALLKE010000064.1 GCA_938008555.1 uncultured Pedobacter sp.
AACAACTCTGCGACCGCGCCGAAGTCCGCGCCTGCCGCGCCCCCAGCTGCGCGGTGTGCTCCGAATACGCCGGGTGCTTCGAAGGATAGGCGCGGGGCGCTGATATGGCTGCGGTGGAGGCTGCCTTGCTGTTACCTCGCGCTCAATAGGCCGCCTCGAAAAACCCTATGCTTCCACCTCAAGCACCTCATGACTCATTGTTTTATAAATAAGTCACGGACACCTCGAAAAATCTCACTTTCCGAAAACCCGATATCGCTCTTACAACAGTAATTTCGGTGAAATCAGGGGTTTTTCGAGGTCCCCAATAAGAAATCAGATAATTCTTACTTTCCACGGTGATCCATCCGCGAAATGCGGGTGATCGTCCGAGAGTTCATAAGAATCAACCTGAACGCTCTCCACTTTTCCGTGGTGTCGAGACAATGTAAGCAAATTAAATCCTCGACTATCCCCTTCACTTCGCATAGTCTCGTCAAGATGCGTTGTCGGCGCCATGACGCGCATAACCTCTCCGGCTTCTAATTGACCATTTGCTGCGCGATACCGCCCTTTTTTACTCAATGGCACTATGTCGGCGATTCTTCTATGACCATGCCCGTGCAACAGAAGCTTGATTTTTCTCTGTTGAAACGATTTTCGTATTTGCGCCCAATTGTTAAGATCCTCACCGCTAGAGTTTCCGTCAACGGACGGACCGTGATGAGAAATCGCTATTCCAAAAAGTGATTCATCTCGAGGCGACTCCTCGACCATACGAGAAAGCACATCAGAATTTATCATATAATTTTTCGGCGAGTCGAATCCCACACTAGCAACGCTATTAAGCATAATAAAGCGAACCCCAAGATGCCGAAATGAATCATTCATCCAAATAAGATCATCCGCATCTCGCCAATTTGGATTATTTGAAAGCTTCCACGCAAAATCACGAAAGCACTGAAGACCATACCTTAAGTGACCCAGTCCACTGGATCTCGATTTTGGCTTAATTGTTCCTGGACTCCCAATAGAAAACTCAATCCAATCGGCAGCCGCAAGCGAAAAATCCACGTCATGATTTCCCGGCACCATCAGTATACGTTCGCGCCAATCCTCTCGGTTTGGCAAGAGCCTAGACGCGAGTTTCTGGAGCCTTTCAATTGCCAAATCAAATTCATGGGGCTGCCCACTGAATGTAACATCTCCAGTTATAACAATAAAATGAATATTAACATCAAGCTCGTTCTGAATAAAATTAGCAACCTCCTGCTCCGCAAGAAAAGCAAGATCATCCTGACCTGGATCGCCATATTGAGGATCTGAAAGATGCAAAATCTTAATTGAATCGTCGAAATCGAGATCTAACAGCCCCCGATGGCGCATTCTCGAAATAACGATTCTCAATTGCGAGCGAATCCCAAAAGCGTGATCCTCCCAGCTTGGGAAAGCCAGATTCTCCAACGCAATGGTTCCTGCCAAAACGACATCCTTGGCGCCGGAAAGAGCTGCAGAGATATGACTATGAGTCAGAGTCTGATTCCATCTTAGACTGGCTAACCACACCGGACACCTCGATCCAATTCGAGCAAAAGCGTCCGAGATAGTGACACCCCAGTCATCTAAATTCACATCTAAAATAATCGCATCATACTCAGAAAATTTTAGCTTACAGAAATCACTCCACTCCTCACAATCAATCACAGAAAAATCCGCATCGCCGGAGAAAATATTCTTATAAAGATCTCTACGCGCCGAATATTGGTCATCAACAACCACGATTCTGAATTTTGCCATAACCGATAGCCTTATTTTTGAGGAAGAGTGTGCGCATAAGGAATGCGAATAGTCACTTGAAATACGTCTTCGGAAACTGACGTCGCCCCAATTCTGCACCCAGATTCTTTAAGTAACACTTTACTGAAACTGTGCTGCTTGTCATTGAAAGCTCGCACTGCTACCTCAGAGCTCTCCCTAGTTTTGTTGCGTAATTCTATACAAATAAATTCATTTTCCATAGAGAACCGCCCCCACAAAAGGGCCGACTCCGGCGAAGACTCCCTCCAGGGGTCTTTGATTTCCTCACATGCATGGCGAACATTAGACAAAATGTCCTTTATTGCTTCATATATTCCAGAGTCCCACAAAATATAAACCTCACCCATCCCAGGCTTGTTTAGAGCAGAAACCCCATTTGCAATTTCTATACGCGAAGGTATATGCCATTTGATTTTTTTACCGGAATAAAGAGAGGACGAAACTTCAGCAAGAACTTTCAACAGAGGAAGGGAAACCTTCCCTCCTTCTTTCTTCATCTCTTCAAGACCTAATTGACAAAAAATCCCTTCGTGAAATTCCTTTGCAATATCAAATAACCGCCTTGCTTTTTCTTTTGCGTCATTAACTCTATTACATTGAGCCTGACCATCTAAATGCTGCCCCAAAATGCTTTTCAGCAGTTTCACCAATTCCGCACTCTCTTGGTCAACGACTCGCATTACACTCCCATAATCCATTCGCCCGACACACTCATCTCGAAGCCAGTAAGGCTGAACGTTCTTGACTATAGATTCAAATCTAATGCATGAGTTCATGGCATTTTTTAGCGTCTCATCTGAAAAATCTGATGGCGGCCAATCGATAAATCTTTGAAACGGCGTAGAGTGAGGCTTTCCTGAACTATCTCGAATGACTCGATGCAGCCATCCATACAGTTCTATTTTCCCGCTTGGCTGCAGAAGCCCACGCAGCGAATCTTGCTCTCTCAGTCTGATAAGCCGCTGATCAGGCATAGCTGTGTCATTCGCGACCACCATTGCTAGTAGCAATACAAGATCAAGGTTTTTTGATGAGGCCTTTGAAATTAAATGCTCTCGATCACGGAAGAAATAAATTACTACTTCTTTTAGGTACGCGTCCCCACAACCTATCAATGTCAGCGCTGCGAGGGATGTATGCCGATCATAAGTATCTGCATTCCACAAGGCTGCAAGAAGTGCTCGCCCGAGATCCAATGCAAGATCTCGGTCAAACTCTCCAGAAAATAGCAACAATTGGCTTGCGAGAACTTGAATTTGTGCCTCAGGAGTAAATTTTTTTTCCTCCTTCGCCAAGACTCGCATAGCGAGATCATCATGCGATGTAATAGAATGCAGCTCGCTCAAATAAGCAATAAGACCGGCTGTATTAGTAAGTGATATCAGATTCCTATCACCACCAATCTGAGCATAATGACTTGGGTTTCCGGGTGTCGGCTTAATAGAAAACTTGCGCTCTGGCTTCAATAAAGACAGGGGGATCGGATGCAACCCTCCATCACCCCATTCGGTAGTTGGATTTGTCGGTCGCCAAGACTCTTTCCATGACTCAAGACGATCCCGGTAAGACTGTGGCGTAAGCGCTTTAGAAAAGTCATTAAGACGTCTAATCGCACTACAAATGGAGCAACGGTGCTTCCCCCCTAAAGACGGCACATCAAGCCGCCAGTAGCATATGTGATTCGCTGCAAAAGCTTGATCTGCCGATGGAAAGCGCTGCCGATCAACTATACACAGAGAGTAAAAGCTATCAAATCCAATATTTCTTAGAAGTCTTTTTATATCACTATATGTACGTCCGGATATTAATGCGTCATCAAAAATAACTACAGGCCGACGATCAGTTATTGATTGAAGCCTTTCGAGAATCAACCCTGATATTTGAAGACCAGACCCACTCCGGTGGCGCCTAATTGGAAGAACAGGAATAATCCGATCCCTTACTCTTTGCAGAGAGCTCGTATTCGTCTCATCATCCGGCTCATCCAAGATCAAACTTAAGAATTTATCAATAACATGATCTGTCACTGGATGTGAAGGGTAGATCAGCAAAGCACCTTGCTCGCCAAGGGATTTTGGGTATCGTCTTACATCATCATCTCGCTTCGCTGCTTCTATAATAGACTTCCCTGTGGAAGTTAGATCTGAATACTTCAACCCCAGTACGTCAAAAAGATTTAAATAGAGAAATCTCGCAAGAGTTCCGCCCAATTCAAGACTAATATGATCAAGCTCAGTATCAAACGCAAGAAGAAGA
Source organism: uncultured Pedobacter sp. (assembly GCA_938008555.1). Classification (GTDB taxonomy): domain Bacteria; phylum Bacteroidota; class Bacteroidia; order Sphingobacteriales; family Sphingobacteriaceae; genus Daejeonella. The sequence continues at coordinate 4,054 of CALLKE010000064.1, forward strand.
TTTAGTGTAAGTAAGTCGTGATGCCCTCCATACGTCCAGTGGCCTAATTTCAGGGGAGTTCGACTAGGCTCTTGCCATGCACGATAAGAAGCACTTGGAGGCTGAGCATAGATTGATTTCTCATCCTTGCTGTATCGCGGCATTTGATAAGCTTTCCATCCATCCCGCGCTACAACAGCTGTTCGACCAACTCTCGCATAACGGCATACCTTATTTTTTTTCTGATCGGGGAAGGGTGGAGATAACCAGGGTAGAAGATAATTTCCCTTGCCAGTTCCGCTTGGGTGCTTAAAGAAATAAAATAAATGAGAGGAACAATCGCGATCTGCGTGTTCAGTCGCCCCACTCACTTGAACGCTACCTATATTTACACGCGCCATTTTTGTCGATTGCGGACCGCTTACGCCCTTACGACGTTTCGGATGCTGCTGGGCATTAAATCGAATAACTAAGCTGTCAACCAGGCCGTCGAGTCCTGTCATTGTGCAGTTCAATGAAGGGAGAAGGCCTTTGATTCTTTGAAGAGAGATGAAATAAATTTCACGGCATATTGGGTGGGTTAGGCTTTGGGAGAAATCAAGATAGCCTTCAATAGTAACCTTTTCACTCCAGCGGACGTATTCAGCCAGATATGCGCTACTAGACCGGAGAATTATTTTCCATAGAATATCGCCATCATGATGACGAACTACAGAATAGCACCTAGCCAAACTACTTGACGGCGACAGCGAAAGACTTCGTGGATATTGGTAAGATGCATTCACATCAACATCAAAAATACCTTCTTCAACACGCAAAAATACGCACGACCTTAGATCTCGAGTAACCAATACTATCCGAGAGATATTAGATATTTTATCTACATGAAAATAGCTTGATTTGGCAATGGCCGCCTGATAAATAGCAGCATCTTCCGACGGTATATCAAAAACGACGACATCCAGAGGAAATTGGCTTTCCGTTACATCTACTATATTTTTTATCTCAAACTGTATTTGGTGTTTTGTCCATCCTGGCTTCGGGAGAACAACCACCGATTTATCACATGCCGCCGAGCAAGGCATTGCCGCTTGACGCGGTCTGTTTCCGTCCTTTATGAATCTCCAGTCAAATATTTGACACGATTGACTCTCTTCATATTTCCTTTTTTCACTTAATACTGACAGAAGTAATTCCCTATGCTTATTGTCCTTTGAGTCCCCAAGCCCTTGCCATGGACTAGATGCGTCCACCTTGTCAGTTGGCTCTAACCAAGAAATACGTAAAGTCCATGCAACACCCTGTATAGCTTTGTATACGTGCTCTTTACCTCGAGCGTTTCGCGTTATAGTTCCGCTCGGCGTCGAGCCATTTTCAGTTAGCTTCAAAGGTAGTTCAGTTCCCCACCAGGCATCTCCGTCTCTTATTCGAAAAAAATCCCGATTGGGCTCGAGTAATTGACGAAGCAGATATAGGCCACCATAGTGAGTCGGGCGCGTAGGTCTCCGCCCGCGCCCCGCTTCAAGAACATCCCGCATACACACTCTTAGGCGCGTCTCGACATCTTGCTCTTCATTCTCTCCTAGAGAATCGCAAAGGCCACACCCGGAATCGATTATATAGAGCTCGAAGAAACCCGCTCTGTTTTCCGCAAAAGACTCTTGATCGCTAGGCGCTTCCATTAATGGAACTATCGACTGGCTATTTTCGCGCTTGATGTTTAATTTATGATCGCGCCACTCACGAGGAGACAGTCCCAATGCCCCCTCCCGATAGCGCACATATACGGCAACCCATCCAAAATCGGAATAAGCGTGCTCCGATGAATTGTGTAAAATTTCTCGTAGTGCGGTAATTATTCTAGTTCGAATACTTCTTTGCGCCCAACTCGGAACCATATCTGAAACAACCGGGGATATTGCTTCGAAAAATTTTCGGTCAACCCACTTATCTACTTGACCAAGAGCGTTTTCGCATTTCTCCGGATTTATTAATTCAATTACGGTTGCAGGAAGACATGTACTGCGCTCAAAGACCAAAGAGACGTTGATCTGCTTGAGTCTATCTAAGATATCTGGTGTTAATAACTCCCCACCTACGAGAACGCACCTCGTTGATCCACTAGATAATGATGATCCTCCAAGCTCAACGGACTTCTTACCCGAAAAAAGATCAAGAAATCCTTCTCTCGCTAGAAATTTTAGGAATCTCTTTTTCTCCTTACTTGACGTTTCGATGGCCGACAACGAAATCGTTGCGTGCCCACCAAGTCGTTCGAATTCCAGAAGTGATATTGCTATAGCCAGCAAAGGGAGGGGGTCCGCCCAGATGCAGGCTGTTAGATCAATTTTAAATTTTCGAAACTTGCGCCCCTCATATACACCCAATCTAAGTACGCTCTGCATGTGTCCATATCGAGCGGCCCACGGCGCGTCGTCAAGAGTTGCAGCGACTCTGAGTACAAGAGCATCTCCATTAAAATTAAGTGGCAGCTGATTTTCGAGCAACGCTCTGTCTTGATATTCTTTTATCGACATTTTTGCGTATTCACTAATCCATTTATTATTAGATTGGCGACATTCCAAGCAAGGGGTTATCGAGGAACCCGCCAGAACTATCTGAAAAGCATGAACTGATGAAATTCTACTCGCGATTCATGCACATCGGGTGATGTGAGTCGACGCCTGGGCGCCTCGAAAAACCTCACCCCACCCGCCACTTGGTAAAATCCTTTTGGCCTGAACGCCGTCGCCATCTCCCCCAATGAAACCCCGCAGCGCCATCAAGACCGATCTATTCGCCTTTGATCACCA
>CALLKE010000065.1 GCA_938008555.1 uncultured Pedobacter sp.
CAATTGCTTTTGTAGTTTTAGGTGCTTTTGTTGCATTTACTAATTGAACTTGCCAACTAATACAGCTGTCAATGCAGCTTTTAGTTAAGGAAAGATGATTTTTATGATTGCTTGGAATTAGTATTCAACTTACTTCGATGGTATCCATAAGAGAAGTAAACAACTAATCCCACCACAAGCCATAATCCAAACCCAATCCAATTGGATACGCCAAGTTCCGACATCATGTATAAGCAACAAATGAGTCCGAGTACAGGAATCAGCGATAAGTTTTTAGTGAAACAGAAATAACCAATAACAATACAAGAGATAAAAAATATCCATAAAGGTATTTTGTGACGAAATAATGATAAGCCACTCTCATACTTCTTTTCATGATCAATTTCCAGCTTGTCAACAAATTTTTGATATCGTTCTGGTGCCATCTGAGATAGGAATGTTTCCAGATCTAGAGAGCCAGCACTTGTTGATAGATGGCTTATGGTTTGCAGAGAAGCATCTTTAACTTTTTGAGTCTCTTCTGAAGAGAGGGAGGTAATCAACTTTGTTGGAGTATTTAAAATCGGCTTGTTGAAGATAAAATCACGGGTGCTTTCTCGATTATAAGTGAGCTGAAAAATTGTTGCGACAATTAGAAACACTGGGATAATGTATTTTGAATTGATGTAGGGTGTTCTAAACTTGCCATACTGCACGCCTGGTTTGTTTTGCAATACCAGTACACCTGCACAAACTAATACGAACGCAAATAGTGTCCCAATAGAACAGAGATCAGTCACGATGGTTAAATTCATGAAGAGAGAGGGTACTGCAACCACAAACCCTGTTACGATGGTGGCAAAGGAAGGACTTTTATAGTGAGGATGAATGCGGGAGAATGCCGGGGGTAATAATCCATCACGACTCATACTCATCCAAATGCGAGGCTGTCCCATTTGAAAAACCAACAACACACTTGCCATGGCAATAACGGCGCTGAGAGCAATGACACCAGATAATATCTTCAAGTTTTTTTGTTCAAACACAAATGCGAGAGGATCCCCAATATCTAAAGTGCTATATTTTACAATGCCCGTGAGGACCAAAGCAATGGCCACGTACAAGACTGTACAAATGATAATGGACCACATCATTCCTCTTGGTAAGTCTCGCTGTGGATTTTTACACTCTTCGGCTGTTGTTGAAATGGCGTCGAAACCGATATAGGCGAAAAAAACAGCAGAAACCCCTTTTAGAATTCCAGAAACACCATTAGGTGCGAATGGATTCCAATTGCTGACATCAATATAAAACACCCCTACTGCGATCACCAATAAAATGATGACAAGTTTGACAATAACCATTGCATTACTCGCATTTCGCGACTCTTTGATGCCTCGATATACTAAAACGGTAATAAGAAATATGATTACCAACGCCGGAATATCTGCGATGATATGTAATCCGCCTAGTTGAGGAGCTGTTTCCCAGGCATTGTAGGATAGTTGAGTGGCAGAGTCTAGGTTTACAAATACTTTGCCTGAATGCATCAAGGATATTGCATGTTGATATCCTTTGGAGGCTGTTAAATAATCCATCGTTATCCAATCGGGCAGATGGATTCCATTAATTCCTAAACTTGGAATTCTGATATCTGTTAATAAGCTTGTGAAATAGTCGGACCACGATATGGCTACCGTAATGTTTCCAATTGCATATTCCATGATGAGCGACCAGCCAATAATCCAAGCAACTACCTCGCCAAAAGCAACGTATGAATAAGTATAAGCGCTACCCGAAACAGGTACCATGGAGGCAAATTCTGCGTAAGCAAAAGCTGCAAAACTGCAAGCTAGCGCTGTGAAAATGAATAGGAAAATAACAGCGGGTCCACCATCAGCACTAGCTTTACCAATCGTGCTAAAAATGCCTGCACCTACGATAGCTGCAATTCCAAAGGCAGTTAAATCTTTAACGGTTAATGTTTTGTTTAGGGAATGACCATCATCATTGTTTTCGCTTTTTTTTACGTCGCTTAATATTTTACTTATTGACTTTTTACGAAACAAATTGCTGGCCATACGTAGAGGAACATGTATTCATGAATATGTGCCAAAATATAAAATATTTTGGCTTAAGCTGTCGTCCATTTAACCCCCAAATATGAGTTGACATAACATGCTTCAGTTTAAACATTAAGTTGATGCAGGTTCGTGCTAAGTTGTAATACTTATTTACCTTTGCACGAAATGAACCATAAATTTATGAGCACACATTTCATTAATTTGCTGCGTAAGCACTATTCATTCGTAATCCCCTATTTGATATTCTTAATCTTTGCTTTTTGTGTAGAGGTTAGCTTTTCAAAATCTGATCTTTTTTTGTTGATTAATAAATATCATTCGCCATTCTTTGATCGGTTTTTTGAGATGATTACCTGGCTTGGCGATGGGAAAATGGTGCTTTTAGTGGGCGTGTGTTTTTGCATGGTTAAATATCGTTACAGCGTACTGACTCTTTTTGCATTTGGGTATACGTCAGTTATTACCTATGTTTTGAAAGTTTTGTTTGACGCCCCGCGACCATCTGCTTTTTTTGCAGGAAAGCATGAAATACGAACAATTCCTGGGCTTGAAACACATGATTGGAATAGCTTTCCTTCAGGCCATAGTGCTTCGGCTTTTACGCTATCAATTGTGTTGATGCATATCCTACCGTATAAATATCGAGGAGCTATTATTTTTCCTTTAGCGCTGATTGTTATTTTTTCTCGTCTTTATTTAGCGCAACATTTTTTTCAAGATGTAGTTGCTGGATCGATTTTAGGTACTTTTTTAACTTTCCAGATGATTTGGTGGTTGGAAAATTCTAAATGGTATCATTCATCAAAACTGGATGGAAAAATATTTTAATAGAATCAATAAATCCTTGCCGAGTAAATATGCTTAGGCAAGGATTTGATTCGTTTGAAGCCGAGTAGCAAATGCGATTTCGAGTTCAATATCTTGAACATTAGATAACACATAGGCTTCATTGTTTTTTACAATAGTGTCACTCCTTCTAAGCTCATAGTCTCCTTCATTTCATCGGGCCAAATGCTCACATGTACTTCACCAATGTGAGCTTTCTTAAGAATAAACATGCACAGTCTTGATTGGCCGATTCCTCCTCCAATACTTTGTGGTAGGTGGCCAGATAAAAGCATGGAATGAAATAATAGTTCGGCTCTTTCTTCACATTTTTTTTCTTTTAGCTGCTTGCGAAGAGCTATTTTATCGACTCTAATCCCCATTGATGAGATTTCGAAAGCACATTGCAAGGTGGGGTGCCAAAGAATAATATCTCCATTGAGCCCGGAAAAACCAGATTCATTTAATGTACTCCAATCATCATAATCTGCTGCACGACCATCGTGGGGTTCGCCATCAGAAAGGTTGCCGCCGATACCAATGATAAAAACTGCACCATATTGTAAAGCAGCTTCTGTTTCTCGCTGTTTTGGTGTTAGTGTGGGATAACGTTTAAGTAACTCTTCAGCGTGTATAAATGTGATCTCTTCAGGAAGAACGGCTTCTATATCTGGATATTTAATCTGCACTGATCTTTCTGTTTCTCTTAATGCCTTGTAAATTTTAGTTACAGTGGTTTTTAGATACACTAATGTTCTTTCTTCATGGCTAATACATTTTTCCCAGTCCCATTGGTCAACATAAATCGAGTGTAGAGGTGTGTAATCTTCATCTGGTCTTAAAGCTCGCATATCTGTTAATATGCCTTTGCCAGATTCAATGCCCAGCTCTTTGAGACGTAGCCGTTTCCACTTCGCTAAAGAGTGAACGACCACTGCTTTACGTTCTTTTAGTGCTCGAACTGGGAAGGATACGGGTCTTTCAGTTCCGTTTAAATCATCGTTAATACCCGTTCCATCAAGCACAGCCAAAGGGGATGATACCTTGATTAGGTTTAATTGGTTTGCTAAGTTTTTTGCAAAACTTTCTTTTGTGAAAGCGATTGCTTCTTCTGTTTTTAAAATGGTGTGTTGTTTCATTGTAGTTTATGATTTGAAGGTTCATGTAAATTCATATAAAACACAAAAGCCTGCTCATTGAGCAGGCTTTTGTCAATAACAAAAAAGTCGCCCTATGGAGGAGATACTTCATTGTTATTATTGTTATGAAGGTGTTTCATTTTGATCGTATGATAAATAATAATTGGGCTAATCAATAACCTGTTTTAAACAGTTGAAAAGCGAGTTTCGCAAGGTAGAACAAAATAGTGAGTTGTTGATTTTTTTGTTTTGGTTAATCTAGAAATTTTTTCCAGCCCCAAAATCTTAAATAATAAAGGCGATTGATGGCCTCCCAAGTCACAAAGATCTCGATGAAGTAACTCTGGAGGCCATCAAAGTAAAACAAATGATATGCATGCAAAATCCTAGCAGTACCATGAAGCAAGATTGTTATGCGTCGAGTTTATCTAATTCACTCTTCACAAATTTTGCTAGGCTTTTTACATAATCGGCATTGAAGTTGAATTCAATTCCTGCTGTTTGATAGATTGAGGGTATGGTTTTGGTGTACCCTAGCTTCAATGCATCTAAATAGCTTTGGAGTCCTTTTTTAGGATTTTCTTTATAATTTTTCCAAACAGCAATTGCGCCTAATTGTGCCATTGCATATTCGATATAATAGAAGGGGATTTCGAAGATATGCAATTGTTTCTGCCATAAATTCTGCAGTGCGTCTTGATGGTTACTCCAGTCTGCGAAATTATTGCCGAAGGGAGCAAAAATAGTTTTCCAGGCTTCGCTGCGTTCTGTAGTGGTGTGTGTCGGGTGAGTATAGATCCAGTGCTGGAATTTATCAACAACAGCTACCCATGGAAGTGTTTTTAACACATCTTTAAGTTGGTCACGTTTAGCGCGTTTGAGGTCTTCTTCGTTGTCAAAAAATACATCCCATGCATCCATTGAGATTAATTCCATACTCATGGAAGCTAATTCTGCGACTTCAGAGGGGACATGTTTAAAATCATTGAGTTCTAGCTGTGCAGAGATGAATGTATGAATGGCATGACCACCTTCATGGACCATGGTCGTTAGATCTCGAAAGGTATTAGCTGAGTTCATGAAAATAAATGGGGCTCCTGTTTCGGCAAGTGGATAGTTGTAACCTCCTGGAGCTTTTCCTTTTCGACTTTCTACGTCGAATAAACCTTCAGCTTTCATGAAAGCTAATTGTTCGCCAAGATAAGGATCTAGTTTTTTGAAGCAGATGATTGTTTTATCAATCAAATCTTGTCCATTATGGAATGGTTTTAAGGCGGGTTTTCCTGATGTATCTACTTCCATATCCCAAGGCTGTAAACTATCCAAATGCAGTGCTTTTTGACGTTGTTGAGCCTGCTCGGTTAGCAGAGGGACAATCTCTTTTTGAATGGCATCATGAAAATCAAAGCAATCTTGTGGAGTATAATCGAATCGGCCCAAAGCTTGAAACATGTAATCTCGGAAATTGTCGAACCCTGCATTTAAAGCTACTTGATGGCGTAGTTTTAGTAAACTGTCAAAAAGTGTATCGAGCTTTTCTTTGTCTTGCAAACGCCGCTCGGTAATGGCCTCCCAGGCTTGTTGGCGTATTCCTCTATCTGTGTCTTTTAGAAATGCTGAAGCTTGTTCTAGGGTGTATTCCTTTCCGTTTAATGTGACGGACATGGAACCCGTGATTGACTGATATTGTTGTTGTTCAAGCTGTATTTTAGTTTGTAACGGAACGTTTTCTTCTCTGAATAGCTCAAGTGCCTTTTTGATTCCACGTACATAAATAAAGTACTTAGTCTTGTCTAGTTGCTCAGTAAATGGATTTGTAATAAATTTTTTATTGAGCTCATTGTTAATAGGTGCAATTTGGGGCTCTATTTCTGTTGCAAAATATTGAAAGTCTTTTAAGAGCTTTTCGTCCGTAGTGTCACAGGTCATGCGAATATATCGCCATGCAAAATTTTCTTCCAGGGCAGCATCGAGTTCACTTCTATTTTTAAGCCATTCTTCTAGTTCGAAAATAGAAGTGATAGGCCGGTTTTTAAGTTCACTAAACAAGGGCTCGAGATTCTCCCATGTGATATTGAACTGTTCGGGAATATAAGTTCGTTGTTTAGCGGATGTTTTTAAGTGCTGCATGTTTCTAGTTTGATGACATTTTTGATTAATAAATGTTCAAATATAGCACTCTGCATTTTTTGCTTTGGGTTTCTCATTCGATTGATAAAGAGAACGTCTTTCTCTTTTCTTTGGCTGGTTTGCGTCTGACACGATGTGTCCGGACTAAAAATATAATGTGTATGAAATTATTAAATAGTATTTTTTTATTTGCTAGAGGAAAATTAGGTAGTGTATCTAAATGTATGATAGGTAATATTTGGATAAAATATGATCGAAAATATCGAAACACACTGTGCTTTTCAAGCAACTAAAGGTGGTTTTTAAAAATCAAAACGCATACTTTTTTATCCCTGAAAAGAGTCATCATACATTTAGATACACTACCGAAAATTATAAATGAAATAATTGCGCATAGCAAATTATAATTAGCTAAACTTAAGATAGCAGCATGAGCGCTAAAAGTAAATGATATATATGAAGAATAGATTGAAGCTGATACCGGGACTTGTTTTTATAACCTTGCTAGATATTGGATGTGAAAAGGGACCAATAGTTCGCCTTTATGAAGAGCCTACTATTGCTAACCTAAGTGGTCTTGGCCAGACTTTATATACAAGTGATGATCCAACGAAGACGAATTGGAAGGATACAAAAAAAGACGGAGTCTCTCGTAATGGATTATATATAAAGGCTTCAATTTATGTGGTAATGAAAGCATATAAGGTTAGTTATTTGCCTGGAAAAAAAGAATACTCGTCTATTAAGTGTGAGAAGATATTAAAAATGGCTGGAAATAACTTTAGGAAAGTTTATGAGAATGGTGCTAAATTAAATAATAAAAGGGTTGATCTACATTACTTTGAAGATAGTTCGGGCCGTGTATTTGACGTGAAAAATGTTCGGGGAGTCGATGAGTATCAAAATAGGCAAGCTTATTGGGCTAAGTCTAACCAAAATGACAAAGCCCTTGTGCTAAAAAATAAGAGTAGCTCAAATTATAGTTCTAATAGTAGTGGGTGTGAGCCTTAGATATCTTGAGATGCGCAGGTTGGGCAATACGGGTTGCCAAACAATATTTTTTTCTTAGGCAATAATGTTTAATGATAAAAGGGACTTGGCGGTAAGCTGAGCCCCTTTTATCATGTTAGGGAGGAGCAATACTTTCTTCAGTACCCTGCCTTCAAATTTGAGTGAGTGCGAATCACCCTCTCAAATAAATATCCAAAAAGAAGAATAAAGCAAATACAGCTGATGCAACCCCATTAGTCGTAAAAAAAGCACGATTCACGCGTGATAAATCATCCGGTTTTACCAGGTGGTGCTGATAAATCAGTAATGCAATGAAAAAAAATACACCACACTTATAAGATCCACCAAGTGGTGTAAAAAACAAGGGAAGAGCTATAAATAGCGCTGCCAAGCTGTGCAAATAACTGGAAAGTCGAAGTGCATTTTTAGCACCTAACCAGGCAGGAATGGATTTTAGCTCGTGTTCTTTATCAAACGCTTCATCCTGTAAAGCATAAATAATATCGAATCCGCTTACCCAACATAAAACAGCGAGTGAGAAAAAAATGGGGAGCCACGCAAATGTGCCTGCAATGACCAAATAAGCCCCAATCGGTGCAAGTGATAAACCTAGGCCTAAAACCAAATGACATAGTGCCGTAAAACGTTTCGTATAACTGTATCCCAGTACAACGGCTAATGCCACTGGCGATAAATAAAAGCATAAATGATTAATGCATGCTGTAGTCAGGATGAATAATAAGCTGTTGATGATCGTAAACAATAGCGCCCCATTTGCTGAAATCTTACCGGATGGAATATCACGAAGCAGGGTGCGTGGATTTTTTGCGTCAATATACCGATCTAAATAGCGATTGAATGCCATTGCTGAATTTCGGGCAAAGACCATGCAAAGAATCATCAGCACCAATTTTATCCAGCTAAATGGATTTGTAGTAGTGGTCACCGCCAGAAAAAAGCCAATCAAAGCAAAAGGTAAAGCGAATAGCGTATGTGCAAAAAGCACGAGTGAAAAATATTTTTTCATGTGTATGCATTGTTTTAAAACCTCAAAAACGTATTGTTCTTATCTTTGCTAAAATAAAACTTATTCAAATTTAAAATGGCACGTCTCAATTTATTAGAGGAAACGCGTTTCGAGAAACTTCCCGTCACTGTTTATGCCGATGAGTCTATTGCTTCAAAAAAAGTGGCTAGGCGTATCGCTGATCTGATCATCAGAAAACAACAAAGTAATGAACAAGCAGTGCTTGGACTTGCAACAGGAGCGACGCCTATAGGTGTATACGAAGAATTGGTGCGTTTGCATCGTGAGGAGGATTTGAGTTTCAAAAATGTAATCACATTTAATTTGGATGAATATTACCCGATGAAACCTACTTCTTCACAAAGCTATGTGAGCTTTATGAAGCAAAATTTATTCGATCATATTGATATTGACGTAGCGAACATACACATCCCCGATGGAACACTATCCTTGAAGGATATCCCTGTTTTTTGCTTGGAATATGAGCGTAAAATCACGGCATTAGGGGGACTAGATCTTCAAATTTTGGGTATAGGGCGTACGGGACACATCGGATTTAATGAGCCTGGATCTGCACCAAACTCAGGAACACGATTAGTTACGCTAGATGATCTGACTCGCCGAGATGCTTCACGTGACTTTGGAGGTAAAGCCAACGTGCCAACGAAAGCCATCACCATGGGTATTGGTACAATCTTCAAAGCTCGGGAGATTATTTTGATGGCCTGGAATACAAAGAAAGCCTCCATTATTAAAAAAGCAGTTGAAGGGGAAATTTCCTCAGATGTCCCCGCGACTTATTTACAACTTTCTGATCGGGTTGAATTTATTCTAGATGAGGATGCTGCATCAGAACTCACTCGATTTAATACCCCTTGGCTGGTGAAAGATTGTGTTTGGGATGATGTGATGATTAAGAAAGCGGTGATTTGGCTTGCAAATACAGTAAAAAAGCCAATATTAAAGCTGACGGAAGAGGACTATAATAACCATGGTATGGCGCAATTAGCCACTCAAAAAGGGCCTGTATACAATATCAATATCCAGATCTTCAATAAGCTACAACATACCATTACAGGTTGGCCAGGTGGAAAGGGTAATGCAGATGACAGTGAGCGACCTGAGCGCGCAATGCCAGATAAAAAAAGAGTACTCATTTTTTCACCGCATCCTGATGATGATGTTATTTCGATGGGTGGTACTTTCATTCGTTTAGTTGATCAGGGACACGATGTGCATGTAGCATACCAAACTTCGGGTAATACAGCGGTTTGGGATGACGATGCATTGCGTTTTGTAGAGTTTGTTAAAGATTTTAGTCACACCCTTGGATTGGATACGTCTAAGCTGGACGCTGTTTATTCGGATATGCGAAGCTTTTTTGAGAGTAAGCAACCTAATCAGGTAGATACTAAAGAAGTACAAACTGTGAAAGGTTTAATTAGGAAGGGTGAAGCTATTTCGGGTGCACGTTATGCTGGACTTAGTGATGATCATATTCACTTTATGCGTTTGCCCTTTTATGAAATCGGTAAAACGCAACGTAGTTCTATCGGTGAAGAGGATATTCGTTTGACAATGGAATTACTCCAGCAGGTGAAGCCACATCAGGTTTTTGCAGCCGGTGATTTTGCAGATCCTCATGGAACACACCAGCGTTGTTTTGATATCATCTTGAAAGCGCTAAAACGTCTTCAAAAAACAGAAAAATGGGTTGAGGATTGCTGGTTATGGATGTACCGTGGTGCGTGGCATGAGTTTGAAACTCATGAGATCGAGATGGCTGTACCACTTTCACCTCAAGAAGTTGAGAAAAAGCGTTTTGCCATTTTCAAGCACCAATCCCAAAAAGATCGTCCTGTCTTTCCAGGAGATGATGCTCGGGAATTTTGGGTGAGAGCAGAAGATAGAACACGGGAAACAGCAAAAGCATATGATCATTTAGGTTTGGCAGAGTACGAGGCTATGGAAGCTTTTGTGCGTTACAAATACTAATTCATTTTTAGGCCAATTAATAGATTGGTTAAATTTTAATTGCCTGAATCGGAGTTAAAAAGGTTTTAATTGATATTTCTATCTTTTTTATCCTGATTCAGGCAAAAATAAATTGGAGCAATTTCACGATGGAGAGCTCAATCAATCGTGTTGTTGTACGATGATAACTGGGGGAGGGATAAAATTTCCAAAGGGTCCTGCGGGCTTAATAAAGGGTTTGACTTCTTTCCAAGTGAAAAAATAGCGCCCTTTTGGATAGGCATCTGCACATAAGTGTTCCCGGTTATAGTTATATATAAATGTGATGCCTTTATCACTAATGGAAAAATTGTTCAGATTTCTAGCAGAAAACTTTCCACGGAATTCTCTTTTCAAAAACGAGCACATCGCATACACCTTGCTATTAGCTTTCATCTGTGCAATTGCTTGTTTAGACTCAAGTTGTTGCGCTTTTTTGATCATGGCTAAGAGACCCGATGTATTTTTAAAAGCACCTTGGGATGTTACTCGTGAACCTGCATTCACATCGATAACAACCGTATAAAATTCTTCGTATAAATGTCCTAGTATTAGCTTCCAATGAAAAGTAATATCCAGTAACCCATTGTCATTATAGTTGACCTTATAATCATGCAATCCCTGCCCTTTTTTTCCAAGCAATTCAGGATACGAAAGGGGTTTACCTCCTAAGCTATCTTGCAAATAATAGGTGTCAATCGCAGCTTCTAGATTTTGTGCTATAAGGCTATCTACCCCACTGACTTGTGGATAAATGACAGTGACGGCTTCCCAATCTCGGGACGCGGCATCACCATGATCCCCTTTGTCAATAATGGGGTCTTCATTAATGATATAGTCCTTCGTGTAAATAATCTTCTTGGGTTTAATAACCACACTTTGAGCAAAGCTGATCGAAGCAAGAGTAAAAATTAATACAATTATTGCGGTTAATTTTTTTGCCATAAATTAAATTTAAATAATTATTGTTTAATAGTCAAGTATCTATTTATAGAAATATACTTCTAATGCCGGGGCGTATTCTTGAGAAAAGAACGTGATTAGTACCTTTGCTTCATGTCTAAAGTCAGAGTACGTTTTGCGCCAAGTCCGACCGGTGGGTTACACCTTGGAGGAGTTCGGACGGCCTTATTTAATTATCTGTTTGCTCGTAAACATCAAGGCGATTTTATCTTGCGAATCGAGGATACAGATCAGTCGCGCTATGTAGAAGGCGCTGAGCAATACATTATTAATTGTTTAAAATGGTGTGGGTTACATCCTGATGAGGGGCCACATGTGGGGGGCACTTTTGCTCCCTATCGCCAAAGCGAACGCAAAGCACATTATCGCCACTACGCGGAGCAATTAGTAAAAGATGGGTTTGCCTATTATGCTTTTGATACCGCCGAGGATCTAGAAGCCCAACGCCAACAAACCCCTAATTTTCGATACGGACACGATAATCGTAATTATTTAAAAAATTCATTAAGTATGCATGGGTTTGATGTGAAAAAACTGCTTGAACAAGGAGTTCCTCACGTAATACGTATCAAAATTCCGACTGATGAAATAGTCACTTTTGAGGATATGATACGTGGGCATGTAAGTTTTGACACCAATCTGATCGACGATAAGGTATTGCTCAAAGCGGATGGTATGCCAACGTATCATTTGGCTGTCGTAGTGGATGATTACTTGATGGAAATTAGTCATGTATTCAGAGGCGAAGAATGGTTGCCCTCATCACCCGTTCATATTCTACTTTGGCGCTATTTAGGGTGGAAAGAAAAAATGCCTGAGTGGGTGCATTTACCATTAATTCTGAAACCAGATGGTAATGGTAAATTGAGTAAACGAGACGGCGACCGATTGGGATTTCCAGTGTATGCGATGAATTGGAAAGATCCTAAAACAGGTGATCTGACGCAAGGATTTCGTGAAATGGGTTTTCTGCCCGAAGCGTTCACAAATATGTTAGCACTATTGGGTTGGCATGGTGGTAGTGATCAAGAGTTGTTCACCATGGCAGAATTAATTGATCAGTTCTCGATTGAGCGAATTAGCAAGGCCGGGGCCAAATTTGATTTTGAAAAAGCAAAGTGGTTTAATCATCAGTATATCAAACAAGCAAAGGTATCTGAGATCAAACCACAAATTTTGGCTTGCTTGGAGGAAAAAGGAGTAAAAATTTCAGATGATGATTATCTAGAAAAAGTAATTACTTTAGTTCAAGATCGATTAACCTTTTTGCAGGATTTCTGGGATCAAAGCTTTTTCTTTTTTGAACAAGCGAAATCATATGATTTTGGAAATGTACAAACGAATTGGACCAGTAATAAATCAAGCTTCTTTGAGGCGTTTATTCTTTTCCTAGAAAATAATAAATCATCCAATAGCCATGAGTTAGAAACATCATTCAAATCTCTTGCAATAGAAAAGGGTATTAAAATAGGTGAGCTAATGCTTCCATTTCGTATCATGCTAGTCGGAGGAAAGTTTGGTCCAGGAGTATTTGATATTGCTCAATTACTCGGTGAAGAAGAAGTTGTTAAACGTATTAAAATAGGTTTAACACAATTGGTAATAATTAAGTAATTAAGAAAAATGATGAATGAGAAAATGAGAAATTTAGAAAACAGTGGGGTTATTGCGATGAACACAAGTGAAATGAAAAAAGTAAGCGGGGGAATTTTTGCGATAGCTCAAGTGTGGGCAACGATATCTCCATTTTTTTTTCAAAAAAACTGACGCAGAAAAGAAGGAAATGGTGAGCGCCTTTCTCCGTAGACATAAGAATACGCACATCATCTGAAATGATCTTCGCTCGAAACAGATAACTTCTAAAAAACACATCAGATCATCTTATTTAGCACTGTATTTTTGTTAACATATATGGTAGTGTTTCAAAATGTATGATGGGTTAATTTAAGTCCATTTTAAGGTATAGAGTGAATTTTAAAAACCCTATTTGAAGCTAGTTAAGGCATAAGTTGAGTCCAATATTTCACCATTTTTTAGCTCTAAAAAAGGTCATCATACATTTTGATACACTACCATACAGGGATATCCTATTTATCTAAAACATTGTTCGGCATGTTTTTAAAAAAGTCAGACTTACTTCTATTAATAACTGTATTTTTTTTAATGTTTGCACCGAAAAGTAACGCCCAAATTGTAACAAATCAAGGACGGGATTTTTGGGTTGTATTTCCATGTCATTTGCCAACAGATTTGGCTAATCTAGGACAACTTCGCTTATATATTACATCTAGGAGTGATTCAAAGGGAGTATATATGATAGGCTCTAATGTATATCCTTTCACTGTAAGTGGAAACAGTATTTATGTATCACCAAATATTGATAGAAATTTAGCTTACTTAGCAAATACTGGTTCTTATTCACAAAAAGGAATACATGTAGTTATAGACTCAGACCAACCAGAAGTAGTGGTATATGCACATTTGTTTGCAAATGCACGCTCTGCTGCCACTCTGGTTTTTCCTACAACAATTATTGGCTCTCAGTACTACGTGATGGGGTATGACCAAAACACAACACCAACATCTACTGGTTCAGGAAAATTCGTTTATACCATTTTGGCTACCCAGCCTAATACTACTGTTTTAATCCACCCACGAGTAAACAATATTAGCCAAGGTGGCACCCCTACCAAAATAACGCTAGCTAATGCTGGTGATGTGTATCAGTTTCTTGGTGATACTGATTATACAGGTACTTATATAGAGATAGATCCCAGTACTCCATCTAAAACATTTGCGGTGTTTTCTGGAAGTTCGGGGACTGTTATCCCTATTGATTGTGGAGTAAAATCATATGATCCTTTATTTCAACAACTTTACCCAATTAATCTTTGGGGGAAAGAATATGGATATGTTCCTTTTAATGGACCTGATGGCGGAGATTTTATACGTGTGATTGCACAGGAGGATAATACTGCAGTAAATATTGCTGGGATCTCTATTACACTGAACAAAGGACAATTCTATACAACACCTAACCCGGTCACTACTGAGGAAATCATTAGTTCAGATAAGTTAATATCAGTAGCCCAAATTGCACTATCACAATATTGTGCAAGTACTGATCATGGTAGTACAAGTGATACAGAAAGTGATCCAGACATGGTTATACTTAATCCAATAAAAAATAAGACGCAAGACGCCACTACTTATTCATCTATCCAGGAACATATTGATAATGAATTTATTAATGTAATTATTTCAACTGCTGCTGCCTCTTCTTTCAAAGTAAATGGAAGCCCTCCAATGTCTTCGCCTTCATTTAGGCAGCTTGGCACTAGTCAATACTCGTATATGCAATTAGATTTAGCTCCTTATAATACGAGTGTACCCAAAAAATCCATTAGTATACGTTTAACAGCAGATGACGGCTTTAATGCTATTGTTTATGGTTTTGGTGCTTTTGAATCCTATGCATACTCTGCTGGTATTAGTCAACCTGATATATGTTCAGACCCTGATCTTCCAGCCATCATAATACCAAACGTATTTACGCCTAATGGTGATGAGCTTAATGATATTTGGGCAATTAAGAATATTAGTTATTATCCACAGTCTGTTGTCCACATATTTAACAGATGGGGAAGCTTAATTTATTCATCTTCAGATGGCTATCAACATCCCTGGGATGGTACATTCAATGGCATCAATCTACCCGTTGCAACTTATTATTATGTTATTGATCTCCATAATTGTAAGCCATTATATGCGGGCTATGTGGCTATTATACGATAGTTTTTAAAGCGCAGTATTACTTTAAAGAAGTGTAATTATAAAATACTAGCCCCCCTGTTCCTTCAACAGAAATTGTATGAATTTCATCTTGCCCAGACAGCATTTTTGTTTTTAGTTGGATTTCATTCTTACCTTTTTGCAAAGGGATGCGTGTATAATAAATAGCCGAAGGAAGTGTCTGCCAATTGCGTGTATCGGCTTTCTCAGAAAATAAACTATATAACTGTATAGCACCGGCTATACCATCACGAAGATCGTTTTTCCCATTACCCATTACTGTATACTCTGCTATCTTTTTTACCAAAAGTCTTGAAAGTGCTGTCCCCATTTCTTTGGTAAAACGTTGTCTTAACGTTGCAATTGCTAATTCATTAACATCTTCTGCTTTCTCCAAACGAGAATCATAGCCATTTACTGATGCTGTGGCAGAAGTATAAAATAGTGGACTAGGCACATATTTAGGAAAAGTGATTCGTAAGCTTTGGAACTTACTTAAATTGATATTATTCATTTCTGGACTAACAACTCCAACAAAAGGGATTCGATTTTGACCGTCTGAAAAATAAAATCCAGCCGCTCCTCTTGATAATGCAAAGAAGAACTCCTGTTGGTCTTTTATAGGAGCCAATCCATTTTCCCAAAATAAAATGAGCTCACCGCCTTCTGGAGCTTTTCCTGGCTGATATTGAATATTAAATTTTCTCTCAAAAAAATCTACATCCGATTGAAAACCATTTAAATATGCTGTGCGAATAACATCTTTTCTCAGTTGTTCCGGCATCGCTACCCCATAGTAAACTCCAGCGGGACTCTTTTCATAAACTTCAACTGCATTACGATAAGCTATGAAAGCATTATTAACATCACCTCCAGCTTCATAAAAAAGGCCTTGCAATATCATAGAAAAGGCATCTTTAGAGTACCGATTAGCTTTATCATTAAACTTATCCCCCTGTTCTTGAGTTTGTAAGCTAATACGCCTAGCTTCAACGATAGCATCTTCCATTTTATTGAGATACAAGTAATTAAGAGCCTTATAATAATGAATCATAAATTTTTCAAAATCCTCCCCTTTATATTTCTCCATCATGGGATTAACTAATGTTCCCACAACAACATCTTTGGCATCTGTGCGAACCTCATCCATGTATTCATCTGCCTTATTGAAATAAAGGTTGCTACTATCAGGTTCATGAAGCATATGATAGGTTTTGCCTTTCTCGAGAAAATACAAAAGCTTATTTCGATCTTTTTTCAGCAATTTATTGTGATCTAAATCTTTGTTTGCTGCAACATAATTTCCACTCTTTACATGCAAATAGTAACGTGCTATTCGTTGGTTATAAGTGGAGCATCCAAACAAAAAAAGCATCAGTCCCATAAGAACTGATGCTTGTACCAATTTTAAACGATTGATTATCATTATAAAATATGTTATAAAAATATGCTAAACTGGTCAGCATATCATAGGTAAGAAAAGTCTATTGACTAATTTTTAACGTATTTGGCTATCTTTTTCTCACCAATCCAAACTACTTCGTTTGTTTGAATGTTTGTCAATTCAAGATTCACTTGATAGTAAACTACTTTTTTCCTATTAATAGCATCAACAATCGAGTTGATAGATCCTTGAAGAATATAATCTGCACCATTTTCTAAACCAAATTTCTTCATCGTTGAAACTGAAGAATTTGTCTGTTGATCAGCTCTTTCACCTCTGATTTCTTCACGTTTTTTACCACCTTGTACTAAACGTACTTTCTGTGATTGAATAAAACAACGCTCGACTTCCTTCGTAAAAACCTCGGCCTCGATATGCTCATGGCTTTTATTGTTCACCATGCCAACGATTACGACAGGCTGTTTACCAGCGTTTTCACTTAGATGAGTAATAAGCCAGTTTGCATTTAATATGGTACCCGTCATCTCTTCAGCTACCTGACGTGCATCTGTATTATTCCAATTTCCACTAAGATCAATTTGCTGATTTGGATCAACACGTGTCACCTTTCGTGAACAAGAAGACACTAACACTATTGACGCTACAAAAGCAACTGGGATTATCAATTTTCTAAATTTCATTGTACAGGATTATTAAATTTTAAATATAAAAAATTATTGATTTGAAGACATTTAGTAACCAAAGCCAAGATGAAACCCACCTCCCCAACGACCTCTGTTATAACCACCATAACGATAATAGCCAGAGTAAGGACTATAATAATTCGGAGAATAGTAAGAATAATTAGAGTAAGGATAATAACCATCATAATACCCGTTATCCCCCCCGTACATGGCATAATAAAGATTTTCTTCATGGCGCCACTCACGACGTTGCTTTCTACGCGCTTCTCTCACTTCTCTCCAGTCATAGGCTTTGTATGTATTCTGGAGTGTGGTGCCATGCCAAGCAGTCAAAGAGTCTTTCAGTGTCGTGTAATAGGCTTGACTTTCTTGGTAACGTGGATTCTGATCTGGAACGAGGGAGCTTGACTGACTATAGACCATCACTGGAAAAACCAGCAAAATGGCCATGTAAATTACTTTTTCCATAACTTCTTAAAATTAAAGACAAACCTTCCTATTAACAAAGCTACGAAATTTTCAGGGAGTGTTTCCAAATGTGCAATAGGCTTTACTAGAAGCTAAGAATGACAATTTTTTCATTCCCAATCAATCTATCAGACCTCTCTTCAAGCACGCAAATGCTCAAATTAATTCTAGCACATTATTGGGAAACAGTACTCGTATTGCATAAATTACGGATTAATAGTCTTCACGCGCAATTTTGTTCAAGTCATCGTTTGACCACCCCCTATCGCGTCCAAAATCGAGCATCTCTTGCTGGGAGTAATCCTTTCCTGAGCTAACTTGTTTCTCAAAGCCTGTTTTATATATAACAAAGCTGTACTTTTTAGCGATAGGCTTATATGTTATATATGTATGTTCATAATTCCCGTTGTATTTATTCGAGAATGATATATCTTTTTGGCCACCAGCAAAAATAGAATTATGCCTCACTGCATTTGCACTATTAAGGCTTAGATCCAATGGGCTTACAGTGTCAGTTTTTTTTCCTTCAGAACTCTTTCCCTTAGAACTTTTTCCTTTTGACTGCTTATCAGATGATTTTGATTCTTGATTTCTACACGTCTTTCCATACCCACAATTTCCTGAAAGATGAGATCTAGTACTATTTTTTTCACTAATGGATTCAATAGATTCTTTTTTGCATCCGACACTTAATGAGCTAATAAGAGTCATACTTAATACAACTAATAGGTTGTTCTTCATTGTTTAAATTGTTTTTTATTGATTTTGGTTAAAAAATTTGAGACTAATGGGTTCAAAAATGTAATAAGGGTTTAACTCACATATTCGATAATACTCGAATCATTTCCTGAGTTTTTAGAGAAGCTTTGAAGAGTTTTTGTATTTCTACAAGCTTTTGCGAATTCTGTTGCAAATCTGTAATTATTGAGGTTATAAAATGCATTTCTGCGAACTTATGAGGGGGGATGTATAAATTCTGCGAACTAAAAAAAGCCACTTACGGTATCGCAAGTGGCTTTTTAAGAAAATTTGAGTGCGCCCACCTGGGCTCGAACCAGGGACCAAAAGATTATGAGTCTTCTACTCTAACCAACTGAGCTATAGGCGCCTCATTTTTGAGTGTGCAATTTTACAACATTTAGCCCATATTTCAAAAAGAAGATAACTAAAAATAATCGCCACAGATAGTAATGTGATCATGAATGCATCCACCCGATCATTAAAGTCCCTATCTATTAATTGATAGCTACATCAAATTACCAGATTAACGATCTTCCCTTTGACAAAAATCACCTTTTTGGGTGATTGGCCATCTAAATATTTTTGCACATCCCCATTTGCCAATACGAGTTGTTCCACTTCAGAGGCATCCAATCCCAAAGAAATAGTCAAGTTCATCTTCATCTTCCCATTGACAGATATCGGATATGCAAATTCATTTTCAATCAAATAAGCTTCATCAAATTTTGGATACTTAGCATAAGACAGGGTACCTGCCTCATTACCCAAAAGCATCCACAGCTCTTCCGTGATATGCGGTGCATAAGCAGACAGCACAATCACTAAATCTTGCAAAACCTTACGCTTATTACATTTCAAATCCGTTAACTCATTCACGCAAATCATAAAGCTCGATACTGAAGTATTGAATGAAAAACGCTCAATATCTTCTTCTACCTTGCGGATAATTTTATGGAGCGCTTTATACTCTGCCTTGCTAGGCTCTTGATCCGACACAAAAAAATTAAATGCATCATCATGAAAAAGCTTCCAAAATTTGCGCAAAAACTTAAATACGCCTTCTATTCCATTCGTATTCCAAGGTTTACTTTGCTCGAGGGGTCCCAAAAACATTTCATACAAACGCAACGTATCTGCTCCATAACGCGCAACAATATCATCTGGATTAATCACGTTGAACTTTGACTTTGACATCTTTTCAACTTCAACCCCACAAACATATTTCCCCCCCTCGAATATAAAATCTGCATCCGCAAACTCTGCTCGTGAAGATTTGAACTGATGGATATCTAAAACATCGTTCTCCACTATGTTCACATCTACATGAAGTGCGATGGTTTTATATTGATTCCTTAAACCTGCAGACACAAAAGTATTTGTGCTTTTCCCCTCTTCATTCACTAAACGATAAACAAAGTTGGATCGGCCCTGAATCATTCCTTGATTAATTAATTTTTTAAAGGGCTCCTCTTCTTTAACATAACCCGCATCTTTCAAAAACTTGTTCCAGAAACGACTATACAGTAAATGCCCAGTAGCGTGCTCAGAGCCCCCGATATATAAATCAACATCTTGCCAATAGGCAATAGCTTCTTTGCCGGCAAACTCTTGGCTATTCTGCGCATCCATGTATCGATACCAATACCAACTAGATCCTGCCCAACCAGGCATCGTACTTAGTTCGTACTCAAACTGATCGTGATAATTCCAATTTTCGGCCCGACCTAATGGGGGTTCACCACTTTCGGTAGGGAGATATTTATCCACTTCGGGTAAAAGCAGCGGCAATTCCTTTTCATCAACTAGATAAGGCAATCCATCTTTGAAATAAACAGGAACAGGTTCACCCCAATACCGTTGACGACCAAAAATAGCATCGCGCAAGCGATAGTTCACTTTTGCTTTGCCCATGCCTCGATCTTCTAACTCATCAATTAATAATCGAACAGCTTCTTTATAACTCAAGCCATTAATTAAACCCGAGTTAATATACTTTCCTTCTTTAGTGGGATCGGCTTGAATATCGAGCTCTTTTTGCACATCCAAAATAGGGATGATAGGCAAGTTAAAATGTTTGGCAAACAACCAGTCACGCTGATCACCTGACGGAACAGCCATTACGGCCCCTGTTCCATACCCTACTAACACATAATCTGCAATCCAAATAGGAATATCTGTACCTGTAATCGGATGCTTCGCATAGCTACCCGTAAAAGCACCTGAGACAGTCTTGATATCAGACATGCGATCGAGCTCAGATTTTTTTTGGGTTTGAGCAATGTAATTTGCTATTTCTTCTTTTTGCTCCGAAGTTGTGAGTGATGATACGAACTCATGCTCGGGAGCAAGAACCAAAAAACTTACGCCAAAGAGGGTATCCACACGGGTGGTGAAAACCTCTAATCTGGCCCCTGCAAGGTCATCATTGGGTTCCGTGCCCCCCCCTTTCGGAAAACCTGGTGCAAGGCTAAAACTTACCATTGCTCCAACGCTTTTCCCAATCCAATGACGCTGCATTTCTTTCAAAGGCTCAGGCCAATCGATTTCTTCCAAGCCTCTGAGCAAGCGATCCGCATAGGCCGTGATCCGCATGCTCCATTGCATCATTTTTTTCTGTTCGACAGGATATCCTCCACGTTCAGAAAAACCTTCCTTCACTTCATCATTAGCTAACACCGTTCCTAAAGCAGGGCACCAATTCACCGTACTCTCTCTTAAGTACGTAAGACGATATTTTAAAAGTTCTTTTTGTTGTTCTTCTTTTGATTTTTGTTTCCACTCATCTGCCGTGAAGATGGTGCAATCCTCATCACATACTGCTTGTACACCTTTGCTCCCACTCTTTTCAAATTTGGCAATTAATGTATCAATCGACTCTGCTTTGTCTTTTTCGAGATTATACCACGAGTTGAATAGTTGCATGAATATCCATTGTGTCCATTTATAATAATTGGGATCACTGGTGCGTACTTCACGGCTCCAATCAAATGAAAAGCCTAGGTTATCTAATTGCTCACGATAACGTTTGATATTCGTTTCGGTGGTAATTGCTGGATGTTGTCCGGTTTGAATGGCATATTGTTCGGCAGGTAGCCCAAACGAATCATAGCCCATCGGATGCAGTACGTTAAAACCCTTGAGACGTTTATAGCGCGAAAAAATATCGGAAGCAATATATCCAAGCGGATGTCCCACATGTAAACCCGCCCCAGAAGGGTAAGGGAACATATCCAAAACATAATACTTGGGCTTTGACGTGTTGTTTTCTACTCGGTAGGTTTGATTTTTAAACCAAAATTGCTGCCACTTGGCCTCGATATCTTTGAACTGATAATCCATTTCACGTTAAGAATAAGACCCGAAAATACCAAAATATCAGAATTCCACCATTCTATTAATTTTTTAATACTTTTGCAATCGTTCACGGAGAGGTGTCTGAGTGGTCGAAAGAGCAAGCCTGGAAAGTTTGTATACCCGCAAGGGTATCGAGGGTTCGAATCCCTCCCTCTCCGCAATCTTCAATAAACAAGATGAGTCGAATGCCTGCAAATAACAATTTTGCAGGCATTTTTGTTATTACAGCAATAAACAGGCTCCACCAACATAATTGATAGATAAAAAATAAACGATTCGATACGTGTTTTAAAACTGCGAATTTACTCACCATTGCCCATCATTTTCTTCGCGCAGACGATCGTGAATAACTAAAATACGGCGACAGCAAAATATGACAGCACAGAATCAAGGTTCGGCGACTATAAACGGCACCCCTCGAAAACGCTACTAGTACAGCCTTGCCGACAATCTAAACGGCCCCCTCAAAGAGCAGAGCGAGAGCGTTTCGCGACGACACATGGCACACCCCTCCAATGGTATCCCCACAACATCGACAGACACTCTGAAGAGAATCATAGTCACGATGCAGGTACAACAGCTTCCACTTGGTAGCAAATAAACAGAGTTGAGATTCTCCTACTTCTTCCCAGATGCCAACCCTCTGTTCTCCAGCATAGGCTGTATGTTTGGCTCTTTACCACGAAAATTGCGGTACAACGTAGCAAGGTCATCGCTGTTGCCTCGGGATAATATCATGTCGCGAAAATACTGACCATTCTTTCTTGTAAGCCCCCCATGCTCCTGGAACCATGCGAATGCATCATCGTCTAGCATTTCGCTCCACAGGTAGGCATAGTAACCTGAGGCATAGCCACCAGTCCATATGTGCTGGAAGTAGCTACTCCTGTAGCGGGTGGGCACCTGAGGCAGGGCTACATGATTGCTCTTTAAAGCGGCGACTTCAAATTTGTCCACATCCTGCTTGGGTCCGTTTGCGCCCAATGTATGCCATTTCATGTCCAGCGATGCGGCTGCCAGCAGTTCTGTCAATGCATATCCTTGATTAAAATTGCGAGCCTTCTTTATCTTATCGATCAGTTGTTGCGGCATAGGTTGCTTTGTCTGGTAGTGTATGGCATAATGCTTAAACACGATAGGGTCAGATGCCCAGTGCTCATTAAACTGCGAAGGGAACTCCACAAAGTCGCGTGCTGTCTGTGCACCAGAGAGCGAAGGATACTGCTGGCTGCTGAATATGCCATGCAAGCCATGTCCAAACTCGTGGAACATCGTAGTAACATCATTAAAACTGATGAGTGCAGGCTGCCCATCTGCTGGCTTGGTGAAGTTACACACATTGTAAATCACCGGCTTCAAGCCCAACAATTTCGATTGTGTCACAAGGTTGTTCATCCATGCTCCGCCCAACTTGTTATCACGCTTGAAATAATCGAAGTAGACTAAGGCTATCGATGTGTTGTCTTTATCAAACACCTCAAACACGCGCACATCTTTTTGGTATACTGGCAGGTTTGTACGCTCTTTGAAAGTGAGCCCATAGAGTAGGTTAGCGGCATAAAACACACCGTTCTCCAATACATTATTCAACTCAAAGTAGGGTTTAGTCTCTTTTTCGTCTAGGTCATATTTAGCCTTAAGCACCTGCTCTGAGTAAAAATTCCAGTCCCAGGGCTGTAGCTGGAAACCACCTTTCTGCTTGTCTATCAATGCCTGTATTTCCTTTGCTTCGCTGATGGCGTTAGCAGTAGCAGCCGGTATCAGCTTGCCCAGGAACTCTTCCACTGCCTCCGGCTTCTTAGCCATCTGGTCTTGCAGTGCCCATGCCGAATAATTAGGAAAACCTAGCAACTTTGCTTTTTGCGCTCTTATCTCTGCTATGCGCGATATAGTAGCGCGCGTGTCGTTAGAATCGCTTTTCTCCGCACGTGTCCACGACTGATTAAATAGTTTCTCGCGGGTAGCCCGATTGCTGAGTTCTGCTAGTGGCGGTTGCTGAGTAGTATTTTGCAACTTCAGCAGCCACTTGCCATCCATTTTTGCATCCTTCGCGCTCTGCTTTGCCACAGCAATTTCGCCCGCCGACATGCCTGCCAGTTCTATAGAATCACTCACCATCAGCGCGCCTGCCTGTGCAGCAGCCAACAGCTTGTTAGTAAATTTGGCACTCAGTGTCGCTTCCTCCTGGTTCAGCTTCTTAAGACTTTGCTTGTCAATGTCAGAAAGGTTAGCGCCTGCCATCATGAATTTAAGATGGTAAAAATCCAGCAGTCGGTTCGATTCTGGATCCAGCTTCAACTGCGCACGCTGTCTGTACACAGCTTCCTCCCGCTTAAACAATTTGGCGTTGAGAAAAATATCGTCATTCAGCGAGGCCAGTTTTGGGGCCACATCCTCCTGCAACTTTTGTAGCACAGGGTTCGTATTAGCGGCTGTAAGCAGGTCGAATACGCTTCTCACGCGCGCGAGCATAGACCCTGTTTTTTCCATTGCCACAAGCGTGTTATCAAAGGTGGGAGTCTCTATATTATAGGCTATCTTCTGTATCTCTGCCAATTGCTGTTTGATGCCCTCATCAAATGCAGGTGAAAAATCATTATCGTGGATTTTTGCAAAATCTGCGGTTTGAAAGAGGAGCTTACTTTCATTCAAAAAGGGATTGGAAGATGATATCTCCGCAGTATTCACTTTTCGTGTTGCATTATTCTGGCATGACGACATAATCGATGCAATTGCCACTAAAGGTAGAAAAGATGTGCGTGTCATTGTCTTATTTTTTGAAGTTAACTAACAGTGCCAGAGGACAAAAACTACCAGGTTAATTGCTGGTGCGGCAAGGTAGTAAAAAATCAGACACTTGTTTCCGGCACCACATATTCCACAGGACCGTTCTTTGTTTATAGAGTTCATCATCAAAAGAATGATTTTACAGAGCCTGTTTCTTGGTGTTTCTAGAGCTCATCCTGATCTTGGAATTATCAGCTATAAAAAGGCTATTTGTGGTCTTTAACGCTTTTCTTCCTTGATATCCCACAGCAGTTACACACGGAGTATCGCTCGCATTTAACTGTGCGTTAGAAACACTTATATTGAATCAGCAGCCCATCCAGGGCCGTTTTAAAGAACTATCATTGCACCATTTTCTGAAATGATATTAAACCATTCGTCAATTAATAGCAATATCCTCTAAAAGTGCACGAACGGCAATACTCATCATGGATATCCGATCTTTAATCTGTAGTGGATAAGCATAGCTAATTGATCTGTAGAAACCTGTGAACAAGGTGTTCGCTTTCTTCGAATTAAATGCGGTTTTAATACTGTTCTATTTTTTTTGTCAAAAGTTTCAAGACTAATCTACCTCATGTAACACACCAATCAAACTCACTCATTATTCACTATTAATAACTCAACAAAATGAAAAAATTGAATTTATACGACGTTCATGAAATGTCATCTACAGAAATGAAAAATCATAATGCCGGTTGGGGAGGAGCCCTTCTTTTTGGTGCACTTCTTAGTGGATGTTTACTTTATGTGCTTTTTATGGAATATATTTCAAAGTAAGATTAGTATGATATATGAAATCTGTATCAATGATCCATTGAAATAGACAAAAGAAAATGTCTGAAATGCAGAACCCCTAAAAGCTAAATACTTTCTGGAGGTGAATCTGGGTTTAGATAGTCTCTTTATTTAATTGTCCTTCCAAGTATCAGTACACCACCAATCTATTTGAACATCTTTCAATCGTTTGTCGAAATCTCTTTGACTATCCTTTTGTTTCTTTTACCCGTTCACCCAAGTGTTTCATCAGTTTGAATACAATTAAGCATATCGTACTCAACTCTTTTTATCCTTGTTTTGGGCAAGTTCAATTAGTAAATGCAACAAAAGCACCTAAAACTACAAAAGCAATTGG
>CALLKE010000066.1 GCA_938008555.1 uncultured Pedobacter sp.
TGCACAATGACGCCCTCACAAGACCTCACCCTGGCTGGCGTGAAGATGGTGCAGGAGGCCCTATGACGCTACCCGAAGCCCTCTTTTATCTGCTCGTCGCCCTGCAAATCGCAGACGGCTACACGACGATCCAGGGCCTGCGCACCGGCAAGGAGCGCGAGGTCAATCCCATCCTGGCAAAGCTCATCGGAGAAATTGGCCGGGACCGTGCCGTGGTGGGCGTCAAGCTGCTCGCTATCGCGGGGCTGTGGTACGGCAGAGCAGGTACACCACTGTGGGCGCTGGTTGCCATGGCGGCGGTGTACATCTACGTGATCGCCAACAACGTGCGGGTGATGCGTGGGGCGGGCCAATGACCCCCGCCCAAGCCCTGCACTGGCCCTGCACTGGCCCTGGCCGGTGTGCCTGATCCCCTGCACTCTGAAGCTATCGCACCGCTCAATACTGCAAAAACTTGCTTGGCGCAAGTCGTATTGGCTTCGTGTATGCAACAGGGCCGCTGCGGATTGTGGTAACCAGCTTCGAGGTGCAGCAAACCTAGGAGGACTAGCGTAGCCCGCTCAAAGCGGGCTTTTCTGTAACCAAAATCGCCCTCAAAAATCTCCAAGTCCTACAATGGTCCCTCATCCCAAAGAGCCTGCAAATGAGTCCATATACCACCTATGATGAAGTGCGCGCCGTTTTAGGCGTGAGCGACGAAGAGCTGGAAGATGCGACTCTCTCCCTCCCCCTCTATGCGCAGCAACTGGAGCTAGAACTTGAATCTGTGTATGTCAGCCTACCAAGCATGTACACAGGTATCCAAGCGCTAGACCCCTCTCTCCGAACCCCTCAGCAGCAAAAACTGTTCGACATAGTACAGGTTTACTCAGCTTATGCAACCGGCAAAATCCTACTCGTGAGCGCTCCACGTTTCGCGCCTAAGAGGATTTCGGATGGACGCGCAGAGGTAGAGCGAGTGGCAGACCCATTTGCAACTCTCAGGGATGACCTTGAACAAACTTTACTCTCCCTACGTGCAAGACTTGTCAGGGCTTTGGAGGCTTTAGATGTAGTCTTTAGCCCCGTTGCAGGTCGAGTTTACTTCGGCGCTGCAGGCTTGTCAATCAACCCTATCACGAACATCTAATGCGAATCCTCAAAGTCTTCACCTCTAAAGCCTGCGCCCCCTGTAAAGCCATGAAACCGCTTATTGACGACTTAGATATAGCGGTAGTAGAGATTGACATTGATGATGCTCCTGAGTTTGCTGCACGAAATGCAGTTCGCAGCGTACCAACTTTGAAGCTGTTTGAAAATAACGACCTACTGCGCACTAGCGTAGGGGGCCTGTCCCGAAACCAACTACTTGACTTTGTAAAATAACATGAAACTTGCCGCAGCAGCCGTCTACTTCGACCGGGATAGCGTCTATGACGCCTATACCAGCGCGCTGCTGTTTAAAGCACAATTTGCCAGTTATGACGGCAGCCAACCAGACGGCAGCTTCTCTAGGCGTAGAACGGTATCTGTTGGGCCGTCTATCACTCACCCCTCACGAAGCGTCGTCACGGTGCATGGTGAGAAGTGGATTGTTGGAGAGTTCGTTACAGACGGGTTCTTTGACAAACCAATCCGTAAGACAGCATCTGCAAAACTTGTGACGGACTTGTTCCAATTTGTCTCTCCAGGTAACGCAGCGTTGAATCTCCCAGGGGCTGTTAGCGCTTACGGACAAGAGCGCTACCTCAAGGATACGGTCAACACACCTACCACTTCTGACTACAGTCCGCAGTATGAGATTACGTTTGGGTCGAATGAAGTAGTCCCAGATGAATACTTCTTGCGCAGCTCCACAGACCTGTACCATGTGCGTACAGTCTACACCGCACTTGAAGGTTTCCAAGTTGCCACTGCAGACTTGATAGGTGTCACCAATTACGGTGAGAATAAGTTTGTCACAGTAAAGACTGATGGGGTTATCGACCCCATTACGGAACTACCTGCTGCAGGTGTTACCACAACAGGTATTTTGATGTACGCTTATAAGCTGTACTATCATGCTACAGAAGCTGACCCGAAGAACAATCAAGGGGATAAAACTTTGATAGTGGCTAAGAGTGCGCTTACACCTGTCAGTGGCTCTACACTCACAATCGACAGCGAACCCTACCGTATCTTCGGTGTCACCAGTTATCACGATTCCTGGAACTTACGTGTTCGGAGGGCATAATGGCAGGCGACGGTGGAGCAGCAGCCTTTAAAGCCCGCCTGAAGGCTGTGATGCCTACGATTGAGGCAGAGATAAACACGAAGTATCGAAAGCTTGTCTGGCGAATCTTCGCAGACCTTGTGAACAATTCACCACAGTGGTCGGGTAACCTTGCCTCGAATTGGCGAGTAAACGCCGGAGGTTATAGCCAGATTTCAGGCTATAACCCGCAGAGTTGGTACAGAGAAGACCCATACGAGCGCGGGGACGACCCAGCCGTCAGCTTAACTATGCTGCGTGAATTCTCTAAGGTTGAGGCTATCACCTACCTCAAGCCTGTCCGAATCTTCAACCCCACACCTTATGCTTCTGAAGTAGAGGTGGGACAAGGACCAGACGGTAGGGATATCAGGGAAGTAAACAAACTTGCCGAGTATGGCGGTGTAGCTATGATTGGTTACGTCAACCAGAAGTACAACCTGCTAGGCGGAAAGAATAACATATGATAGTTACTAGAGAAATGGCTCGACAAGCCATAACCACACGTATTCAAAGTCTGAAAGCTACTTTCAGCCCCTACGCTGTCGCTGTCGAATACGACAACATGAACACGGTTAATCGTGCGACACAGAGCAACCCGTTCCTGGGTGTCACACTTGTCTACATCGACGGGATGCAGATTAACCTTGGGCCGAACAGCCAGCACCGCCCGATGGGCACATTGGTGCTAGAGGCATGGGACAAAGAGGGGGCGGGCACAGCCCGCATGAACGCCCTGTTGGACCACTTCTACCGTGGTGTGCAGATGACGGACAGCATGGCCCCTGTACGCACGCATGCGGCCCGCTTTGCGTCGAAACGGACCCCAGAGCAAGGGTGGATTGCCCAATCTGCCTTGATTCCCTTCTGGTACGACAGTGAATGAGTCAAAAGATAGTTTACTGTAACCCCACCCAACCAGCAAGTGTAGCACAAACACTTGCTGGTTTTTCTTTGCCCGGATATTCTACAGCTAACTAATTCTGTTAACTGGAGAAATATATGGCTCTCGCTAGTTCCTCACTCGTCCAAGTACGATACATTAAAGAAGCTTCTTTTGGTGTGACCCCTGCAGTAGGGAATCCTAAGAATCTGAGAATTACAGGGGAGAGCTTAAGCTACAACCTCTCAAAATCTAGCTCAGATGAGATCAACGCATACCGCGCCGTCACCAGTATGATCGCTACTTCCGCAGAGGCAAGTGGCAGTATCAACGCTGAAATGCAGTTTGGCGAATATGACGACCTGATGGCAGGCGTACTGCAGAGCACTTGGAGTGCATTCGGTACGAACGGGCTTGGGGTTGCATTCTCCGCTACGCTTACCGGCACTACTATTACTGCAAGCGCACCTACGGTTGGTACGAGTCTGTTTACGCTGCTGAAGGCTGGTCAGTGGTTTACGCTTGATGGTACAGGCACCGCCAATGACGGTAAGATGTTCCGCGTCAGCAAGGTTACGCCCCCTACTTCTACGGTCATCACGCTTGACACTGGCACCCCTGCGACTCCGGGCGGTCCT
>CALLKE010000067.1 GCA_938008555.1 uncultured Pedobacter sp.
TTTCGATCATATTTTATCCAAATATTACCTATCATACATTTAGATACACTACCCTCTCTTTATAATAATCTTAAAATATGTATTCTTCCCAGCTTACCTATATCAAGCTGAGATACTTGGTTTGGCTTTATCAGTTAAGCATATATGATACCCTACTATGGGATACGCACTGATATGGTAGTCGAAACTGTACTAACTGCCCCATCCATATCTTGCACATATGCCGCAAAATAGGCAGGCATGACACCTCCATTGATATAGCCTAAATCATAAAAAACAGATAGAGGAATCATATAAGAATATGTGCTTTCACCACCAACTAAAAATGTTGAGAAAGAAGTGGCATAATTAGTCGGTGATGAATCAACAATTGTACTTCCTGGTGCCCCTATATAAATAGCTACAGTTTGAGTGCTTTTTGAAGTAGGGGAAACTGTACCTGTAATCCGAACTGAGGTTGTGCTAGTTGTTGCAGACATAGTGATAGGATTACTTATTGGGGCCAATGCAATATCTGATGATTCTTGTCCTTGAAAATCATTTTTATATGACCCTAAAATAATGGTTATCAAAATGAGTAACAGGCTTAACAAAATTTTCATCATGTGATCATTTTATCTACAGAACAAAACATGCTAAATGGTCTCAGGTAAAACAACTCAACTACTGACCATATAACTCCTTTACACATTCAAAGTCGATTCTTCTATTATCTGATAAATCAATAAAATATTTTATCTGCCAATTTTGGGTTTTAAGAGCTTGTGAACTTTCGACACTCACCCAAGGTGCATACACTCGGATTGCTCGTTTTCCACCTTTTCCGTCAACCGAGATGATGTTTCTTGAAACTAAAACATTCTTAGGAAATACAAATTGTCCAAATTTATCTCGCTCACGAACACATACTACAAACAAGTCTATCATATCCTTCATATCATATGGCGTGGTTAACCCTTTTTCATTTCGCTTCCAAAACGTAACAAAATGACCACTCTTAATTGGAGTAGCTCTTGCAACACGAAACTCAATCCGAATAGTATTCAATACCAGTTGGCAAGCTGCATAATTTGAACTTTCAGGCTCTTTGACAGGATCGGACATAAAAATCAAACCGTTTGGCTCATAGACAAGTTGATTGCATAAAAGAAGCTCAAAGCAGTCATCGACTGAAGTTAGATTATTCTCATTTTTTATAATATTCTTTCTTTCCAAAACGAACCTTTCTCTTGCTCGATGAGCACAGAAATACAATCCTAATATTCCAAGCATGAGTGACTAGCCAGAAATAAAAGGTGCATCTTAAATCCAACTTTCAATCTAGTTTCTCACCTAGCTCAATCCTATGCCTTGAGTAGCTATTTCCCTCCACCAACTCCTATTGCCTTTAATGCTTGCTTTACAACGTCATTATTCGGATCAAGAGCCAGCACTTTATCAAAATAATCTTTAGCCTTCACGTTATCTCGATCTCTTCTGGCGGCTACAGAGCCTAAGTAGGTATAGGCTTCTATCAATCCAGCAGCATTCTTAACAGCAAGATCTGGCTTCGTTACTGTAAGAATGTCAACATACTTTTCATAGTAAGGTAATCCCAGACCTTTACTATCATTTGCATCATCTAGTTGACGATTAATACGTCCTCTGAATTGCCACGCTACATGTGTTGTAGGTGAACGCTGGATAAGATAACTGAAAGCAGAATCGGCTTTTACTAATAACGAATTATCTAGCGTTTCGTTAGTTGCTTTTTTTGCACCATAATCAAAATAATAGGATGAGCCTAAATAGTAATAATCAAGCAGGTTACGTTTAGGGTTTTTTATCGAAAGTTCATATGCTTGAGCTGCTTGATCATATTTTTTAGAATCATATAGCACTTTTCCAATCTCACTCATTGCTGCTACACTTGTTGAGTCCAATATGATCGCTCGTTTAATATCATTAATACCATTTTCAACTGCACCACTCTTTATTTCTGCGCGTCCTAAGTATAAATAGTCTTGAGCAATAACACGTTTGGGATCCACTTTAGCAATAAAATCTTTCAAAGCCTGAATACTAGAAGAATAGTTACCATTCTCGTATGCAGCATATGCTTGATATCTCAATATTCTAGGATTGACATGATCTATTTTCGCCATCTCATTAGCTTCGGCTTCCAAAGCTTTGTATTCTTTCGCAAGAATTAAAAAATCTGCATGACGCATACGAGACTCTAATGAACGATCTGTCAAATCCATATATTTTTCATAGTACTGTAAAGCCTGTTTCATTCTTAGATCATATTGCCTTGATTCTGAATTTGCCCATAAATAATAGGTCTCAGCTAGTTCACGATAAGCGGGTCCATAACTAGGATCAATAGCAAGCACACTATTAAACTCATCTGCTGATTCCTGAAAGGCCTTAGACATTTTATTGATTACACCCAACTCTACCTTAGCACGTAGCAAATTTTTATTAAAGTCAAAAGCTGTGCGATAGGCACTGTAAGCTTCACTATTCCTCCTTTGTCCACGATAAGCGTCTCCCATGGCTAAATACACTTGGGCATCTTTATCATTAATCTCTTTGGCTTTGTCTAAATAGACAAGTGCTTGTTCATAATCTGGCTTAGGAGCCCTAATGTATGCTTTGGCTATGAATAACCAGGGTGAATTGTCTTTTTTGCCAGCCAAGGACACTGCTTTATTGAACCGCTCCTTTGCTGCTAAAGAATCACCCTCTGCAAGTGCAACTGACCCCATGCCTACATAATTCAATGGATAGTTAGCATTTACAGATATCCCTTTATTAAAGGTCATTTTTGCAGAATCGATATGGTCCGTTCTAAGATAAACACCTCCTAAGTAAAAATAATTCTCCGCATTAGTAAGCTGAGTAGTTGTTAACACTTTAAACATTGATTCCCCTCTTTGGTATTGCTCTGCATCGATTGCTTTTTTTGCATCAGCCAAACTTTGTGCAAACACTCCCGTTCCTACTAAAACCAAGCACACTACTGTGTTCAATTTCTTTCCAATAATTCTCATATATTAAATTATAAATAATGCTATTTTTTAATCATCACTTCACGTGATGGAACTTGGTCTGGTAAAAGTCCAGACTTTAATATGATACGTTGTCCTCGCTCTCCCGCTAAAAAGGACGCAAAACCAGCACCCAACCCTGCCCCCCCCTGGCAGTTGATAACATATAAAGACCTTGTAAATGGATAAAATCCTAAGGCAATATCATTTTGACTTGGTTTATAATAAGCATCAGAACCCGGTTTGTTTGGCAAATTTTTTATACCTAATATTTTAAGGTGGGCAACTATTTGCTCCAAAGATACATCTGGTTGCTGCATCCAATTAACACCGACAACCCCTATCGATCCTGGATTATTATAAACATAATTGATCACAGCTGAAGTGGATTTTAAGGCATAGACACCTTTGTTTGGAAGAACCTTAACTCCAGCCATCTCCTTAAAATACCGTACAGTACTTGAGTTTGGGTTATCAAAAATCAGATTCTTTATTTTTGATGATTTTCCTTGTAATACATTTAAGACATCTATTACAGTTGTTGTAGAATCCAAACTAGATTGATGTGTAATAAGCGCAATACCGTCAATAGCAAAACGAGTAGTACGTATTTTTATCTTTCTATTTTCATAAAATTTAGCCTCTTCCTTGGTTAGCATTCTAGATAGAATGGCCACTCGAATACTATCATCTAAGAATAATTGCATCAGTTCATTCTCCGGCTTGCATACCAAATTTAACTGAGCTTTAGAATATATGCTTTGGAATACGTATGCCTGATCTTCAATAATTGGAGCGAAAGATTCGTCAACAAGAACATTGGTACTTCCACTTGTATATGTTTGCTCATCCGATGAATTTCGGCAAGAAAATAGCATAACAGATATCAAAAATATGAGTATTGATCTTTTCATACTATCTTCAATAAACGTACGAATCTAACAACGGAATACACGATCAAAAGTATCCCAAAAGCAAGTCTATAATTAGTTGAAAGTGTTAGCGGAAAATCTTTCCACCACATAATGGCAAGGCCCAAGCCAAAATATAGGCTAAACATCAATAGTCCCAAAATAAATAAAAACCGCCCTAGAGGCGATTTTTGCTTATCGATTTGTTTGCTACACATCAAAGTTTATTCAGCCGATAATTGAAAAAATATAGGCATTGTGAAATTAACACGTACAGGGCGCCCATTTTGAATACCAGGTTTCCAAGCAGGTGCTTGTTTCAAAACCCGAACAGCTTCTTCATCACATCCTCCACCTATACCACGTAATACTTTGATATCTGTCAAATTACCATCTTTTTCGACTACAAAACTGACTATTACTCTACCTGAAATATTATTTTCACGAGCTATCGCTGGATATTTTATTGCTTTACTAAGATATTTTCCAAAAGCTGCATCACCACCTGGATAACTTGGAAGTACTTCCACAGTTGTAAAATCGTGTAATGAATTGTCCTCCGTTACTTTAGCTTCTGCCTCTCCAACAGGCTCATCAATTTTAACTTCTGCATTAGGGTCACCCTGAATAGTTTTCTGACCAGGGTCCGCCTTTTTTAGTTCTTCTACTGTTGGTGGTTCTTCATCACGTACTTTATCAGCAGGGACAACTACTGGTGGTGGGAATTTAACTTGGTCAACCTTGGGTTTTGGAGGTTCCGGAGGCGGTGGGGGTGTTTCCTCTTTACTAACAGGTGGAGGGGGTGCTAAAACTACATCTGTTTGCTTAAACTTTTCTTCCTCTGGCTTAATACCTGAAATATACCTCAAAACCAAAGGCAAGCTTACCACAACTATAAATAATGTTGCACCAACAATAATTGCCAGGCTTGTAGTGCGTGAACTATTTTTACGAAGGCTATATGCACCATAAGCCTTATTGCGTCCTAAAAAAACTACTTCTAACCACTGTGGATCGAATAAATCCAGTTTTGATCCTAGCATGTTTATTTTTTTAAAGAGTTTATATATCGTTTTTTGAAGAATACTAATAGATATTATCCCTCTTAAGTAAAGCTATTTCAGGAGCTGTTATATCTACAATTGCATAAACTTGTACATTGGATATTTTCATCTCATCTAAAATATCTACTAAGTTTCTATAATTGGACTTTTCACTGGGTTTGATCAAAACAATAAGACCCTTTTTAGGATCTCCGGTGACACTCCTTACTTTTTTTATCTCTTCAAGAATTGCTTTTCGTATACCATTTTTGCCAAAATTATCAACAGTTGGGGGTGTCAGTGGTTTATCTACAGCCCCCATATACCATTCTAAACGATTCGTATTTCCTAAAAGAATAGTCATTGTTCTATTGTCGGCAACTTCGAGTTTTGCATCTTTATTTTTTTCATCCTTATCAGGCATAGCCAAATCCATTGCTTGAGGCTTAGCTAATGTGGTAGTAAGCATAAAAAAAGTGATTAGTAAGAAGGCCAAATCTACCATTGCAGTTAAATCAACACGAGTAGACATTTTTTTACTTCTAACTTTACCACCTTTCTTATCTCCACCACCGGAGGTGTTTAATTCTGCCATCTTCTAATTTTTTTAGATTTCATATATATAATTTGTGAACAAATGGCTGGTCATCATGTGCTTTTTACTGTACCCCCTTCTCTATTCACAAACGTAGATGTGCTACTTTTCTTCTTTTCTTAACGAGGTAATCAAGCTAAACTTATTTATTTTCTGCTTCTGCAGAATATCAATTACCCTTTTAATTGTTGGGTACTGTTCCTTCGAATCTCCTTTAATGCTAATACGCATATCTACATTATGTAATTCTTTTGTAGCATAACGGGCTTGCAGAATCCATTCGTTCAATTGATTATCAATTGAATCAGTTGGAATACCCGTTTGAAGTCCAGGCCTGTTACGTGCATCCCCACTTAAAGCAATTAGCTGTTTTAAATTTGCTATAGGAACTCCAAAATCTTCTATTAGTGAAAATCGTTTTCGTTCTTCTGGGGTAAATTGAATATTATATTTTTTACCCATTTTATCTAGCATGAGCTCACGCACCTGTTGACCTTTTACTCCGAAAAAAACCTCACCTCTCCCAATAGTCAGCGTGGCAATATCTAGCTCAGGTAATTTAACTTTCACTGTTGATGCGGGCGTATCTACGGGAAGGGGTTCGGGTTGGCGTGCAGTTGCCGTTAAAATAAAAAATGTAAGCAGTAGAAAGGCCACATCACACATTGCTGTCATATCAATGGCAGTGCTTTTTCTAGGAACTTTTACTTTAGGCATAGACTTTGATTTAAACTATTTTGTGCGGTGATTTTCTATCTAATTATTTGTCCTTGGTGACTCAACCTATTATGAGATTAATTACTCACATTATTTTATGGGTGAAACTCAACGATGTGATTCTAATACATCTATCGTAGATCAAAGAATTACTACTTGTGGGTACTCGCGTACGTTTGAACAATAGAAAAACCAGCCTCATCAATTGAATAAGTCAACTTGTCAATTTTAGAAGTAAATACATTATACATAATGATCGCTAAAGCAGATGTTGAGATACCAGTAGCCGTGTTAATTAATGCTTCAGAAATACCATTAGCCAAAGTTGCTTGATCTGGAGAACCTGCACTTGACAATGCAGCAAATGCTTTGATCATCCCTGTCACTGTACCTAATAACCCCATTAATGTGCCTATTGATACAAGAGTTGCAATCACTGTTAAATTTTGCTCTAACATGGGCATTTCTAAAGCAGTTGCTTCTTCGATATCTTTTTGAATTGCTAAGCATTTTTGCTCCGTATTCATTTTAGAATCCTGCTCCATTTCCCTATATTTTTCCAAGCCAGCTTTGATGACATTTGCAACAGCTCCTTCTTGTTTATCACATTCTGCCATAGCTGAATCAACTTGGCCCGAGCTTAAAAAGCCTTGTATATTTTTAACAAAAACGTCTACGCTTCCTTTTCCAGTTGCTTTATTAATTACAAAGAAGCGTTCAAAAGAAAATATAATCACCATTAATAGCATTCCCATCAACACCGGAACAATGAACCCTCCTTTATAAACCATCCCAAAATAATTACCCGGTAATGGATGCCCATTTGCAGCGTCCCCTCCTTCAAAGTTTGAAGCGTCACCCATCACAAATTTCCAAAGAAGAAATCCAATTAGCACACAGATGACAATCGATGAACTTGCAAAAATGCTGGAACCAGAGCTTTTTTTCTTCGCCATTGTTGGTTTTGGTGCGTTTGCCATTTTTTTAAAATTTAGTTTTTAATTTTTTGGTTGTTTAATATTCTAATTACTCATTTACTTAGCTAAAACCAGCGCTTAGCCCACCTTGCCTCAAATTCGATGAACGGGTAACAAATCTATAATATTATAACAGATGTAAAAAGATTTTGTTAAAATTATTTACGCGAAATGTACCAAGGAATCCCTAGGTGTACTTGGCAATAAAGCATTTGCTAATTATCTTAAGAAAAGAACTAATAAATGGTCAATAAGGCGTTTATTTTTATTAAAACCAGGGTTGAAAATAACTTATATCATATACGAACAACTACTCTAGGGTTAGCACTTTTGATCTCATCACTAGCGAATTCATCAAATTGCTTGAAATTTAATACAAAAGCATGGGCTAGATCAAGCGCTTTTTTATCATATGCTCCCTTATCGAGCCATGTGTTCTTCGGATTTAATATTTCTGGCGGTACATCCGGACAACTAAGAGGCATCATTAATCCAAATATGGGGTGCTCTTCAAAATTGACATGATTCAATTTGCCTTTTATAGCAGCGGTAATCATCGCTCGTGTAAAAGAAAGTTTCATTCTAGAACCGACACCGTAGGGGCCACCTGTCCAACCAGTATTTACTAGCCATACATTGACTTTATTCTCTTTCATTTTATTCCCTAATATCTCTGCGTATTTGGTTGGATGAAGGGGTAAAAATGCTTTTCCAAAACAAGCAGAGAAAGTAGCCTGTGGCTCATTAATTCCTGCTTCTGTTCCTGCCACTTTAGCCGTATAACCAGAGATGTAATGATACATAGCCTGCTCCACCGTTAACTTAGCTATTGGCGGGAAAACACCAAATGCATCAGCCGTTAAGAAAAAAATATTCTTGGGCATGGATCCTAAAGAAGGGATAATCGCATTTTCAATATAGTTTATGGGGTAGGCAACACGTGTATTTTCTGTTTTAGTGGTTTTAGAAAAATCGACTGTACGGGTATTTTCATAATAAACCGTATTCTCTAATAACGCACCAAACTTAATTGCATTAAATATCTGTGGTTCTTTTTCGTAAGTCAGATCTACACATTTTGCATAGCATCCTCCCTCAAAATTAAATACATGATCTGTGCACCATCCATGCTCATCATCTCCTATCAAGCTTCGTTCAGGATCTGTGGATAAGGTTGTTTTGCCAGTTCCGGATAATCCGAAAAAAATAGCAGTGTCACCATGCTGGCCCACATTAGCTGAGCAATGCATGGACAGCACTTGATGCTCAAGTGGAAGGATAAAATTTAGCACAGAAAATATTCCTTTTTTAATTTCTCCTGTGTAAGCTGTACCTCCTATCAGGATTACTTTTTTTGTAAAGTTGATAATTGCAAAATTATGTTGTCTCGTACCATCCTCGGTAGGTATAGCCATAAAACTTGGAGCAGCAATAATCGTCCACTCAGGTTGATCTTCTGGGTTAGCTTGATCAGGGCGAAGAAACAAATTATTAGCAAACAAATTCTGGAAAGCATTTTCTGTTATAACCCGTAAGGATAATTTATACTTGAGGTTCGCACATACATACGCATCTCGAACATAAATAGTTTTATCAGCCAGAAAGTTAGTCACTTTCTTAAAAAGGTTCTCAAACTGATCAGGGCTCATCGGAATATTAATATCACCCCACCACACCGTATTTTCCGTTATAGCATCAGAAACGATAAATCGGTCTTTGGGTGAACGCCCAGTAAACTCTCCAGTATCAATCGCTAAAGCACCACTGTCAGCCAGAGTACCTTCTTGACTGCAAACTGCTAACTCTATTAGC
Source organism: uncultured Pedobacter sp. (assembly GCA_938008555.1). Lineage (GTDB taxonomy): Bacteria > Bacteroidota > Bacteroidia > Sphingobacteriales > Sphingobacteriaceae > Daejeonella. The sequence goes on from CALLKE010000067.1 coordinate 9,088, forward strand.
TCTGCTGGTGAGAGTTGGTATCGAATATCATTTACCTGACCGAGGTTCAAGTATGTTAGGTTCGGAACTTGATTAAAAATTTCACTCATAGGTTTATGCTAAGGTTGAGCTTTTGCAAAAGTAACAAGTACAACACTGTTCACAATTTTAGTAAATTATACCAATAACGAAAACATTTTACATTTTAAATACAAGATCATAAAGGATTTCCCTAGTTAATTATAGTGTATCGAATAATCGATTCAACCTCCTACTTTCTTTACCTTATAGCAGATC
>CALLKE010000068.1 GCA_938008555.1 uncultured Pedobacter sp.
AATTGCTTTTGTAGTTTTAGGTGCTTTTGTTGCATTTACTAATTGAACTTGCCATTCTGATAAACCACAGAAGTGAATTCATCAATATGTACAATAAAAAATATTTAAAAATTACATATGTTTAACTCCAACAAAAACATATTTTAAATTCAAATAATCAACCATACAAAATGACACATACATATAAAATTATAGGAATGACCTGTACTGGATGCCAGTATCAGGTGCAAAATTTACTCTCACAAGTTACAGGAGTGGGCGATATAACTGTAGACTTCATAACCGGTAAAGTACAAATAGAGGTTGATGAACATCTTCCACTTGCTTTGTTAAAAAATGCATTAAAGGATTACTCCCAGTATCAGATTGCAGAAAACAAGGTAGATACACAAACAAATTCTACACTCTCATAACACTAGAAAACTCCAAATTAGGCGCCTAAATCTCCAAGTATTAGGGGAATTAGATACTTATGCCTATACTATAAATTATAAAAATAACACCCAGTGACGCATACATATAAAATCACAGGCATGACCTGTTCGGGTTGTCAGTTCAAAGTACAAAATTTGCTCTCACAGGTAACCGGAGTGAAAACAGCAATAGTCGATGTAAAAACAAATGAAGCAACAATAGAAATGGACAAGCATCTTTCAATAGACTTGCTTCAAGATGCATTAAAAGATCATCCCAAATATCAAATCATAGAAAAAGGAATAGCTATATCCACACAACATATTCCTTCAGAAGAAGAGGTTAAACCATGGTTCGAAACCTATCGACCACTTTTGCTAATTGTCGCATATATTTTTATTGTTTCATTGATCACATCATATAACAATGATTCATTAGATACGAAAATATGGATGAGCAACTTTATGGCAGGATTCTTCCTTGTATTCTCTTTTTTCAAATTGCTCAATCTGTCGGATTTTGCGATCAGCTATTCGATGTACGATATCGTGGCTAAAAAGATAAAAGGCTATGGATTAATCTATCCATTTATAGAACTAAGCCTAGGCATTGCTTATCTAACACACTTTAATCCAATAATCACAAATACTGCTACTATTATCGTCATGAGTATCAGCTCTGTCGGAGTCATTCAAAGTGTATTAAATAAACAAAAAATAAAATGTGCATGTCTAGGCGCAGTGTTTAATTTACCAATGAGTACAATCACCATCATCGAGGACTTGATGATGGTATCGATGGCAATTATGATGCTCATTATAGAATTTTAAATAATTACAAAACATATTGATGATTAATAAAAAATTGTAAACTTGCTCAGAGTTGGATTTGGAAAATTAATTTTTTTATCAAAAGATGAATAATTACACCGCCAATTGCTCACCACGTCATAAAATAAGCGAGATATTTAACAAAGAGGAAATCACACACTTAACAGCGCGCTCTGATCTAAGAGGATGGAGCGCGCTGTTATTTACCTGGGGGGTGATCGCACTCGTGTTTGTTGCACTGGCATACTGGCCCAATCCATTAACATGGGTAGTTAGCTTCATCATTCTGGGTGGGCGTCAACTCAGCTTAGCCATCTTGATGCACGATGCGTCACATAGCACACTTTTTCATAGCAAATGGCTCAATAACGTACTGGGTGATTATTTATGCGGCAGCCCAATTGGAATTAATATCAACAAGTATCGTAAGCATCATTTGATACATCACACCAAGACTGGTACTGAGCATGATACTGATCTTAGTTTGAGTCTATCGCTTCCAACAACATCATTATCATTAGCACGCAAGTTTGTGCGTGATTTATGTGGGCTCTCTGGTATTAAACGTGAGATTGGATTATTCATGATGCATATTGGCCTGATAAAATGGACTGTTGCAAGCGATATTGTCAAATTGCCACAGACAGGACGGACATGGCGTGACTACTTACGTGAGGGGACACATAATCTTTGGAAAACAATACTATTTCATTTATTGCTGTTTACTACACTGACGATAAGCGGACATCCATGGCTATATTTAGCATGGATTGGTTCTTTTTTGACAACTTATAGTTTATTTATACGCATTCGTTCGATGGCCGAGCATGCATGCACTGCATATAATACCAATATGTTTGAAAACACACGTTCAACACGTGCTGGTTTTCTTGCACGTGCCACAGTTGCCCCATTGAATGTGAATTATCATATTGAGCATCATGTAATGCCAGCAGTACCCTATTTTAGACTTCCGGCTATGCATGCTATGTTACGTGAACGTGGCCTAGTTGGATCACCACCCGGCTATCTCGATGTTTTAAAAATTGTTTGTACAAAACCCACACAATCAACATAGCTAAAAGTTTGGCTTCCCCAAACAAATTATCATTGATGCCTTACTTTGGGCGCTTGATCTTCAAAATTATACTTGAAAATCTTTTTTATTTCTTTTTCCGCCAAGCCTTTTTCCTGGCAAATGGCGTCTTTCGTTTTAGCTGTGGTTCATAAGCTGGTGACTCTCCTAACTCTTTAGGCAGCGGAACACGAATAATTTCTATCCCGATTAGGCTTTCAATGGAGTGAAACCTGCGCTGATCACGCTCATTCACAAACGTAATAGCTGTACCTGTACTTTCTGCACGAGCTGTTCTACCTACACGATGAACATAGTCTTCAGGATCAGGTGGGACATCAAAATTAATAACCAAACTTATTCCCTCTACATCAATACCTCTACTCAAGACATCTGTTCCAATAAGCACTGGCAGTATTTTGTTTTTAAAGGCACGAAGTATGGTCTCACGTTGATCCTGCTCCAAATCCGAATGAAAAGCCTCTGATTTAATTCCTTCTCGTTTTAATGTTCTATTGAGCTCCTTGACCGTTTCCTTACGAGATGCAAAGATGATTACACTGGTGTAATTCTCTTCACTGAGTAAATGATTTATCAATTTCACTTTTTGATGATCATGAGTCATGTATACCTGCTGCAAAACACCATTAGCAGGTTTAGAGATAGCAATATTAACCGTTTCAGGATTTTTTAAGATCGTATTGGCTAAAGCTCTAATTTTGGGAGGCATCGTAGCTGAGAATAATAGCGTTTGACGCACAGGCAAGTAGCTAATGATGCGCATAATATCTTCATGAAATCCCATATCCAACATTCGATCAGCCTCATCTAGCACAAGATGCGTCAAATGATTTAACTTAATTACACCCGAAACTAAATGTGCAATTAGCCTACCAGGGGTAGCAATAATGATATCCACCCCGTCAATCATTGCTCTACGTTGCTGTTCATAGATAGCCCCATCACCACCTCCATAAACAGCAATGGAGCTAATCCCTGTAAAATAAGCTAAGCCTTCAACTTGTTGATCGATCTGCTGTGCAAGTTCACGAGTGGGTGACAAAATGAGTGCCTGTGTATATTTTTTATCAGTTTGACTGATATACTGCAAAATCGGCAGTAAATAAGCTGCTGTTTTACCTGTTCCAGTTTGAGCGCAGGCTATAATATCTTTACGATTGATAATAAGCGGTATGGTTTGCTCTTGAATAGCAGTTGGGGTCCGATATCCCATGCTTTCTAAGCCTTCAAATAAAGCTGAATCAAAATTAAAATCGCGGAAGGTCAATGTGGTACGGTTTTATTCAAATTGATTTTATTCTAAGAATATACAAGCTATCGATACCTAGCATCCATTCTATCAGAATTTCTAGATATACTGAAATTACAAGAAGCCCTTTTCTCTAGAGAGCCGCTTGAGGATTTTACAATATCGCTTCTCTTATTCGTATTAGCTTAACTAATAAATCTTTCAAAAAATTAAGATGTAACATATTGGCACCATCTGATTTTGCATTTACGGGGTCTGGATGAGTTTCAATAAATAAGCCATCAGCACCTACTGCAATGGCGGCCTTCGCAATAGTTTCTATCAGTGCCGGTTTTCCACCCGTTATTCCACTAATTTGATTAGGCTGTTGTAGAGAATGAGTACAATCCATCACAACAGGTATTCCAAAAGATCTCATTTCAGGTATTCCACGATAGTCGACAATAATATCTTGATAGCCAAACATGGTTCCCCGATCAGTCAATAATACATTTGGATTATTCGCTTCCAATACTTTATCGATTGCAAATTTCATAGCACCAGCCGAGAGGAATTGTCCTTTCTTAATATTGACAACTTTTCCCGTGTTGGCAGCAGCGATAAGAAGCTCGGTTTGACGGCACAAAAAGGCGGGTATTTGCAATATATCAACAAAATCTGCAGCCATTGAAGCTTCATGACTCTCATGAATGTCTGTGACAGTTGGGATACCAAATGTTGAGCCTACTTTTGCTAATATTTTTAAGGCTTTTTCGTCACCGATACCGATGAAAGAGTCCCCACGTGATCGATTTGCTTTTTTGAATGATCCTTTGAAAACATAAGGTATCTGTAACTTATCTGTTATAGATACAATTCGCTCTGCGATTCGTAGAGCAATATCTTCACCTTCAATGACACAGGGTCCCGCCAAAAGAAAAAAATTGGACGTTTTGGTAAACTTTAATTGGGGAATATTTGGCGTCATTAGTTTCCGAATTCAGATAAAAATTTAATGCGCATCAATTGAATCTCTTCACGAGTGTAATCCTCATTTCCGAGCTCAGATAAAGCCAAATCGACTGAGTCGACCTCTGAAGTTCTAAAATAGTCGAAGATCTCGTCCTGCCTTTCCTCATCGATGATATCATCGATATAGTAGTTCAAATTTAACTTGGTTCCTGAGCTAACAATACTTTCCACTTCTTTTAGAATCTCCTCATAGGTTAATCCTTTAGAAGCAGCAATATCTCCAAGTGTAAGTTGACGATCGATATTTTGAATAATGGATATTTTAAATGCTGACTTATTAGCAGCACTTTTTATAACAAAATCGACTGGGCGATCGATATCATTTTCCTCAACATGACTTTTAATTAGTTCGATAAACGGCGATCCAAATTTCATCGCTTTACCAGAACCTACACCCTGAATTTGTTTTAGTTCTGTCATGGAAATCGGATAATGTATACACATTTCCTCAAGAGATTGCTCTTGAAAGATGACATACGGCGGGAGCTTATTCTTTTTGCTAATCTTTTCACGAAGATCTTTCAGCTTTTTCAATAACACAGTATCCATGGAGCCACCTTGCTGCTGGGTGTCTTCATTCTCATCACCCGGAACCTCCATGTTACTATTCAGTATAAACTTAATAGTAGTAGGATTATTAATAAATGCTGTACCTAGCTTCGTCAGTTTTAATAAACCGTAGCTATCAATATCCTTCTGAACATAATTATTTAAGACTGCTTGACGCATTAACGACTTCCAAAGCAATTCTCCGTGTTCAACTCCAGAACCAAAAACAGGAAGTTTGTCATGCTCATGTAGGGATATTTGCGCATTATCCACTCCCATCATTAAATTAATGATATGGGTATCATCAAACTTTTCACCAAAGTCCTGAATAAACTTGAGCACTTGCAAAAGTGGCTGAGTTGCATCAAAGTATTTTTTTGGATGGCGACAGTTATCACACATATTATTGCAACCTGTTTCATTGAAGTTTTCACCGAAATAGTGTAAGATCTGTTTCCGTCGACAAACTGCTGATTCAGAATAATCAATAACCTCTTTCAATATTTGGGTGCCAATTTCACGTTCTGAAACGGGCTTATCCTTCATAAACTTTGCAAGCTTATCAATATCTTTTTCAGAATAAAAAGCCAGGCAGCTTCCTTCTCCTCCATCGCGGCCTGCTCGACCTGTTTCCTGATAATAGCCTTCCATGCTTTTAGGTATATCATGATGGATCACATAACGAACATCAGGTTTATCAATACCCATTCCGAAAGCAATAGTAGCTACAATCACGTCCACATCTTCCATTAGGAAGCTATCCTGAGTTTCTGCACGTGTTTTTGAATCCAGTCCAGCGTGATATGGAAGAGCTTTTATTCCATTTAGTCTTAAAGCCTCAGCAACTTCATCCACTTTCTTACGACTTAAGCAATACACAATTCCCGACTTACCTGCGTGTTTTTTTGCATAACGAACAATCTCCTTTAGCACATTACGCTTGGCGCGAACTTCATAATATAAATTGGCTCTATTAAAAGAGGATTTGAATAATACCGCATGATTCATTTGGAGATTCTTTTGAATATCCTGCTGTACTTTCGGCGTTGCTGTTGCTGTCAAAGCAATGATTGGAATATTCTCCCCTATGTTATTAATGATTTGACGGATTTTACGATACTCTGGTCTAAAATCATGTCCCCACTCCGATATACAATGTGCTTCATCTATTGCAACAAATGAAATCGTAAGTCCACGCAAAAAATCAATATTTTCCTGCTTGCTCAGTGATTCTGGAGCTACATACAGCAGTTTCGTCTCACCACTGGATACGTCTTGCTTTACCTTCAAGGTGTCAGCCTTGTTCAGTGATGAATTTAAAAAGTGAGCAATACTATCAGTCCCTCCAAAAGCTCTTAGCTGATCTACCTGATTCTTCATGAGAGCAATTAAAGGTGAAATGACAAGCGCCGTACCCTCACTCATCAGTGCAGGAAGTTGATAACAGATAGACTTACCACCTCCTGTCGGCATGATAACAAAGGTGTCTTTCCTCTGAAGTATGTTTGTTATAATCGCCTCTTGGTCACCTTTGAAGTTATCGAACCCAAAAAAATTCTGCAGATTATCGAATAATGCTTTATTAATTTCCATTTAATAGCCGGGAAAATATTGAGAAAAAGACTCAGTACATAGAGCCAAAATAACGTATTTTTGATGTGATTATAAACTTATAAAAAACATTTCTTTTTTGAAAACCGATTTAGAAATCTATGAGATTGCAAAAAGAACACTTCATGTTGAGGCAGAAGGAATTTTAAATCTTTGCAAACAAATTGACGGCAATACGTTCCCCCAAATTATTCATTTAATTTTATCACTCTCGGGAAGGGTTGTCATTACCGGAATTGGTAAAAGTGCCATCATTGCCCAAAAAATAGTTGCCACACTTAATTCTACAGGCACTCCTGCTCTTTTTATGCATGCTGCAGATGCCATACACGGTGACTTAGGAATGATACAGGATAATGACTTGGTCATATGTATTTCTAAAAGTGGGAATACCCCCGAAATCAAAGTGCTAATTCCCCTATTAAAACAAGCTGGCAATACCTTAATTGGAATCGTTGGTGATGTGGATTCATTCTTAGCCAAACAAGCCGACTTTATTTTAAATACGACTATTGATGCAGAAGCCTGTCCTCATAATCTGGCCCCTACAAGCAGTACTACAGCTCAACTAGCTATGGGCGATGCCTTAGCAGTGTGTTTACTTGAAAGCAGAGAGTTTACCAGTGCTGATTTTGCAAAATATCACCCGGGAGGATCTTTGGGGAAGCGTTTGTATTTAAAAGTGGGGGACTTATCGATCAATAATGAAAAACCTCAGGTATCACCCCAAACATCCATACGAGATGTTCTGATTGAGATTACTAAAAATAGACTTGGTGCTGTTGCTGTGGTAGAAGATGAAACAATTGTTGGCATCATTACTGATGGTGACATTCGTCGAATGCTTGAAAAATACGTCACTATTGAATCGCTAAAAGCTTCGGACATTATGGGAGTATCTCCAAAACACATCGACCAAGACGAACTCGCTGTCAATGCACTTGCACTGTTACGTAAAAACAACATTACTCAGGTCATTGTTTCATCGAATGGTAAATACGCCGGAATTGTTCATCTCCACGATTTATTGAAAGAAGGGATTATATAAAACAAATACGACAATGCTTAGTGCTGATTGCTTCGTACTAGGGCATTGACATTTAAAAAAATGAATCGATCATGAGCTGTCATTCAAAAAACTTAATAATTAACTCGACTCATGATCGCCTCATGGCTAGCAAAAACAGGTTAAATACATGAAAAACTCTTACGTCCTTATCATGGCCGGCGGTATTGGTAGCCGATTTTGGCCCATTAGTCGCACATCACATCCCAAACAATTCATTGATATTTTAGGTACCGGGAAAACTTTAATTCAGCACACTTATGATCGCTTTATCAAAATAATACCTAAAGCAAACATATTCATCGTTACCAATGAGCTATACAGAGAACTAGTCAAACAACAGCTGCCTGATTTAAGTGATCAGCAGATTTTATGCGAGCCCATCATGCGTAATACTGCTCCATGTATTGCCTATGGTTCCAATAAGATCAAAAACATCAACCCTCATGCTTCCATTGTTGTAGCCCCCTCAGATCATTTAATCTTAGACACAGATGCCTTTCTTACCTCTATTAAACAATCATTAGAGACGGTTGCTAAGAAAGATTGTCTCATTACCTTAGGAATTAAACCCTCTCGACCAGATACAGGCTACGGGTACATTCAATACAGCACGCAAAAAATTGATGATACACTCTTTAAAGTGAAAACCTTTACAGAAAAACCAAATCTTGAAATTGCGCAAACCTTTGTTCAGAGTGGCGATTTTTTATGGAATGCAGGTATTTTCATTTGGTCTGTCAAGTCTATTTTAGATGCTTTTGAAGCCCATTTACCAGAGATACACGATATTTTCAAGGAAGGGGAAACTAGCTATAATACGCCCCAAGAACATAAGTTCATACAAAATGCATATTCTCAATGCACCAATATTTCGATCGACTATGGGATTATGGAGAAAGCAGATAATGTATACGTGCTGCCTTCCGAATTTGGGTGGTCTGATTTGGGGACTTGGGCTTCTATTTATGAGCTTACAGGGAAAGATTATGGCGGAAATGCCATTAATCCTCCCGAGAAAGTGATCATGTATGACTCTTCAAATTGTATGGTAAAAATGCCAAAAGACAAATTGGTGATCCTACAAGGTCTCCACAACTATATTGTTGTTGAAGATCATAATACCTTACTTATTTGTCCACGTGATCAGGAACAACATGTCAAACAAGTTGTAATCGATATAAAACACCGCTTCGGGACAAATTTCATCTAATTCGTCGCTTAATAATTGATCTGTAAATTATTAAAGTGTAAAATAATCACTACTATTCAAGGCTGATTCATAGGAAAGCTCATAAGCTAGATATGAATCAGCCTTCTTTCTTTTCGCAATTCTTAAATCTTAAAAAGGTAGTGTATCAAAATGTATGATGTTTTTTTAGGAGACCCAGTGAGGACATTCTAAACTTTGATTTATTTGCATAAACACAAAGTGGTAGTGTATCTAAATGTATGATGACTCTTTTCAGGGATAAAAAAGTATG
>CALLKE010000069.1 GCA_938008555.1 uncultured Pedobacter sp.
CGTACGGCTGGGGCGATATCATTGTAACGATTGGCGCCTTGCCGGTAACCGGCATCACGGCCATCAAGTATGAAGAGGATCAGGAAAAAGAAGATGTGTATGGCGCAGGTCGCTACCCGGTAGCGCGTGGCTATGGCCGGGTAAAAGCTTCGGCATCGATCACCTTATCGGTAGAAACGGCTATGGCCTTAGCAGCTACAGCCAGAGATGGTCAGCTAAACCGCTTAGCCCCATTCACCATCACGGTAACCTACCAACCTGAAAGCGGCCCCATCATGCGTGATGTACTCAAGAACTGCGAGTTCAAAAAGCAAAGCCGCGACTGGAAAGAAGGCGACATGAAAGCACAAGTCGAACTGGAATTACTGGTTTCGAATATCGTGTGGAATAAGTAGATAATCACCGTCTGAATCAGGATAGGAAGGATTAAAAGATCAGGAGGATGCAAGGCGCATAGATCTTTTTTTATCCTCGCATCCACCTTATCCTGATTCAGACAAAAAAGGATTCAGACAAAAAAAAGACATAACAAGATGACAAACGAACTAATCTGCGGCTTAACGCCCGATCAATTGAATGAATTGAAAGCCAAGCATGGTCGCTTGAGCCTAGTAACGGTTACCGAAGGTGACGACAAATACGAAGGTATTTTCAAGGAACCAACGATGGATGCACTCTCAGCTATTACCGCTTTATCCAAACAAGATGAAGTAAAAGCATCACTTGCATTATTTGATAATTGCTTATTGAGCTGCGATGAAGCAATGAAGAAACGCCCACGCGTGCGTTTGTCAGCTATTGCGCAACTAAGTGAAATTATGAAACCGCTGGAGGGCCACATAAAAAACTTGTAACCTCCCTACATAACGGGGAGGATTCCATACGCATGGGTAATGCACTCATACGAGCCAACTTTAGTCTAGATCCCGAAAAACTAACCTTGAGCAAATGGAGTGATCTATATGCGGAAGCACAATGGCTTGAGCAATGGAGACTAGGTAATCAAGCGGAAATGTTGGTAAAGCTTTTTGGTGGTGAAGTGGGTTAGAGCTTAGTAGCTGATGTGGTTTTGTTTGGAACAGCGGTGTAGGTGTAAGTGGATTGAGACGAGCTCCTTTGAGTATTTTGACAATTGCAACTACAATTACAGCCACAGGTTGGACGACCATCGAAATCATCACTCCAGAGTGCTTTTAAAAAAAAGAAACACAAAAGGAATGCAAAGATAACAATTAACGCGAGAACGAATTCCATATAAAATGTGTGTTTTGGTTTTCAAATGTAATAAAATAACAAAATAGAATGAGTAATATTTTGCATTATGGTATTGATTTTAGTGTTAGACCGGTTAACGTATTTAATGTTATTAATCAACAAATTGGTCAGGTTACAATGAATACCGAAAAAATGACCAGTCGATTTGAGACTGCTTGGAAACGATTGTTAGCTGGAAACCAAGCCTTGGAAGGCCTTCGTAATTTAACATTTGCACTTGACGGAGTCATCCAGCCAGGCATTGCTTTAAATACTTCATTGACAGATTTATCAGCTATTACAGGCCTAACTGGAAAATCTCTTGATGGAATTGGTGAAGCCGCTCGAGCTAGCGCTATAGCTTTTGGCACGAATGCTGCTCAAAATGTAGAGAGCTATAAACTACTGCTTTCACAATTATCGCCCGAGATAGCAAGTAATACAGGTGCCCTAAAAGCAATGGGTGATCATGTGAACATCTTATCTAAAACGATGGGTGGTAATACGGTAGCTGCGACCGAGGTACTGACCACGGCGATGAACCAATACGGCATCAGCTTGGATAACCCGATGCAAGCGAGCAAAACTATGGCAGAGATGATGAATGTGATGGCTGCTGCTGCGAAAGAAGGTTCGGCCGAACTTCCTCAAATTAAAGCTGCGCTAGAAAATGTGGGTATGGTAGCTAAAACTACGGGTGTTACCTTCTCCGAAACAAATGCAGCGATACAGGTTTTGGATAAGGCAGGAAAAAAAGGAGCGGAAGGTGGTGTCGCTTTGCGCAATGCATTGAGTACATTGAATGAAGGTCGTTTTTTACCAAAAGAAACAAGGAAAGAGTTAGAGGCAGCAGGCATAAGTATTGCTCAATTGGCTGATAAATCTACTCCTTTAGCTGCACGACTGAATGCCCTTAGACCAATCATGAATGATACGGCATTAGTCACCAAATTGTTTGGAAAAGAAAATGCAGCATCTGCTATTGCTTTAATAAATGGAAGCGATGCCATTGACGATTATAATCGTAAAATTCAGGGCACAAATACAGCTGTGGATCAAGCTAAAATTGTAATGGGTTCTTATGCTGAAAGTATGAAGTGGATAACAGCTGTTTTTGACGATTGGAAAATCAGCTTATTCAATGGCATAAATATGATAAAGTATGTATTGCCTGTGTTGCAGACTATTCCATTGGTACTGGCTGGGGTTTGGCAAGGATTCTCAGGGATAAATTCTCTAATCACCTTCGTAAAGGCTTTTAGAAAAGAAACCTCCGCCACAGATCAAGCCACTAAAAAGTTCACCTCGACCCTCAAACAGAACACGGCCAAAACCAAACTCTTCGCCTTCTGGCAAAAAGTAGCCAGCAAAACCACAGGTTCATTCAAAAAAGCGATCAACGGCTTACGTAATTCCTTTTTATGGGCAACAGGGGCAGTACGCACCTTTTCACTGGCTATTGCCAACATTCCTGTACTAGGTTGGATCGCTATTGCAGTGGGTGCTATCACAGCAGCCATAGCCTACCTGTGGGAAAATTCCAGAAGATTCCGCGAAATACTTTTCGGTATTTGGGAAGTCAGCAAACTGGTGTTTGGAAAGCTTGCCTCGCTTGTTAAAAGCTTTTGGAATAATACGGTCAAGCCTGTTTTTTCGGCGATTGGAAACTTTATTGGCCATGTATTCACTGATATTGGCAATACCGTGAGCACCGTATTCACTGGCATCTGGAGTGGTTTGCAATCGGCTTGGACGGCTGCTAGCAGTTTCTTCAGTGGACTGTGGCAAGATTTTAAAAATACCTTTTCGGGTTTTGCTGGCTTCGTGAATGAATGGCTAGTAAAACCTATTGCAGGCGCTTTTAGTGGGCTGTGGACAATTATTTCAGGTGTGTTTACCAGCATATGGGATGGTTTAAAATCCATTTTTAAGCCTATTGTGGAGCTTTGGAATAAAGTATTTCCTGACAATATGATGCAGAAGTTAGAGGGCTATTGGCAAAAGATTGTAAAAGCTAATAAAAAAGGGCAGGAAAAAGGGGGGAAAGACTTCGATGATGACAAAAATGAAAAAAAGGCGGAAGACGGGGAAAACGAAGATCATGTATCCGTTATTCCTAAACTCCAAACGGGCAAAGGCGGATTAAAAGGCTTCGGCACCGCAGCAGCGAATGCTGCCAAAAACACACCCTCAGCCACCGAAAAACTAGGCAGCCTTTCCAGCAATAACCAAGCTGGCACTACCCGCAGCCTGACCATCAACAAACTAGTCGAAACCCTGATCGTGAAAGTAGAACGCCTGCCCGAAAGCAAGGAACGCATTAAAGACGCTGTGTCTGAAGCCTTATTACTCGCCGTAAACGATTACAACCTAGCAACCTAAAACATGATTCCTATTAATACTGTACTCACCACGGGAAGCGTGATGCTGAGAACCTTTTTGCCCTTTGCGCCGGGTTTGTATCGCAAGCCGATGGCTACGAGCTTGCCCGAAGTGTCCGAATTTGAGAAGAAAGATTGGCTAGCTGTGCCTACGCTGACCGAGCTGAGTTTGTGTTGCAATGGGCAAAACATGACGCTCAAAGAATGTATCTGCTTGGTGACGATGGAGAAAAACATTGTGCAAACAGCCCTACAAGGCCGTGATGGAACGATCAAGGAGTACATCAGCGATGGCGACTATCAAATCGAGATTGCTGCAGCACTCACCTCTGAGCAAGATGACTATCCAAAAGATGAGCTGAAAAAACTGATGAGCATTATCCAATCCAGCGACATGATCGAAGTAGCGAGCGACTTTTTGGATCTGTTCAACATCCACAACATCGTGGTAAAAAGTTATGGCCTCAACCAAGAGACGTACAGTAACCGACAAACTTTTACCATCTGCTGCTTGAGTGATACGCCCTATGAAATCAAACTTCAAAAAGATTAGGCCATGTTGAAACTAAGATGTGAAGTAACCATCGAGAGCGACCCTGCTCGTTCCAAACAGGAGAAAATAAAGCCGCAGAAGGAAGTAACACAAAAATGGGTTTTCAATGCGCTCTCGAGCTGCACCATTGTGGAAGACACAGGCAGCTTGACCGACACCTGCGTGATTGAATTGCCCAAGAAAATCAGCTGGCAACAAGATCCTCGTTCGCGCGATAAAACAAAAGCTGCATCGGAGGTACCTGCCGAAATACCCATCAAACGAGGCGACAAAATCACGGTGAGGCTAGGTTATTTTATTGGAAATACAATGCCAGAAAGTAAGGATTTGAAAGTTCGCTTTTCGGGCTACATCCGCAACGTAAATACCAAAGCGCCCATACGAATAGAATGTGAGGACGGGATGTTTTTACTCAAGCTATTGCCAGCCAAGAAAAGGGGTTTCCCCGGGATTAAACTGAAAGAGCTTGTCGGCTTTTTGCTCAAAGGTACTGGAGTCGAATACAAATTGCTCGACGATAATATCGATTTAGGTTCCTATCGAATCACCCGATCTACCGTTGCCGAGGAGCTGAATGAGTTGAAACGTGAGCGCGGTCTGAAAGCCTATTTCATTCAATCGGTGCTACATGTGGGCTACGATTACCCATTCGACGGGCGAAACAAAGAATCATTCATCCACAGTA
>CALLKE010000070.1 GCA_938008555.1 uncultured Pedobacter sp.
TGGAAAAATACTGGCTGTATCTAAACTCGGGGATGATAAGGACTTGTTCGACAAGAAGGCTAGAAAACTACTAACGCCTACTCTCATTTGGTCTGCGTTCGGTGCACTGATGGCCAGACATAATGAATGCCGGTTTGTAACACTTGGCGGGGCAGATGAAAGAGCTCTATGGGAGGCTTGGCGCACGTGTATTGACGACAATAGTGTAGCGAACCATATATTCAATCCTGAAGTAAAGAACGAGAACCAACAACGTATTGATTTAGACAAGATCGGCTGGTCTTCATTTACAGAAATACGTGATACGCTTCATGAATGCTTAGTTTCTTTTGGAGGAGATCTGCCTCATCCGCCAACGTACTGGCTTCCATTTGTTGCATATAGATCTTGCGTAGTTCTTCCTGCACTCATTGCTGGCAGTCAAGTTGAAGATTGGGGTGCATTAGTTTCTAAATCAGGGGGAAACGTTGATGATTTGGCTAGAAGATTGGCCGAGAAAATTAACGCTTGGTTTTTGAAGGCACGCTAGAGAAATGGCTAACCAAACAACATCTTCGCCATTTTTTGCTCGCTCGTACGGAGGCTTTTCTCTAAGCCAGATCAAGTTTATCCACTCAGCAATAGCGCACCGTCAGGGGGGGGTTTTTCTTGATCCGATGGCAGGTCAAGCTCGTGACCTCGGAGATCTCGCGCTGAAAGGGTGGAATGTCATTATCGAGGACATCAACCCAGCGTGCCTCTGTCTCGCAGCCCTTCGATCGCCACAACTGATCAGTCGTGCGGATAGGCTAGTCAATCGTTACCTTAAGAAACTGACTACGATCAAAACACCTGCAATAAGTGAAACAGACTTTGTCAACGACGAATGGCTAACTCCCTCGACCATATGTTTCATTAAGGAATACAAGAAGAAGTTCGAAATCAGGGAAGGCTCGACCCCATTTGAACCAGGGTCTATATTCTGGGACGGTGATATTGAACCAATTTTTGCGACGGCACTATTGGTTCTTGCCGCAAGAAAATTCGTATGTTATCGACCATCAAAAAACACGACTTGGATTAAGGAGGGGGGAATCATCCCCTTGGGGGATTTGCGGAAATTACTAGTCGAATTTGCTGCGTCATGGGCTGAACATGTGCAAACTAGCTTAGCCCAGCTTTTGCACACACCGTCAGGAAGCTTCAAGATTTCCACGGCGCCAGCCGATGGCACGCTAGCCGTATCAAACACGACACCAATTAGCGGCGTAATAACATCGCCTCCGTATGCAAACAGGCTGGACTATTCCGTCATGTGGGGCCCGGAGCTCGCCGTACTGTGCGAGTTGTTTGACGAGGATCGGCAGAAAATTAAACGCGCCCAGATAGGAACAACGGTAGTTCGCGGTTTAAAGAACAAAGACGCCTCAGAACAGGCCCTCCCACCTTCTGCAATGCACTTCTTGAATGAGGTGGCCAGTGGAAAGGGGAAAGCCAGCGACTCATACTACTTACCATTCTTTAGAAACTACCTTGTCTCCCTAACAGAAAAGCTCACCTCAGCAGCCAATCTAGTAGAGCAGGGCGGCATTTTTGTATGCTTTATTCGAGACTGCGTAAGAAAAGACGCTCGCCTTGACGCTGAAATATTTGTTTCAGAAGCATTAAAATCCGTAGGTTTCGAGCAGAGCGACGCCCTTAAATCAGACAAAGTCATCATTAAAAACCATGTCGGACTAAGAAGGCCGCTGGAAAAAGGGACCGTCCATGGAATGGCACAGATTGAATGGCACTTACACTTTAAGAAAAGGTGAAGAAAAATGCGCTACCGACTCAGCAATGACGTAACTCTTCGCCTAGAGAGATTTGGCTCTTTCGCCTATATTCACAGCCGTAATGACTTTTTCGCTCTCGGACCGGCGATCAGTAGATTTTGTGAGCATGCTCAAGGTAGTTACGTCTCACCGCCCAATGAATTATCAGAACATGAAGTCGAAATCGCATGCCGCGTCGGGATTTTATTGGAGGAAGGTCGAGAGTCGACTCAATATGCTTACTCTGGAGTATCACTAATTGGCCTTGAAGAGGTTCCAGATGCCTCTGGAGATGACCCGCTTGTCGTTAACTGTTTCTGTACTGCATGGTGCCCACTGAAATGCGTCTATTGTCATGCGGACGACTTAATGACAAGTGAGCTTCGGAACGCAGAAAGCACGCAAACCGCTGATCGTACTGTAGAGTCCGCACTCGCCATGAAACCAATGGTTTTTGTTGTTACGGGAGGCGACCCAATATCTACTCCAGAAAGAGCTGTATACATGTTAGATGAGCTCGGAAAGACAGGAATTCCAATTGTATTAGACACCTCTGGGGTTGGCGATATTGATATTCTATTGCCGTGTATAAAGAAATTTAACGTTCACGTCAGGGTTTCGATTGATTCTTTTTTTGAAATCAATGACAAGCTTCGCCCAGTAAACCGCAAGCTGTTTGAAGGCCATTTCACGTCACGTGAAATGGCCCGCATAACGTTGCAAAAACTGATATCTAATAACGTTTACGTAACAGCGCAGACAGTGCTAACCAAGGCAAACGCCTCCCTTTCAGAACTTGTAGCGACGCGTGACGGGCTAATTCGACTAGGAGTAAAACACTGGGTTTTGCATAGGACTGTTGTTGCAGGGAAGGCCCGTGCAGTTGTGGAAGCATCACAACGAAAAGCTCAACGAGACGGACGTACATTAAAGGGCCTTCCACTTGTTCCTGGAGTGGGAGTGTCGCAGGCCATCAAAGACCTAATACGCGTCACAGAATCTAAGGAATTGCCGATAGACATTCGCTACACACACGCCAACCTTAATCGTAATTGTGTGGTGCTGGTTGGTAGCGAAGGAGATGTCTACACGGAGGGAAATCTAAAAAGTGGAAAGCTACTTCTTGCCAACGCCCTCAATGCATCTCAGGGGGTTTTTATGTGGAATATGCTAAACCGAGCTAGCCACATTGCAAGATACTTGAATTGCCAGATTCCAAGCAATTAGAGAATATCAGTTGTATTTATTAAGCAACGCGCAAGGCTCGCGGCTTACAACCAACATACACCGGCCTTCCCACTTCCAATACGGAAGACTCGTTGCCGACATGCGGCACCCGGCATACGGCTCTACGTGTATTTCAATTTCTTACTTTCCGGCCACGCCTCCCCCTCACCCAAACACCCCCTCCAAATACCCCAACAACACCTTGATCCTCGCCG
>CALLKE010000071.1 GCA_938008555.1 uncultured Pedobacter sp.
ACAACAAATTTATTGTTTCTTCATCAAATCTTTTACGAATTTCTTGTGCAGGGTTACTCCCTACAACCGCATAGGGCGCTACATTTTTGGTTACTAAACTTTGTTTGCGCCAACAAATTGCACACCATGGTCAACTTTAACTCCTGGCATAAGTGTAGCGTTGTTTACAATCCAAACATCATTATATGGAAAGGAAGGCTGCCTATAATTAGCTATCACAAGGTATTTTGTTCAATATTATATGTTTTACGCACTGGAATTCCATGGAGAGATCTATCTAAATGCTATGGTAATTGGCATAATGTGTTTATGAGATTTCAAAGAGGCAACGAGAGGGCGCTTTGGTGGAAGATTTTGGCTTATTTGCAAAAACAGAAGAAAGCTACGATGAATGTAGTCATATGTGATTCCAGCACCTTTAAATATCATCGTCATAGAGGTGGTCAAAAAGTGGGCAGCAATCAAAAGGCAAAAGCATCTCTGGTCTAACAACCAAATTGCATTTGGCTATAACTCCTGATTTTCATGTTATAGAAGGTTATTTAGGCGGAGGAAATCAGGCTGATCTCAACCACGCAGGTGATTTGACCGCTGCAGTTTCAGGTTGCTACATTACAGAAGATAAGGGCTATGATAGCAACAAGCATCGTATTTATTTAATGTCAAATAACAATTTTCCGGTAATACCAGGAAGAAAAAATCGGACTGAGCCAATAGAATACGATAAAGATAAATTCAAGTTACGAAGTAAGATAGAAAATTTCTTTGCTCTGCTTAAAGAAAATAGGCAATTAGCGCTTAGGTTTGAGAAATCAGACCTAGCATTTCTAGGCTTTATTGCTATCGCTGTAATAAAATATAACCTATTTTTAATAATGAGTTTTGCAATTATCTATTAGCAGATAGGGCTTATGATATTTTTGAATTTCGTAAAATGCTATTAAATTCTGAAATTCAGCCAGTTACTTCCTGCAAGAAAAATCGGATTTTAAAAACGGAACATGATGCAGAGCTTTACAAAGAACGAAATATTGTGGAGAGGTTTATTAATCGCATTAAACAATTTCGCCGTATTGCAACTCGGTATGATAAGACGGCTATCATGTATCTTGGTTCGTTGTTTTTAGTGGGGATAATGCTCTGGCTAAAGTAAAACTTTAGTTAAGGGACAGGGACCTAGCTTAGATTTAAACAAGGTGATTTTAATAGGCCACTCTGATGGTGAGAATACGGCAATGATGCTCACTAGTCTTCATCCTGAAATGGTTTCGAAAATGATTTCTCTGGATAGTTTACGTTATCCTTTCTCGACTGATAAAGGAATTCCAATTTTATGTTTTGGAGCAATAGACACAAATCCTGATGAAGGTGTAATTCACACAACCAGGGTGGATGTAATCTCTATTAAAGACGCTAAACACATCGATTTATGTGATAGAGGAAGCGATCTTGTTAAAGATGAAATTCAAGAATCAATTATTCAATTTTTAAGTAGGTACATCATGAAGAAAATCGTTTTGTTTTTATATGGCGTTATTTTATCAGGCAACATAGTATGTGCCTCACAATGCTTTATTGCTAAAGAAAAAGATCACATGATCCATAAAGAAGGTGATTGTGATAAACGTTATGCATCTTGTAGTACGTTTAAAATACCGCTTAGTTTAATAGGTTTTGATTCTGGCATTCTTGTTGATGAAATGCACCCTGTATGGCCTTTTAAAGAAGGTTATGTTGATTGGCAAGACACCTGGAAACAAGATCAAACTCCACAAAGTTGGATGAAAGAGTCTTGTATTTTGTCAAAACTTGCTTATGGAAATATGGACCTTTCAGGCGACAAGGGGCAAAGCAACGGTCTTACAAATGCTTGGTTATCCAGTTCTCTTAAGATATCAAGTTTAGAGCAAGTCGCTTTTTTAGACAAGCTGTTCATTGATGCATTCCACATTTCAAGACTTAGATTTTCAGCAAACTTTCGATGGTGTATGGGCTCAAGCGTCTTTGCTGCATATCCCTTATGATGAAAAAAGAAATATTTATGAAAAGATTCATCGATCTCTCAAATCCAATGGGATCTTTTATGCATCCTATAAATACGGGAATGATTATATGGAAACACCGGAAAGAGATTTTTACAACATGAACGAAGAAAAGATCCAACCTTACTTGAAAGGACTATTTGAAGTCTTGGAAGTATGGCAAAAAAAAGATAATAGAAGTCGGGTTGCTCCTAGTAAAGAGGGTATGTGGCTCAATTTCATAGTTAGGAAAATTTAATGGAACAAATGACCACAATAACATATGAAGAATTTGAACGTGTGAATTTGCGTTCTGGTACAATTGTGAGAGTAGAAGAATTCCCACGGGCTAAAAAACAGGCTTTTAAAGTGTGGGCAGATTTTGGTCCTGAGATCGGGGTATTGCAAACATCCGCTCAAGTGACCGCACATTACACGCCAGAAACACTTCTTGGCAGGCCGATTGTTGGATGCGTTAATTTGGGAGAGAAAAATATCGCAGGATTTACCTCTCAGTTTTTGCTTGTGGGATTTTCTGATGAAAATGGCACTATTTGTTTAATAACGGTTGATCCAAAGGTTCCCAATGGACAAAAAATGCATTAATGCCAAACGCTTTATCCTCATGGGCACTCCATGTAGTGGAAAAACCTCTGTGATCGTGGAGTTAGAAAAATTAGGGCATGTTGTCATTCATGAAGCTGCGACGGATGTGATTGCAGAAGAACAAGCTCAGGGCATAGAGCGTCCATGGGAAGAGCCTGACTTTACAGATAAAATTGTGCGCATGCAAAAAGAGCGGCAGATGAGTGCCACAGGGGATCTGCAATTTTTTGATCGCTCACCTTTTTGTACCTATGCGCTTTCCAAATATTTATCTTTAGTGGAGAACGTTGGGTTCGTACCTTCTTCTATATTAGCAGAGGAAATTGAACGTTGCTTAAAAGCTGGCATCTACCAAAACAAAGTCTTCTTTTTTGAAAATCTGGGTTTTATTGAACATACGGGTGCCAGAAAAATCAGTTATGAAGACGCGCTAATTTTTGAGAAGATTCACCTGGATGTATATAAACAGTTTGGTTTTGAGATCATTATAGTGCCTAAAGGACGAACGGTTGAACAAAGATGTGAATTTATTTTAGGTATGTAGAATGAAGTTTGTGAAATTGATTTTCTCATTTCTGGCTGTGATTTTTTCTATAGATACTTTCGCGCTTGCAGATACCTTAATTTTGCCAGAGCCAAAAGGAATATATGGTGTAGGTACCGTTAATGTTGAACTCTTTGATCCTGCGCGGACCCAACTTCGAAGCGAAGAAAAGCGCCGGTGGATGACAACAGTTTTTTATCCGACACTAAAAACAAGGGCGACAGCACCTTATATGCCAGGAACCCTTGATGATAGCAATGTATTTGGAACAAAAGTTCTGGGGTACGCCATTCCTCATGCGACGATTATCAACGATCATAAATTTCCTGTCGTCATTTCGCTTCCTGGGCGGGGAAATGTGCGCCAGCAAAACACTATTCTTTATGAAGCCTTAGCTGCACATGGTTACATTGTGATTACGATGGATCAACCTTATGTGGCAAATTTTGTAAAATTCCCTATTGGTACGAAAACAACTTTAATATTTAAGGATGTTTGGAATCTGCCACGGGACAGAGATTACCGCTACGCTTATGATGATGAAATCATTGCATCTGCCATAAAAGATATTGATTTTGTATTGGATAATTTTCAAGCTTTCGGGGACTTATCAAGCGCGTTTGATAAAACTAAAATTATCCTCATGGGGCATAGTATTGGGGCTAATATCGCCCATATCAAAGGATTTGCTGATAAACGGGTTAAAGCTATTGTCGATATCGACTCCAAGATTACAGAGCGTGCCGTTTTTGGACGCATTGGCGTGCCACCTAATCCAGATGCAAAGCCTGTCCTTTTTATTCGAGGGATGCTGCAATACCAAGAAGATGTGGGTGACCAATTAACCAAAATCTTAAATGGTAGCATTTGGTCTCTAAACGTCCAGCATAGTGCTTTTAGTGACGATGCTTACTTTGCTGCTAAAATATCCAATTTCGGTATGGGATTTTGGGATTCTCTTTATAATTGGCTCTTTAAAAGAGGACCTTATTTTTCAAATACCGATACAAATCTGGGCAATTACCAAGTTGATGAATGGTTTGAGCAATACCCTGAATATATCGTGAAGTGGCTGGAGAAAATCAAAAACATTTGAATTTTGCCACATCCACAGTCTCACCCATACCAATCTCTTCCAGAAAATTGCTATCATGGGAGATAACGATCATCCCTCCCGGGTAAGCCATGAGAACTTGGATGACATGCTCGCGTGTTTCTAAATCAAGGTTATTGGTGATTTCATCCAAAATCAGCAGCTTTGGCGTTTTAGCTGCCATTTGCGCTAAGCTAAGCCTTGCTTTTTCTCCGCCTGAAAGAGTGCTCACAAGCGCTGTTACTTCCTCGTTTTTACGGAACAGGAAATCATTGAGGTGCCGCCTTATGTCAGCATGAGACCAGTGAGGTACGAGTTCGGATATGGTCTCAAGCACAGATTTGTTCGAATCTAATGTGCTGTAATGCTGATCAAGATAACCAATATCATCTCGTTTTACCACATACCAATCGCCTGTTTTATTGACACTTTTATCTCCAAGAATGGCTTTGATCAGGGTTGACTTACCGCTGCCGTTATCGCCTGTGATGGCAATTCGCTCACCACCAGAAAGACTGAGACTGACTCCTGATAGGACTGGCTTGTCGATACAATAACCAACAGATCCACCCGATATTTGGATAAGTGTCCCTCGACCGGCTTCAGAATTTTCAATAGAAAATTTAGGAATGATGATTTTTGGGAGTCGCAGATCAGCTAACTTATTGTTCAAATCATTCTTGGTGCTATCTATAGCTTTTAATTTTTTGCCCTGGGATTTTTCTGCTTTCATGCCTTTCAAATCCCCAACCATTTTAAGCCACTTACGATTTTCTACTTTTTTCTCACCCTTGGCTTTGCTTTTGGTTGCGCGTTGTTGCTCTTGCATCAGCTTATGATGCATATCCTTTTTCTGTCGGTTTAAAAGCTCCAACTCACTTTCAATGGATGCGCGCTTCAGCTTGATTTCATGGATATAATCATTGTAATTGCCAG
Organism: uncultured Pedobacter sp.; assembly: GCA_938008555.1. Taxonomy (GTDB): domain Bacteria; phylum Bacteroidota; class Bacteroidia; order Sphingobacteriales; family Sphingobacteriaceae; genus Daejeonella. Next base: position 5,201 of record CALLKE010000071.1, read on the forward strand.
AAAATGCATGAACCTTGCCGTTATCGATGTGCCATAGGTTGTCCGCACAATAACGAAGGAGCCCTTTATCATGGGAGACCACAATCAACGTGCCAGGATAAGATTGCAACATTCGCATCAGGCTTTTACGGTTGCGGCTATCTAAATGATTAGTCGGTTCATCAAGGAGCAAAACATTTGGATCAAGGCTTAAAGCTTCTGTCACCGACCTGTTCAAGCGTTGCCCACCGCTTAAGTTTACGTGGTTAACGATTACTTGAGGGACATAGCCAACAATCGCATCTCCATCACACAAGTGTGCTATCATTTTCAGCAACGTGGATTTGCCGCTGCCATTTCTGCCGATGATGGCAATACGACTGCCGTAAGGGATTTGGCAACTGAAGTTCTCAAAACAGGTTTTATGTGGGAATGAAAGGCTAAGATTTTTAATCTGAATCGGTTTATGTATCATAGGCATCTCTTGACGGTATTTAGGGCGGTAAAAATTTAAGACGTGAGCTTGCTGCTTTTGTCTTATGCCCTCTGATAGGGCTACTTTAAGAGATAATTTTCATGATACGGATAAAACCTCAAATTGATTT
>CALLKE010000072.1 GCA_938008555.1 uncultured Pedobacter sp.
ATACGAGATATGCCTAAGTGACTGGAGTTCAGACGTGTGCTCTTCCGATCTGCTTTCCATCTGGCATGCTACCACGGCAATCAGTCCTCGATCGCCGATCCATTAGCGGATCATGACAATAATACCTATACCTCGCTAAAGCTATTTGATCGTCTGAAAGACATCAAATCGCTGAAGAAGGTAGTTTATGCTGCCGCTGCATGTGCCGTTGCGGAGAAAACTTATGATCAACCCACCGCAACCACCGAAGAACAGCCGGTCACCCTTTACCACGACAGCCCTTATTCTATTTCTAAGATCATCGGAGAACTGTACGGGAATTACTATTTCCTCCACTACAAGCTACCTATCGTCAAAGCGCGGTTCTCAAATGCCTACGGCCCGAGAGAAATCTTGGGTGCGGGGCAGTGGAGAGGGACGGTGCATACCGTCTGGAGAAACGTCACCCCTACATTCATCTGGAGGGCATTGAATGGCGAGGCTCAACCTTTGGATAACGGAGGGAATGCCAGTCGAGACTTTATCTTCGTCGAAGATATGGCCCGTGGCCTTATGGCTTGTGCCCTCAAGGGCGATCCTGGCGAGGTGTATAACCTCGCAACGGGAAAGGAAACCACTATTCTCGAGCTTGCCAATCTGATAAATGAGTTTGCTGAAAACAAGGCTCCAGTAGATCTGAAGCCTGCGCGAGACTGGGATCGTTCTGGTAAACGGTTTGCTTCGACAGAGAAAGCGAAAGAAAAATTAGGATTTATAGCGAGAACTGGTATCAGGGATGGGATACAGAGAACAGTGAAGTGGACGCTCGAAAATAGAGATCTAATAAGTCAATCAATCAAGAAACATGAGAGGTTCATACGTCAAGACCAGTGTCTCTAGTAGGCATGGGGTCGCTACGGACTGCGATTTCTACATGTGCGCCATATGGAGCGAAGTATGTAAGATGCTAATTTTTTGGATAGTGGCGTTATGTTTTATCATAGAGGAAAAAAGGATTTTTGTAGCTGAAAAATTAGTAGCCTATTCCGTATCATTGGTAAATTATCAATCGACTAAAAATCAGATTGTAATCATGTGCTATCCGTATATAGAGGTATAAATAAGTATGGCAACCAACATCCTTAAATCTCTTTGGATACTATGGGGATACAGAAAGAGAATGCTGGAAGGGATAGTGCACGATGTTCGCCAGCGATATGTCGGTTCAGTTTTTGGGGCGTTATGGGCTGTATTATATCCATTACTCCAGCTCGGGATATATACCGGATTATATACCATGATATTTAAAATCCGGCCCTCCAGCCTAGACTCAATGGGATATGTTGTATTGGTGTGTTCGGGGTTGGTGTGTCTAATGGCCTTCAGTGAAGCCTTAACTGCGGCAACTACTTCTTTGTCCTCAAATAAAAGTCTATTAATGAATACGGTGTTTCCTGCTGAGTTGATACCTGTGCGAGCCGCCGTGTCAGCACAAGTGACCAGTATGGTAGGGATATCAGTGACCCTGATCGCGGGTTTCGCCTGGGGGAATGCAAAAATCTATACCGTTCTATTGGTTCCGGTATTCTGGATGCTGCTGCTTATGTTTGCGATGGGAATAGGGTGGATTCTATCATTGTTCTCGCTTGTGGCCCGTGATATACAACATATGCTGGGATTAATTACGATGCTGCTATTTATATTGAGTCCGTTTGCGTATACCCCAGAAATGGTTCCAAGTACCCTGAAAGCGATAATATATCTTAATCCTCTTTCCTATTTTGTTCTGACCTTTCAGTCGCTTATTTGCTATGGAATTTTGCCAGATAAATTCATCGCAATAGGAGCTATTGTGCTTTCCCTGTTAAGTTTTATCGTGGGATTTAAGATTTTTCAAAAATCAAAATGCGTTTTCTTTGATTATGCCTGATAATTACGCCATCCGAATGGATCATGTCTCTAAAGTATATAGACTTCATGGTAGCCAGCTAGATCAGCTCATTGATGTATTGGGTTTGCAAAGATTTGGTATACGGCCGAAAAGTGCCCCTAAAGAATTCGTCGCTCTAAGCGATGTGACGTTGAGCGTAAAGAGGGGCCAGAGATTAGGAATAATCGGACGTAATGGCGCCGGAAAAACCACTCTTCTTAAACTCATATGTGGTAACTTTCAGCAGTCTAAGGGCGACGTCGAAGTAAACGGAAAGGTACAGGCCCTAATGAATGTCGGTCTTGGCTTTCATCCAGAGTATACGGGGAGGCAGAATATAGAGGCTTCTCTTCAATATAATGGCTTGCCCCGGCAAGAGTACGAAAAGGCATTAGAGGGGATAATTGACTTTTGTGAGCTTGGTCAATTTATAGATCAGCCCTTCAAGACTTATTCCCTCGGTATGCAGGCGAGGCTGATGTTCGCGGCTGCAACCGCAATACGTCCAGATATACTGATCGTAGACGAGGTTTTGGGCGCTGGAGATGCATATTTTGTTGCCAAATCAAAGTCTCGCGTAGAGAATTTAGTGAGATCTGGATGCACTATGCTTTTAGTATCACACTCTATGCAACAGGTGCTGGAATTGTGTGATGAGGCGATATGGCTTGAGAACGGCCGTATACAGATGGAAGGGCCGGCCTTCCTCGTTGTAAAGGCTTACGAAGCCCATCTACATGGGCCAATTGCTAAGATAGCACCAACAAGCATCAATTCTTCAAAACTAGGTTTCGACTTAGAAAACCAGAAATTTATTAGCAGTGATAACGGTGGATATATAGGCGGCACAAGGACCTCGATCCAAATTCCAGAAGAACTAAGATTTCAAGAGCCATTTTTTTTCCCTCACCTAAATAAATTAAGTCTGGCGTCTCCGGCTGATAGCGCGATGAATAGCCTAGCTCCTGGAGGGGTGTCAAGGTGGGAGTCCGATGAAGGTCTGAAGGTAGTTGGTTTTACAACGGTTGGTGAGAGAGGTGCGAACAGTCCCCTGGTGTCCATAAGGCCGGGGGCTTTCATCATAGATCTCGTTGCGGAGTCAACGGGGGAATATAATTGCAGATATGGAATCGCCATTCATGATCCAATGGGCGCTTGCGTTACAAGAATATTTAGCCCTGGTGATGTTTTCTCCATTCAACAGGGAAGGTATAGAAGGATAAGAATAGACTTGAATCCCTGCCAACTGGGGCCTGGAGAGTATACAGTCGGAATTAGCGTCCTGAAATACTGTGCATTAGAGATGCTAAATAGCTCGGAACGATATGACTTGCTCAGCCGCAGCTTCTCTCTGAAGATTGAGTTACCAGAGTCATTAGACGCGATATCATGTAATTTCTTCCACTCGGCGGAATGGAAATTTGAGTCCTAACTTAAGAAGATAATCTGGCATGGAAATTAATAAGGAATTATTTAGTAGGCCGCCCTTGGAATCAATAGATGGGATACCTGTGTTCTCGGTCTCTGATCGGTATACAAAGAATTATGCAAAGATCGCGGCAGATCATTTGGCTGCGATGGCCCCTGGGGCAGATAACCCATTTATAGAGCATGAACTTTGGGAATGCCTGGAAGAGTCCACTAGAGAGCTCATTAAGAAATATATACGACCCGGATGTCGCGTTTTGGATGCGGGGGTTGGTTTAGGCAGGGTGCTTGCGCCGTTTAAGGAGGATGCAGAGCTCTATGGAATAGACATAAGCATCGATTATTTGTCAAAGGCCCGTGATGCCGGTTTTGGTGTGGCATATGCCCGCATTGAGGACATGCCATTTAAAGATTCCACGTTTGATATGGTAGTTGCCTGTGACGTATTAGAACATGTTATAGATTTGGAGGCGTGTTGCAAGGCACTGCTAAAAGTTCTAAAGCCTGGGGGCGCGTTAATTGTGCGTGTTCCAAATATGG